>NZ_CP036433.1:344166-688333 GCF_007751035.1 Lignipirellula cremea | reverse complement strand
GCTTCTCCACTTTGGAGTCGACCACATAGGAGTCGATGACTTGCGACCGGCCGGCGGACGGATTGCCGCTGGTCGGACTGGCCGCTCCGGAACCGCGGGCGCCGCCGATGCGGAAGCGCGTTTTGAACCATTGCACCAGGCGGGGTTTGACCCAGTGCCGGGCGGGCGGAATCAGCAGCAGCATGCCCACGGCGTCGGTCAGTACGCCGGGCGTCAGCAGCAGCAGGCTCGCGCACAGGATCAGAAAAGCGTCAAGCAGGGCGTCGCCCGGCATTTGTCCCTGCTGCATTTCTTCCCGAATGCGGCGGAAAACGCGGAAGCCCTGGTGCTTTGCCAGGGCCGCCCCGACCATGCCGGACACAATCACCACCGCCAGGGAGACATACCAGCGGGTATGGCTGGCGATCCAGAACAGCAGAGCCATCTCCACCATGGGCACAATGATGAAGAGCAGAAAAAGTTTATACAGCACAGGCCGGTTCGTCGGGTGAGGACTGGAGAATCGCACGCAGAACGGCGCGTCACAAAAGGCGCCGCCGTTTCCATCATACGCCCCCGCGTCCCGGCGGCAATGCGGCCCGACTCTCTTCCGCCGCGACGCGACCCGGCGGAGAGCCGCCTTGCAACTCTGGAAACGACGCCTTCATTTGGGAAGCAAAAGACGACCAACTGTCGCCTTCCGGCAGTCAATCTTTACTCGACGCGTACGCGGACGGCGTCGGCGGCGGCATGGTCGAGCAGCACTTTGGCCCCGCCAGGCAGATGGAACAGCCAGGCTTCGCCGTCCCGCTGGCGATCGCCGGCCATGATCCACATGCCGATCTCCAGCCCCAGCCCTTCGGCCGCTGGCTCCAGGGCGGTGATTTCTCCGCGGCGGCCCGTTCGCAGCAAGGCCGCGTTGACTTCGGCGCCGGGCGTCAGATGCACAAAGTCTTCGGGGATTTCGCTGCCGTGCGGGTCGAGCAAAGGGTGCCCCAGCTTGTCGTCGAGGTAATCGACCGTCTCCTCATCGTGGACATGTTCCAGTTGATGGGCCCGGTCGTGCAGTTCCTCGCTCGGCATGCCGACATGGGCCAGGTACGATTCCCACAGGCGATGGGCGCGCAGCAGCCGCAGCCCTTCCCGCCGGCCTTCATCAGTCAGGGAAAGCGTTTCGCCGTCGCTGCTGAGCAGACCCTGCCGGTCCAGGGAGCGAACGGCCCGACGGATTTCGCGGGACTTCCCTGCGACCAGCCGCAGCACATCGGCCAGGGGAGCCTGTTCCTGGGGGCTGCGGAGGATGCTGCCCAGCACGTCTTCGACCAGTTGCTGCGGCGCCAGATTCCGGCGCCGCATCCAGTCGGCCAGCAGACCGTACTTGGGCGCCAGACAAAAGGCGATCGAAAACTGCCCCGCACAGGCCAGCACGATCGCCGCCCCCGGCGCCACCTGCTGCAGCCAGAGCGCGGCGCTATAGCCAATGACAAACCCTGTCACTCCAAACATGCCGGCCAGCGGCAGCATCCGGCTCAGGCGATCGCTGATCAGGTAGGCCGTCGCCGCCGGGATGATCAACAGCCCAACGACCATCACCACCCCCACCACGGTCACGCCCGCCACCACGACCATGGCCGTGCAGATTGTCAGCACGTATTCGACCAGCAGCACGGAAACGCCAATCGAGGCCGCCATGACAGGATCAAAACTCACCAGCAGCAGCGAGCGGAAAAAACAGAGCACCACCGCCAGCACGATCGCCGCGACCCCGGCGATCATCCACATATCGCCATGACTGACCCCCAGCAGATCGCCGATCAGAAAGTGATACAGGTCCAGGTCGATGTACCGGCTGAAATACGAAGCGAACACCCCGCCCAGCGAAAACACGGCCGTGTAAGTCAGGCCGATCACCGCGTCTTCTTTCACGCGCGACGTGCGCGAAATAAAGTTCACCAGGGCGACCGTCAACAATCCCGCCAGCGTGGCGCCGATCAGCATGGCGGTGGAGCGAGCCGTCTCGCCCAGGGTGGCATCGATCAGCGTCGCGACGGCGGGAACCTGCATGGCGAAACGAATCACCAGAAAGCCGGCCACCACGCCGGCCAGCATGGAATGCGCGACCGCATCGGCCAGGAACGACGTCCGCCGCAGAATAATGAAGCACCCCATCACCCCGCACACGCCCGACACCAGCACGCCGGCGATCGCGGCGCGAAACGCCCCCGCGTTCAATTCATGCAGGTTCACCAGCAGGGAGTACAGATCGTTCATTCCTTGTCCTCAGGGCCAGGCAGATGGGCGAACGCGCGGAGCGAACCTTCGTAAACCTCGCTCAGCAGTTCTCGGTGCAGCACGGCCTCGGGCGGGCCGAACGCAAACAGTCGCTGTTTCAGCAGCAACAGGCTGTCGAAGTACTCGGCCGCTGTCGTCAGATCATGGTGCACCACCACGAGTGTGCGGCCGGCGTCTTTGGTCCGCTGGAGCACATCCAGGATGGCGTGTTCCGTCGCGGCGTCGACCCCGGCGAACGGCTCATCCAGCAGCAAAATGTCGGCCCCCTGGGCGAGCGCCCTGGCCATGAACACCCGTTGCTGCTGGCCGCCTGACAGCTGGCCGATTTGTCGCTCGCGAAAGTCGCTCATGCGGACCTGCTCCAGGGCCTGGTCGGCCACGGCGTAGTCTTCCGCCGTCATGTTGTTCCACCAGCGACGATAGCCGTATCGCCCCATCAGGGCGACTTCGCGGACGGTGATGGGAAAGTCCCAGTCCACGCTGCCCCGTTGCGGCACATAGGCCACCCGGCCGGCGGCGTTTTCCGCCGGCTCGCCGAACAGCAGCACCTCGCCGTAGTCGGGCCGGATGAAGCCCAGGATCGACTTGATGAGAGTCGACTTGCCAGAGCCGTTCGGGCCGATCACGCCGACCAGTTGTCCCGCCGGGATCGTGCACGAAATATCCAGCAACGCCGGCGTCGGGCCATAGCTGACCGTCAGATGGCGAACCTCAATCGCCGCCGCGGCGGGCCGTTTCTCCGAGGGGCGTTCAATCATAAGACTTGCAGCCGAAAGTGCGACAGGAAAAACGATCTGGCCGCCCTGACGGCGAGCCAGCTGGACCGGTTACTCATGGGTGTCGTCTTTGGCCAAAGGAGGAACCGTAAAGGGGACCGTGCCTTCCACCGGCGCTCCGCGGTCGGACCACAGGGTCGTATCGACCAGCACGGCTTGATCCCGCTGCACCCGTATCCGCACGGCGTGGGAAAGCTGCCGCGGCAGATCGGGCGCCGCGGCGGCAGGCTCGCCGGCCGAGAAGCCAAAGCCGTCGTCCGCGGGCAGGGCAGGGCCTGCGCCAAAGTCCTGTGTGTCAGCGGGCACTGCTTTGAGCCAGATTTCATTCTTGCCGACCACGATCGGCGGGTCGTCGATCGTGAGGACTTCCCCCGCCGGCAAGGGAGACACCGCGCGGTACAACTCGCTTCCCGCCAGCCGCACCTGCAGGCCGCTGGAATCATCCGACAGAGCGAATTGATCGGCCGAAGTGGCGAAGGTCAGCGTGACGTCGACGCGAAACTTGCCGGTCGCCGCCGGCGGGATCAGGGCCAGTTGCTGCGACGGAATGCTGGCCTGAAACACCATGTAAAATTTCACCAGCCCCAGAATGGCGACCCCCAGGGTCAAAGCCAGGAGCGGTCGAGTCGGCACGGTCATGGCAGTCAGTACTTCCGCCTCAAGGCGGCGCAGGAAGGCAAGGAAACAACGGAGCAAAACAGGACAACGAGCAACGGCCGCCAACCGCCTGGAGGTTCGTCCTCTGCTGCTTCGCCACGGGATGCGCGCTTTCGAGGAACGCTGGGATGATTATCAACCACCAAGGCGCCCCTGCAAAGCCAGGCAGATTGCTTTACTTTGGCCAGGCGGCAGCGGGGAACGCGAAAAGTGTTACTGACGAACTTCGACGGACAGCCGTGTCTCACGCGGGACGTCGATCTATTTACTGACGGAACTCCAGGCACAATCGCTGGAGGGTCGTCTTTCACTTCGCGATCGACGCTTCCGGCTCCGCGGGCAGCCGTGTCACGCGCAGCAATCCGCGGGGACGACCGGCGACCGGATCGACGGTGGAGATGGCGGCCAGCAACGTTTCCACGCGGATCCAGTACGGTTCGTACCAGCGACGATCCGGGTCCAGCAGCAACACCCGATCCTGCTCCACGTCATAGGCCGCCACCGGAGCGAGGTGCCCGACCGCTCCGGCCGGATCGCCGGTCGCCGTGCTCTGCAGAAAGTTCGCCGCCAGAAAGTCGTCGTCGGATCGCTCATTCGCCAGCAGCACTTGGCGGAGGTCGGCCAAGGCGGTCGGTCCGGCGAACCGCAGCGTTTCCGTCCGGGCGGCGGCGCCGGGCGTGGCCCGGAAAACGTCGGGCAGGATCAGGGCCAGTTCCTCCAGCGTAACGCCGGGGCCGTCGTCGCTCAGCTTCTCTCCCCAGCGGTGGGCAGCGACCAGGGCGACCACACTTTCCGGCGTCGCCAGTTCCGCATCGGCCGGCAGAGACTGCCTTGCCCGCAAGGCGTTGACGATCATCGCCACACAGGCGGCCGAGCAGGACACGTCGTTGGGCTGGGCGACGTAATACGGCGACAGCGCCCAGTAGTCGGGCGCCGGTCGTCGCTGCAGGTGCTGGCGATCCTGGTACAGACGGACGACCCGTTCGCCGTACTTGGGCAAAACGGGCGGCTCGGCCTGCGCCGGCCGGGCCAGAAAGAGCCCGACTGCGAAACCGATAACGGTGCGACAAAAAACGTGCATCCAGCCAGTCTCCGAAGAGGAATGCCACCATGAAACGGAAGACCCAACCCGGAACCGGAAACCCTCAACTCCTGGCGGTTTTCCCCCGGTTCTGCCAGAATAACGGAGCGAGGACTGCAGTATCCTCTTCCACCCGATTGCCAGCCAGAGCCCACCGGATTTTCTGATGAATGCACCCACGCGACGTGAAAAAATCGAAGCGATGCTAGTCGACGAACCGAACGATTCGTTCCTGCGATACTCGCTTGCCCTGGAACAGCGCAAAGCGGGCGAGCATGAAGAATGCCTTGCCGGTTTTCGCAGCCTGATGGCCGACGAACCGCCTTATGTGGCGGCTTTTTTCATGAGCGCCCAGTTGCTGGTCTCGCTGGACCGGATCGACGAAGCACGCACCGCGCTGCGCGATGGCATCGAAGTCGCCCGAACCCAAGGCGACAACCACGCCGCCGGCGAGATGAGCGAACTGCTGATGACGCTCGGCCAGCTAGGCGAGTAGGTTCGTTGCGGTTAGGACGGCCGCCGACGGCCTGTTTTAAACAACCAGCGAAGAGCAGATCACACAACCAGTCCGCAAGCGCCTGCAGCAAAGGCAGGAAAGCATTGCAGGTTTGCAACGTTCCCTTGAAACTGATCCGCCAGGACTCCACCGCGCCCTCGGCGACCGCCTCGCACATCCCTGCCGGATCAGGTTGCAGGCCAGCAGGTGCGCTCGCACTTCGTTCCGCACGCGGTGCGGTTTCTTGCAACGCAAGTGGTCCAATGGCATCACCGATTTCAAGGATCTCAGGTTCAACTCCGCCTGGCTGTCGCTTCGGGCCGCGGCAAACCGTCGTCGCAAAGAATCGAACACGTGGGAGGGCCTCCTTGCCTCTTTGAGAGTTCAGATCCCCAAAGAATAAGCAGGCGAGGCCCTCTCGTGTCTACCTCAATCATCCCCCATCCACCAAACGACCTGCGCGGGATTAAGTGCCATTCATTCCTGTGGTCATGCTCAAGAATAAGCTGTCGGCGAACTCGCTTTTGGGATGGTTAACGTATCACCTGCAGGATGCCGCGTTTCAGCCAGACGCACGGCGCGGACCGCCGCCTGCGAACGACAAAACGGCGTTACTTCTCACTAAAACACCACAGCCCTTTGGTCGTGCGGACGTACATTCGCTGGCCTTCGAACACGAGTGAACTGCGGAACGTTTCCAGCGAGTTCTGGGCAATCTCCTTCGGTTTGCGGCCCGGCTCCAGCACGATCGTTACGCCGTTGTCGCTACTGGCGAACAGCAGCCCGCCGGCCAGCGTGAGGCTGGGGTAGGACTGGCCGCCGCCGAAGTCGAGTCGTTTTTCGCTGATCAGCTCGCCCGTTTCGGCGTCGACAATGCTGAAGATTGAGCTGGCGTTCATGGCGTAGATCAGCCCCTCGTGCAGGATCGGCGAAGGGAACCAGTAGCCGCCCCCTTTGAGCCGCGTCCCTTTCCAGAGCAGCTTCCAGTCTGACGCAGATTCGTTCGACGCGGGCAGTTGATACGCGCTCGCCTGCCCTGCGACAAAGAACGCCTTGCCGTCCTGGACCAGCGGGGAATTGGGGCCGGTCGAGCCCAGCTTCGAAGCCAGCACTTCGCCGTCGCTGATGCGATACACATTGCCGCTGGGATGAATGGCGACCTCCACGCCGCCCGCTTCGGCGAGCATCGACGTGCCGTGACCGGGCGAAACCTTCGCCCGCCAGGCTTCGCTGCCGTCGCGCGTGTTGAGCGCGACAAGGTCTTCAAAGTGGACGAGCAGTTTGTCGCCTGCCAGCAACGGCGAAGAACCATGCCCATAGGCGGCCGTCGGATGTTCGATCAGCCGCAACCACTGCCGGTTCCCAGCCAGGTCATAACAGGCCGCCAGCCCGTTGCCAAAAATGACATACACCCGTTCGCCGTCGGTGACGGGCGTGGCCGACGCATAGCCGCCGGTCGGATGAAAGCCGCCGGTCCCTTTGCCAGGTTCCAGATAGCGGTTCCAGGTGGTGAGTTTCTCTTTATCGGCTTTGATCGCCTTGATCTGCTCCTGCAGCGTTTCGATGCGGGCTTCGGTCGTCTCTTTGTCGGTAGCGGCGTCCTGCAGTGTCTTTCGCAGATCGGAGACTTCACGTCCGAGCGTTTTCAGTTTCAAGTCAATCGCTTCGGCCTGGGGCCGTTCGATTTCCCGCTGCTTCTGCTCTTCATCGGTGAGTGCAATTTCGTCGTAGCGAGATTCTCCTTGCCAGAGAATTTTGCCGTCGGCCTTGTCGATGCACAGCAGCACGCACGGCTCGGCGCAGGTGAAGATTTTGTCGCCCAGGATGACGGGAATAGCGTTGCTCTGCGTCAGCTCGACCTTCCAGACCACGTTCTTTTCTGGCCCCCATTGCCTTGGCGGCTCCGCGTCGGGATAGCGGCCCGTGCCATCGGTGCGAAAGCCCAAAGGCGATTCGCCCAGGGCGGAGCCAGCGACCGCCAGCATCAAAACAAACGGCAAAGCCAGAAGTAAAAGGCGAGACATGCGAGGACTCCAGGAAAGCAGAAGACGTTCCCCAACCAGGAACGCGGCGGGACTGGCGCAGGCGAACACCCCGTCGCCAACGCCCTCGATTGTACCCTCCGCCCGGCGCCGCCATACGTCGCCGCCGCGAAAGACGCAGAATTCGCCGCACCGCCGGCGAATTTTCTGGAGACGAAGAGAAGGTCCGCGAACCCCACACCCGGGCCTTTTCTCTCTTCCAATAGCCCCCCGAACCAGCCGCATAGAGTTTTTCTACCTGTGGTTGACACTTCCGCAAAACCCAAGGTAGAATTCACCACTTGATTTTGGTGGAGGCGATTGCAATTCGCAAATCCCCAAATCAAACCACCTCGCACCCCTAGCTCAATTGGATAGAGCATCGGTCTACGGAACCGAAGGTTACTGGTTCGAATCCAGTGGGGTGTACTGACTTACGACGATTCCAAATCGGATTGTACCCAGGTACATGAAGCTATCCATTCTTTTTTGGAATTTACAAAAGCGGCCTCTAAAAACGCGAATTACGCGACTTCTTGCTGCTCGCCGCCCTGATGTAGCGATTTTCGCTGAATACGACATGTCCGATGCGGATTTGCTGACGCAGGTTAATGCGGTTCCGCTAGAGCCCTACGTTCGTCCAGCTTCGCTCGCGAAGAAGCTCCGCCTGTTTACGACTCTCGACTCGAGTTTTATTCAGGAAAGGTACAATAGCGTGTTGGGGCACTGCACGATTTGGACTCTCAGACTTCCGCATGCGCCCCCGATCCTTCTGTGCGGCGTCCACCTTGCAAGTAAGCTCGGATGGACCGGTTATGACCAAGCGTTTGAAGCCCAGAAAATTGCAAAAGAATTGTCTGATCGCGAGGAAATCGACGGGCACCAGCGAACATTGGTTATCGGCGATTTTAATATGAATCCTTATGACGCTGGCCTCGTAGCGTCGCATGCTTTTCATGCCTCTATGTGCGCGAGCACAGCGGCGACCCGGACTGTCGCAGGGACCGCGTACAGCAAATTCTACAACCCTATGTGGGGACTTTTGGGTGATCGAACAAGCGGTCCGCCTGGCACCCTCTACCATCCAGCGTCCACTCCGACCAACACGTTTTGGCACATGCTAGATCAAATTCTTGTTCGTCCCGAACTGGAAAACGCACTTTGCTCAGTTCAGATTCTTGACTCGGATGGAACCGACTCATTGCTCAAAAATGGCAGGCCTGATGCTTCCACGGCCTCCGATCACCTACCGATCTACTGTGAACTTGACTGTTCGAGGATTTCCTAATGTCCATCTGGCCAGAATTTATCAAAGAAAAGGTTCAGCATCCGGAGTTGATCCTTAAAGAATATGGAGATGCCCTGGAAAAAGAGTCGTCGGGTCGGTTGAAAGGAGTCGCAAGAAGAGATCTTTCCAATGATGGTAGTTTTGGTTCTGTTTTTGAAATAATTGCGCCAAAAATCGAATATACGCACGGGCTACTTTTTGCAGAGTGGGACGAGAATCTGCCGTACCCGGTTACACTTTCTGCCGACTCGTGCATTTTCCCAAGATCAGGTAATAGCTTTGACTTTGTTAGTAGAATTGAGTGCTCGTCTCCGGAAGACCTTAAGTCGTTGCTCAAAGCTAGTTTTAGGTCGGAAGAGGTTGGATCAATTCTTGCTTCGTTATTGGCACGCATCAATCTAGCAACTCACGAATGATGCGCGCATCTTTTTGAACTTCTCCCATGGCATAGTAGCGTTGCGTGGTTTGCCAATTTGAATGCCTTAGTAGCCTTGCGATATTTGTAGGTGGCACTCCTGCGTCCAAAAGGCGATCAGCACAGCTACGCCGCAAATCATGGGCGGAAGCAAACTTCTTTGGCTTGCCAGTTTCGGCGTTCCCTTGCTCGACGATCACGCCTGCGGCTTTCCCAATGCGGGAAATCACCTTTCCTGTCCATTCGGCATCTGGCCGTTTCTGTCGTACCCTTCGCCCCACTTTGGTTTGAAGGGACACCGGATTGAACACCCAGCCCGTTCGTTCCGCTTCGGGCGTTTCCAGCAGCAGAATTTCGAAACACGGTAGCAGTGGGATTTCTTCTTCGGTTGCGTTTTTCTGCTTGTGGTGTGGTATTGCCAGCGTAGCCAGCTTTCCCGGCTTCCAAATTGGGCGGATGGTGTTCTCTTCATCCCACGAAACGTGCATCAGCTCGTCGACTCGTAGCGCAGATTCCCACAGTCCACGCAGGAGATAACGCCAGGATTTGGCCGCTTCCTCGCCGACAATCGACGCGGTCTTGTCGAGCATCCGTTCAAATTCCTCGGCTGTGATTGGGCGGCCCTTCATGGCTTTCAGCTTCGATGTTTTCACAATTCGAATTGGCGGCACGGTTTCGAGCCATCCTTGCAAATGGGCCCAGTTGAGCGCGGCAAGGACTGCACGCATATAACCCTTGACCGTGTGAGCCGACCGAGGCCGCGCAAATCGACTGGCTTCTCCTTCAAGCAGCCGGCTCTGCAGCCGGTGCAGAGCATCAGCCCTGGCAACGTCCGCAAGTGTTCGCGGAGCGAGAATCCTTTCGGCGATATCGAGACGACTTTCGGCGTCGATTGCTGACTTCTGCCGGAGGGTTGAAAGTTGCAGATCGCTGTACTGTTCGCGGAACTGTAAACGCCAGCCCAAAAGTGCAGCACTTGCGTGGCCAGTTCGGCGATCACGCGGCGATAAGCGTCGACCGACAGTTTCACCGTGAAGCGTTCCTGCAGCATGTGCAGCGCGGCCGGTTGCGGCAGATCGGCGGCGAGCCTGCAGGCGACCTCCGCCAAGGCCGGCGTCATGCGGCCCGCGATGACGCCCAGCCGCACATCCAGCGGCGCCACGCCAGGCGATCGAGACGAGCGATTCTGGAAGAACCAGCGTTCGTACGCGATCGTGCCGAAGCTCGTGTCGATCGTGTTCGCGGTCCGTCGATTGCGTCGGTAGTGTTCGCCATTCCAAACGAACGAGGCGACCGTTTGCTCACGAAGCGGAGACTCAAGTCGCCTGATGGTCTGTTGCAGAATCAGGCGGCCCAGTTCGCGCAGCAGTCGCTCCAGACGTTTCTCGAACTGGAAACAACTCGCTGGCGAGATCTCCTTGCGGGAAAAAAGATTGTACCGCGACCGCGACTCTTCGCACGATGGCGAGCAAGTCGGCGGCGAAACGGGGATCAAGAAACTTGAGCGAACGATTGATCCCAACAAGGCATGTGATAATCTGTTGCATGGCGTCCGTTCCGCAGGAGCTGTTTGGCGGCTAACCAAAATGACTCATTGGGGCACGGGCGCCGTTTTTTTCCAATAGCAATCCGCGATCTCCTGTCTGCTACCAGGGCGACTGCACCCGCCCGACGCTGCTGGGCTGAGACTCCAGAGAGTTTATGATACAGAAAATCATTCTTGTCGTCGTTCTGGCCTCTGTTAGCTTGAACATCACAGACACAAGGACTCAGGCCGAAGACTTGTTTCAGGATCGCATTGCTCCAATCCTGGAACGTCGCTGCGTGAGTTGCCATAACGATCGGCAACGGGAAGGGGACTTCTCTCTTCAAACAGCGAAGAGCGCGCTGGCGGATGGCTATATCGAGCCAGGTCACCCGGAGAGGAGTCACCTGCTTGATCAGATCACTCCGGCAAACGGCAAGGCGTCGATGCCCAAAGACGCCGATCCTCTTTCCGCTAAGGAAGTGCATCTCATCCGGAACTGGATTCGCGCCGGCGCAGTTTGGCCCGAGGGATTGCGCCTTGAAGAAGCTCGGGTCAATAACTTTGATTGGTGGTCATTCAAACCGGTCCAACGCACCGATGTCCCGCTTTCTGACGATCCATGGGTGCGGACACCGATTGACGCATTCATCCTCCAGCGACTGCAGGATAAGGGGCTCACACACGCAGCTGAAGCCGATCGACGCACGCTGATTCGCCGACTGAGCTTCGATCTGATCGGCCTGCCGCCCACTCCCGAAGATACTCAGGCTTTCGTCCGTGATCCGGATCCGCAGGCCTATGAGCGACTGGTCGACAGGCTGCTGGATTCCAAGCACTATGGCGAGCGCTGGGCGCGGCACTGGCTGGACGTGGTCAAATACGCTGACACGTGTGGCTATGACAAAGACAAGCTTCGTCCCAACGCGTGGCCGTATCGCGACTACGTGATTCGTTCGTTCAATGAAGACAAGCCGTATGCTCGCTTTGTTCAGGAACAGATCGCCGGAGATGCTCTCTTTCCCGGCGAACCGGATGGAATTCTGGGACTGGGTTTCATCGCTGCCGGGCCCTGGGACTTCATTGGGCATGTCGAAGTGTCGGAGTCGAAGATTGACGGCAAGGTGGCCAGGAACCTCGACCGCGACGACATGGTCAGCAACACGCTGAACACGTTTTGCAGCGTGACCATCCAATGCGCCAGGTGTCATCACCACAAATTCGACCCTTTCACGCAGCAAAACTATTACGGGTTGCAAGCCATCTTTGCCGCCGTTGATCGGGCTGAACGACCGTACGATCTGGATCCGGACGTGGAAGCTCAGCGCCGCAAGCTCGATTCCCAAGTGAGGGACCGGAAAGCAGAACTGGCAGCCTTGCAGAAAGAGATCAGTGACTCAGGGGGGCCGCGTCTGACCGAACTGCGGACACAAGTGACAGAGTTACAGAAACAGCAGCAGGTCCGAAAAGACCCAGCATTCGGTTACCACAGCGCGATCGCGAAAACGCGTGACTCGGTCAAGTGGGTTGAGGTCACACTGGGACAGCCGTCCGATGTGTCGCGAGTTGTGCTGCATGCCTGTCACGATGAGTTCGCAGGCATCGGCGGCGGGTTCGGGTTTCCGGTGCGTTTCAAAGTTGAAGTCACAAAAGACGCGAAAGACAACGGCAATGACGAGTGGATCACGATCGCCGACCACACGCAGGGCGACTTTCCCAATCCGGGGCTGATGCCGGTGGAGATCGACTGCCATGGGGAACAGATTCACCGCGTTCGCGTCACGGCGTCACAGCTCGCCGAACGAAAGAATGACTTCATTCTGGCGCTGGCCGAGTTGGAAATTCGCAACTCGACCGATCACAGAATCGACCTGGCGAACGACGCTCAAGTTACAGCACTGGACTCGATCGAAGCGCCTGTTCGCTGGCAGAAGTCGAATCTTGTCGATGGCAAATGGGCGCAGGGGGGTGACTCCGCGCTCGATCAACAATTGAAGGCGGTGAAAGGGGAACTCCAGTCGCTCCTCGCGAAGATTGAAACTCCGCAGCGAGTCCAGCGTCGTGAGACACTGACGGCATCGATTGCCGAGGCGGAAACGGCGATTAAGGCGCTTCCGTCGGGAAAGATGGTTTATGCGGCGGCAACGCACTTCGCACCACAAGGCAGCTTCCGGCCGACCGAGGGTAAGCCTCGACCGATTCATGTCCTGCAGCGCGGCGAGGTTCAGCGTCCGGGTGATGAAGTCGCACCGTGTGTTCTTCCTCTTTCGTTGAACGCAGACTGGCAACTCGAAAGCGGTCTTTCCGAGTCACAGCGTCGCGCCGAGTTGGCTCGCTGGCTGACGCGACCGGATCACCCGCTGGTCTGGCGTTCGATTGTGAATCGCATCTGGCAGTATCACTTCGGACAGGGCATCGTCACGACGCCGAATGACTTCGGACGGATGGGAGCCGAACCGACTCATCCCCAATTGCTTGATTGGCTGGCCTGCGAATTTCGCGATGGCGGCCAAGCGTTCAAAGCACTGCATCGGCTGATCGTTACCAGCAGCGTTTACCGGCAATCATCAGACAACAACGAACAATACGCGGCGATCGACGGCAGCAATCAATATCTGTGGAGAATGAATCGCCGGCGTCTGGAAGCCGAAGAGATACGGGATTCCATTCTTTCCGTTAGTGGCGCACTGGCTCCAGCGGCGGGTGGTCCGGGCTTCTATCTCTTTGAACTCGAACACCCGCAACATTCGCCACACTACGAGTACCATAAGTTTGATCCCCGCAACCCGGCTTCACATCGGCGCAGCATCTATCGCTTCATCGCAAGGTCGCAGCCGAACCCGTGGATGACCACACTTGACTGTGCCGATTCGTCGCAAAGCACTCCTCGACGGAACGAAACCCTGACATCGCTGCAGGCGCTGTCGCTGCTCAATAACCGGTTCAATCTGGTCATGGCAGAACGCTTTGCCCAGCGACTTCAGCAGCAGACCACAGCGTTGGAAGATCAGGTCGATCTTGCCATGCAACTGACAACTCAGCGACGTCCGGAACCGGAAGAACATCGGGAGTTCACCGACTTTGCCCGACAACACGGCCTCACCAACTTGTGTCGCTTTATGTTTAACCTGAGCGAGTTTGTGTATCTGGATTGAACTGATTCGTTAAACAAATAGAGAACGGCCAAGGCTGCCTGAGCGACGGGAGATTCCACGCAATGATTAACCGACGCCACTTTCTTTCACAGGCCGGCAGCGGCTTTGGCGCACTCGCGCTGGCTTCAATGCTGCATCAGCACTCGACGGCAGCTGACTCAGCAGCGATGCAAACACTCCACCATCCGCCGCGGATCAAACGAGTTGTCCAGCTCTTCATGGCGGGAGCGGCCAGTCATCTCGATTTGTGGGATTATAAACCGCTGCTGGAGAAGCATCACGGAGAAGCATCCGACTTCGGCGAACATGTCGAGGCATTTCAGAACGGACTGGGGCCGTGGATGAAGTCGCCCTTCAAGTTCGCCCCCTACGGCGAATCCGGCAAGATGCTCAGTGAAGTCGTTGCACCTCTCGGTGAATGTGTGGACGACATCGCGTTCGTCCACAACATGGTTGGCAAGACCGGAGTCCATTCGCAGGCGACCTATCTGCAGGCAACCGGGTTCCAGCGCCCCGGCTTTCCCGGCATGGGAGCGTGGGTCAGCTATGCGCTAGGTTCGATTAACGACAACCTGCCGACGTTCGTTGTGCTTCCCGATCACCGCGGCTTCGCAAGCAACGGCCCGAAGAACTGGAGTTCCGCGTTCCTGCCAGCCAGTTCCCAAGGAACCGCCGTCTTTCCCCAGCGGGACAATCCCATTGAAGATCTGTTGCCACACGCCGACTTTGCCACGCAGGCGAGCGATGCCGCCGGACTGGCGATGCTGAACCGAATCAATCGGCGTTATCAATCGCAGCGGCCCGGAGATTCGCGGCTGGATGCTCGTATTCGATCTTACGAACTTGCAGCAGCGATGCAGCTCAGTGCGCCGGAAGCTTTGGATATCTCCGGTGAACCCGAACATGTGCTGAAGATGTACGGACTGGATCGAGCCGGCGCGGCTTATCCGTCCGAAATCAATGCCCCGGAAGAAGTGGAGTATTTTGGCCGCAAATGCCTGACGGCGCGGCGCCTGCTCGAACGCGGTGTACGATTTGTGCAAATCTGGTCGGGCAATGACAACGGTTTCCCACGCCGCAACTGGGACAGCCACGAAGACATCGCCCGCGACCACGGACCACTGGCTCGGGGGATGGCGACCGGTACAGCGGCGCTGATCAAAGACCTGAAGCAGCGAGGCCTGCTGGAAGACACACTCATCCTGTGGACGACCGAATTCGGCCGCATGCCCAGCACTCAGGCCGGCAAAGGGCGCGATCACAACCCGTACGTGTTTACGAACTGGTTGTGCGGTGGTGGCATCAAAGGCGGAGTCACCCACGGCGAGTCGGATCAATGGGGATACAAACCTCTGGACCGTGACAATCCCACTCAGGTCTACGATATCCACGCGACGATCCTGCATCAGTTGGGCATTGACCACACCAAACTGACCGTCCGCCACGACGGCGTGGACCGCCGCCTGACCGATGTGCATGGCCACGTGCTCACCGACATTCTGGCGTGAAGCTGGTTGCCCGTAGGGTAAAAGTATTCGAAAGACCTCGAAACGCCGGCTTTTTCGAACTTTTATGGTGGATTCTCTGGCCGACTGCCACGCTGGTGTATTGCCTGGGTGGGAGTCCGAAGCAGGCTTTAGAAAAGACTTGCAAGATCAGCGCGGTGGTTCCAACGCCCACATGGCGTCTTGTTGCGTTGCTCGCGACAGTCGCCATTTCGATCCCGTCAGCGCCGAAGTCGCCGCACTCGGCCGACAGGGCGTTTTGTAAAAAACGGCGGTTTTGGAAGGGCGATTTACCTTGGTGAATTCACTACCGAGCACTCGGTCCCAAACAAAAAACGCCGGCCGTTCGAGGACTCAACGTCGGCGTAGGGTGAAAAAAATCGGCCGAATGATAAGTACTGACTATGCTTGTATTTACTGGCGCTCGTCAGGTCGAGAATTCGGCCGTTGACAGTCGGACTTGGGGAGGCAATCCTGCTGGTTCACCTCTACCAGCACCACGGCAGTGGGGCATTTCATGAGCTTCGTACTTCAACCTTGGCAGTTACTGTTCGCCATCCCCTCCGGTTGGATTCACCACCCGCAGCAACAGATCATCGAGTTCCAGAACGATCAGATCCAGTCTTGCCGGCAAAATTGAATGCCAAGAGCGGTTGGGCGGACTGCTGAAGTACTACCATTATAAAGCCGCGTGAAGTTCTTCCTGTTCCGCGGTCGTTCTGCTGCGATCGACGTCTGCGCTGCCGGATTACTTCGCGATCCGGATAATTGGCCAGTTTCGTGTGGCCGACGCTTCGCTTTACGCCAGGATCGGTTGAATCAACTCGCCGGCGACATCGGTCAGGCGATAATCGCGGCCATTGAAGCGATAGGTCAATTTTTCGTGATTCAAACCGAGCAGGTGCAGGATCGTGGCGTGCAGGTCGTTGACGCCGACGCGGTTCTCGACCGCTTTGTAACCGAACTCATCGCTGGCCCCGTGCTGCACGCCGCCTTTGATGCCGCCGCCGGCCATCCACATGGTAAAAGCGTGCGGGTTATGATCGCGGCCTTTGCTCCCTTGCGAATCGGAGGTGCGGCCGAACTCGCCGCCCCAGATCACCAGCGTTTCGTCCAGCATGCCGCGGGCTTTGAGGTCGGCCAACAGCGCGCCGATCGGTTGATCGACGCTCTTGGCGGCGATGCGATGATTGCCGCCGATGTCGCTATGGCCATCCCACGGAACATCAGCCACCCCGCCGCCGCCGCCGTTCGTGCCGGCGTAGAGTTGTACAAATCGCACTCCTCGCTCCACCAGGCGCCGGGCCGTAATACACTGCCTGGCGACGAGCTGCGTCTCCTTCTGATCGACGCCGTAGGCTTGCTGCGTCGCTTCCGTTTCCTGATTGACGTCGAGTGCTTCAGGCGCCGCCGATTGCATGCGGTACGCCAGTTCAAACGATTCGAGTCGCGCCGCCAGGTCGGCCTCGTGCGGCCTTAGCTTCTGATGCTGCGCGTTCAACTTTTTCAGCACGTCGAGCTGCGTCCGCTGTTGATTCTCTTGCAGCGCACTGCGCGGCGCCAGGTTGGAAATGGGCGTACCGTTGGAACCATTAATGGCGGTCGGCTGAAACACCTTGGGCAAAAATCCAGGCGACCAAATGGGAGAACCGCCGCGCGGCATCGCCCCGTGCAAGACGACAAAGCCCGGCAGATTTTGATTCTCGCTGCCCAGTCCGTAAGTGACCCACGAACCAACGCAAGGCCGCCCCTGCAGGAACATGCCCGAGTTCATCTCCAGCATGGCGGGCGTGTGGTTATTGGACCGCGAGTAACAGGAGTACAGGAACGCCATGTCGTCGACATGCTCGGCCAGATTCGGGAAGACTTCCGAGACCCAGGCGCCCGATTCCCCATGCTGTTTGAACTCGAACGGCGACTTCAGCAGATTGCCGCTGGTGGTGAAGAAGCCGGTCTTGGGGTCGGCCCCTTCCAGCTTCATGCCATCTTTCTTTTGCAGTTCCGGTTTGTAGTCAAAGGTATCGACCTGCGAGGGACTGCCAGGCATGAACAGCCAGATGACGGACTTCGCCCTGGGAGCAAAGTGCGGCGCCCGCGGCTGCATCAATCGCGGGGCGGCGGCCTCCGCGGAGGAAAGCAGCCCTTCCTGCTGGAGCAAGCTGGCCAGCGCGAGCGAGCCGCAGCCCAGTCCGGCGTGTTTGAGAAACGTTCGGCGACTTGCATAATCGAACGGCGCGGTGGGTCGTGGGTTCATGATTTGCCTATCCACTTTCTATGATCGATGAGCGGAACGTGTCGTCTGGCGACGTCTTGGCTCAGTCAATGAAGATAAATTCATTCAAACACATGACCAACTGGCAGAAATCGGCGACCGCCGTTTGCTGGGCCGTCTCGTTTCCGCCGTAGATCTCCGCCTGACCTTCAATCATCCGAGTCATCATGTCGAGTTCCTCCGGCCGGGGCGATCTGCAGAGCGCGGTCTGGTAGGCGTCGCGGACGACCTTTTCCAGCGGCTTGTCCGCCTGAGGCCGTACCCGCCGGGCGAACTTCTCGGCCAGTTGCCGCACCAACGGCGAGTTCATCATCGCCAGGGCCTGGGGCGGCACGGTCGTCACGTTGCGGTCGCCAATACTTTGGATGGCGTCCGGCGCGTCGAACAACTGCAGCAGCGGAATCAATTTACTGCGTTTGACTGTCAGATAAACGCTGCGACGGGGATTCGCCTCATCCAGTGAACCAGGGCCGTACATCTTCTGGTCGAGCGAGCCGCTGACCGCCAGCAGGGTGTCTCGGATCGCCTCGGCTTCCAGGCGTCGCGACGGACGCCGCCACCACAGGAGATTGTCCGGGTCGGCTTGCAGCGCGGCGGGGTTTGTTTTGCCCGCTTGCCGATAGACGCTGCTGGTCATGATCAGCTTGTGGATCGGCTTAAGCCGCCAGCCTACGCGGATCAACTCTCCCGCCAGGTAGTCGAGCAACTCGGGATGCGTCGGCCGCGCGCCCTGGCTGCCGAAATCGCTCGGCGTGGCGACAATGCCGCGCCCCAGGTGATGCTGCCACAGTCGGTTGACAATGACACGGGCCAGCAGTTCCCCGGCGCCCCGTTCGGTATCGGTCAGCCAATGGGCCAGCCCGACGCGCGGGAGAATATCGTTGTCCGCGGCGGCGGCCTCGGGGGAGTCAGGCGACGGCGCCGTGGGATCGGAAGCAAGCCATTGCCGCTCTTGCGATTCGCCCCGCATGAGCACCTGCAGAAAGCTGGGCGAGGCGAGCCCCTGCCTGGTATTGGAATTGCCGCGAGCCAGGAAATAGACCTTGCGGGTGTCGGCGCCAAAGTTGTAGGTGACGCCGCCGTCGCGAGCGGCGTAAATCTTCGTGATGTCGGGCTGCGGCTGTTGCTTCAGATGTTCCTGCGTCGCCAGTTCCAGTTTGACCCAGTCGGCGTCGCGCGGAGCGAACCAGACGTGCAAGGCGTTCTGCTGCTTCGCGTCCCGCTTGTCTACCGCGAGTTTAAGAATCTCTTCAATGTTTTTGGGGATCTCGGCGGGCTTGGGTTGAAAATAGAAACCGGATGCTCCCTCGGCATTAATCACTTTGAGCAACAGTTCATTCCGACCCGGCGTCAACGCGAGCTTGACTTCGCTTTGATCGGCGGCGGCTTCGCCGACCGTTTCTTTCGCCAGCACCTGTTTGCCATTGAGAAAAACCTTGATCGCATCGCCATGCCCTAGCGAAATGTCGACCGTCGTCGCCGCGGTCACTTCGATCGTGCGGAACAGATACAGGGCGCTGAAGTCGCCCGACTGCAGGGCATGCACCTGGCCGTCGGACCATTGCGGCTGCGCTTGCCAGCGGAGACCGTCGTACTCCTGCGTCAGGTTGACCCCCTTCTCGGGCGCGAACGCCTGATTGTAGGCCGCTTTGAAATCGGCGGCCGGAAATGGACCAAGGCGCTGCCAGGGTCCCAGCTGCCAAGGCGAGGGAGCGGCGTTTTTGGAACCTTCCCAGGCCTGAAACCGGGCCGGCAACTCTTCCTGTTCGAATTTCTTTCGCGCATCGAGAAACGGCTGATGCTCCTGGTCGAACGCCGCCTTGGCCTGGCGGGTCGCTTCGGGCTGGGGGTCATAGTCAAAGTCCTGGAAGCCGACTTCAGCGAAGGCGGCGATCAGCCGGTAATAGTCGCGCGTGGGGATCGGGTCAAACTTGTGATCGTGGCAACGAGCGCAGCCGATCGTCAGCCCCAGCGTGGAGGCGCCGACCGTGGCGATGATATCGTCTAACTGTTCGTAGCGGCTGCGTTCGCGTTCCTTCTGGGTTTGCTGCGAAGTGAACGTTCCCGCCGCCAGGAAACCGGTCGCCGCCTGGGCGAGCGGGTCTTGCGGTTCCAGTTGATCGCCCGCGATCTGCCAATGAATGAACTGGTCGTACGGCATGTCTGTGTTGAGCGCCCGGATGACAAAGTCGCGGTAATGAAACGCCGCCGGGCGATCTTTGTCAAAGGCGTAGCCATTACTCTCGGCGAACCGAGCCAGGTCCAGCCAGTGCTGGGCCCAGCGTTCGCCGTAGCGCGGGCTGTCGAGCAGTCGATCGAGCAAACGCTCGTAAGCGTCCGGCTTGTCGTCGGCCGCAAACGCGGCGACCTCGTCCGGCGAGGGCGGCAAGCCCCACAGATCAAAATAGACCCGCCGGATCAGTTTCTCGCGGTCGATCGTCGGGTTGGGCGTGATCTGCTTTTCGGCGAGCTTCGCCAGAATGAACCGATCGATGTCGGTGCGCACCCAATCCGACGCGGGCGCTGCTGGTAGCTCGGATTCCGCCAAGGGACGAAACGACCAGAACTGTTTGGCGGCAGCAATGTCGATCGTCGGCGCACTCTCGCGCGGGGGCGGAGCGTCGTTGCGTGGGTCCGGCGCGCCCAGTTCGATCCATTTAACAAAATGGGCGATCACCTCCTCCGGCAATTTGGTCTTCGGCGGCATCTGAAAGTTTTCGTGTCGCAGAGCGGAGACCAGCAGACTTTCCGCCACATTGCCAGGCACCACGGCGGGCCCCGACTCGCCCCCTTTGCGAATCGCTTCGCGCGAGTCAAGCATTAATTCCGCCTGTAACTTCCCGGCCTTGGCCGCCGCTGCCGAATGGCACTCATAGCAACTCTCGTTCAGCACGGGACGGATCTTCTTCTCAAACAGTTCCAGTCCCACAGCGTCGGGCTCGGCCGCCCTGGCAGGAGAGAGACCGAACGAAGACGCAACCGCACAGGTCAATAAACCAACGGCGAACAACGCGAAGTGGGATCGCTTCATAAGGGAGAGACCGACAAGCGTACAAGGAGGCGGGGCAAATTGGCGTCGCTACGAATGAGATCGAAAGAATCCATCCCCCAAGCGAGCCACGGAGGGAGCTTTGCATTATAGCGGAGAATCGGGCCCGATCCCAGCAAAACCTGGCAGCCGTCTTCCGCTGGTGTGGGCGTCTCGATTGTGGGTGGGAATTTGCTCTGATGAGGAGGTGTCGCTTTTTCGTCCCGATTTCCAGCTTGGGGAGAATGGTGTAAATGCAAGCATGGTCGGTACTTATAATTCGGCAGAATATTTTGACCCTACGCGCAGATCGCAAGGAACCTGACCGACTACGAGGGCTTTCTACTGGGCAAGCGTTACCTGCTCATGGACCGCGACACGAAGTTCTGTCGGGCCTTCCGCCACATCCTGAAAAGGGAAGACGCCCGACCGCTGCTGCTGCCCCCGCGCCGCCCCAATTTGAACGCTTTCATCGAGCCGTTCATGAGGAGCCTCAAATCCGAAGCGCTCTCGCGCATGATCTTCTTCGGTGAAAGCTCGCTGCGCCGCGCTGTTTCGTCTTTCCTTGAGCACTACCACGGCGAGCGAAACCATCAGGGACTGGAAAATAAACGGATCCAGCCCGCTGATGAAGTCGGTCAGCTTGCCGGCAAAATCGAGTGCCAAGAGCGGCTGGGCGGACTGCTGAAGTACTACCAGCGCAATGCAGCGTGAAGTTCCTCCTGTTCCTTGGTCGTTCTTCTGCGATCGCCTTCTGCGCTGCCGGAAATTTGTGGGCGAACAAATGAAATCTTCGCCGATGGAACGTGGCGGTCGGCCGAGATTCGACAGAAAATCGTAATTCAAAGCCCTCAAAACACGGACGTTGAACGTCGTTCGAATAATTTTACCGTACGCGGAAGATTCCAAGTAGCGGCACGCTCAGCCTCGCGATGGAGGTCGATTTCAGCGTGTGTCTTCGCTGCTCACCGCAGGCGTCGAAGTCGGAATACCGATCGCCAACCGAAAGTTTAATTGCTCGAATCCGTGACAGGCAGCGACCCACAAACAAGCGAAAACTGCGCCAAAGCGATGCGTGAGCTAAGCGAGAGGGAAATGAAAGCCCCGTAAAAACTGGGGTGCGTGAAGCCAGGTGAAAGCGTCAGCCAGGCCTGAAAGGACTACGGAACCGAAGGGCGTGAATCCCTTTTTTTGATACGGTTCAGGCAAACGCCGCGCGAGCTAGTTCGGGCGGGACGTCGCCGACCAGTTCCACGTGGCCCATCTGGCTGGGCAGGACGAAGCGAAGCTTGCCGTGTTCGACCTTTTTGTCGCGGCCCATCGCGGCCAGCAGCAGGTCGCGATCCAGGTCGGGCGTTGCGGTGGACAGGCCCAGTTGCTGCAGCAGGCCGGCCTGGCGGGCGGTGAAGTCGCTATCAACCCGCTCCAGCGATTCGGCCAGTCGCGAGGCGCAAATCATGCCGATCGCCACCGCTTCCCCATGCAGGTACTCGCCGTAACCGGCGACCGCTTCGATGGCGTGGCAAAAGGTATGGCCGTAATTGAGCACCGCCCGCAGACCGGTCGTTTCCCTTTCGTCGCGCTCGACCACGTCGGCTTTGAGCCGGCAGCAACGGGCGATCACGTGCCGCAGCACTTCGGGCTGGCGGGCGTTAATCGCGTCGACGTTCTTCTCCAGGTAGTCGAAGAAGGGTGCGTCCAGAATTACGCCGTACTTGACCACTTCGCCCAGGCCGGCGCGATACTCGCGTTCCGGCAGCGTGGACAGGGTTTCCGTATCGATCAGCACGCCCAGCGGTTGCCAGAAGGAACCGACCATATTCTTGGCGCCGGGCAGATTGACGCCCACCTTGCCGCCGACGCTGCTATCGACCTGGGCCAGCAGCGTGGTCGGAACCTGGACGAACGGAATACCCCGGGCAAAGGTCGCGGCGACAAAGCCGGCCAGATCACCAACAACACCGCCGCCGACGGCGCAAACGATGCTCTTCCGGTCGGCTCCGGCTTCGAGCAGACGCTGCCAGAGCTCGCCCGCCATGTCGATCGACTTGGCGCCTTCGCCGCTGTCGACGACCATCACGTCGACCTCGGCCCCGGCTGCAGCCAGGCTATCGGCGACCGCGGCGGCGTGCGGGTCTTCGACATTGACATCGGTCACCACAATGGCGTGGGTCAGCCGCCGCAGTCCGGCGACAAAGGGACCGGTCTGGGCCAGGTTGCCGGAGCCAATTTCAATATCGTAGCTGCGTTCGCCCAGGTTCACCCAGACTGTTTGTTGCTCGCTCACGTCTCGCCTCGAAAAGGGTGGGGGTGCGGGCCGCCAGGACTGGCGGCGCCAGGATGGGGCTGGTTACCTGGGGATGGAGGGTTCTAAAAATCGGATCAGGCGGGCAGTCAGCGGGGCCACTTTTTTCAGCTGGCATTCCCAGACCACGAGCGACGCCCAGTCCAGACGCCGCAATGCATCACGGTGCCGCCGGTCCCGGCGGCGATTGCGATCCAGTTTGGCTTTCCAGTACTCACGGTTGGATTTTGGCAGCCGGGCGCCGCGGCTACAGGCGTGTTGATGCCAGAAGCAGCCATGCACGAAAATGACCTTCCGCCGGCCGGGAAACACCAGATCAGGCTTGCCGGGCAGGTCGGCCCGGTGCAGCCGAAAGCGGTATCCCAGGGCATGCACCAGCCGCCTCACGATCAGCTCGGGGGCGGTGTCTTTGCCGCGCACCGCCCGCATGATTTGCGAGCGTTTTTCCGCGTCGAAGACATCGGTCATGCCGGCGCCTGGTGGGTTAGGGTTCGTACGTTTCCGTGAACGGATTCTGGCCCTTCGGCATCCATTTGCACAGAGCAAGCCCGACAAAATACAGCAGGGTCAGCGGCACCGCCATCAGCAGCATACTGATCGGATCGGCTGGCGTCAGGAACATGGAGATGACAAAGATCACCAGAATCGCCAAACGCCATTTCTCCACGTAAACGTCGAGCGAGACGATGCCGATCCGGTTCAAAAACAGCATCACCAGCGGCAACTGGAATGCCACGCCAAAGCCCAGCGGCAACGTCAACACAAAGCTGATCCATTCGCCGATACGCGGATCAGGATCGATTTTCATCAGCTTGTTAAAGCTGAACAAGAACTCCAACACCGGCTCAAACACAAAGAAAAACGCCAGAGCCGCTCCGGCCAGGAACAGGCCCATGCTGAACGGCAGATAGATATACACATACCGCTTTTCGTGCGGATACAGACCGGCCGCCACAAACTCCCAGACCTGAATAAAGATCCACGGGCTGGCGATCAATAGCCCCAGCACAAAGCCCGCTTTGAGCCAGATCAAAAACGCCTCGTGGGCGCTCAGCGCCTGCAGTTCGACTTCGATCTTCCGCCAGATCACCAGGTCGACAAGCGACACCCGGGGCTCTTTCAGCTCGTTGGGGAAGGCCCGGGTCAGCAACAGGCGATTCAGCCGGCGAGACTGGTCGTCGCGGGATTCGCCGGGCGCGATCGGTTTGCCGTCGGACTCTGCGGCCAGTTCGTCGGCCGGGTCTTCCTCCGGTTTTTTGGGTTCCTCCGGCAAGTCTTCCTGCAGTTTTTCGAGTGCGGAGTCTTTCTCGATCAGTTTCACAAATGCCGGGGCCTCGCGGAAACGGGCCTTGTCAATGACCCGGTTCAGGACCTGTAGCAGCTGGTCGCGGCTAGAATCGTCGGCTGGCTCTTGCTGTTTGGCCAGGGCTTCGATGATCAGCTGGTCCCGCGGCTGCATGGCGTCCCAGACGGCCTTGGCGTACGTGTCCCGGGTATCATCTTTGCCGTCGTTGATCTTGCGGGCCAGCGGCAGCACCTCGTCTAGATCAGCCAGCTCGCCGTCGCTCAGCTGGTACCGTTTGAAGGCGAAGTCGCCGTCGGTCGGAGCGGCGAAACTAATGGCCGACGCGACCGAAAACGGATCGACCCGCACCGCTTCGGGCGCGAGCTGATCTTTCTCGATCGTCACTTGCTCTTCCGGCGTCAGCCCCCCCGGCCGCAGGGACATCTTGGCAATGGCCTTCTTCATGTAGTACTGGGTCAGCGCTTTGGTCAGCGGCACCTGGATAAACTGCACGACATCCCCGGCGAAGTACAGGGCGATCAGCATCGCCAGCACCACGCCCACCAGCGACTTCATCAACACCTTGCGCAGCTCTTCGATGTGCTGCCCAAAGGTCATTTTGGAGCCTTCGAATAGATCGTCGTTGATTATTTTGCTCATGAAGTCACGGCGGGGAATAAAGGGGAATGGTCGAGGGCTAAACCGGGGGGGTGGCCCGTCGTCGCCAGGGGACTTGCCGCCAGCTCGCCAAGCGAAAGTCTACAAAGCCGCCCTCGGATGCAAAACGGGGGGCAAAGTGAGCCGCAGCGCGACGGAATTACCAAGAGCGTACGGAAGGAAGCTGCCGTACCAGGTAGGAAGATCGAGCAGGCACGCCCGCTCGACGGTGTAAAAGATCGTACCATGCCCGCCAGGCGACTGCAACTAAACTCGCAGCGACCCGCATGTAGCAAAGTCGCCAAACTTGGGACTGCGTATCCTGGACAAGGGAAACAACCGTAACCGCGACCAAACTCGGGCGAGTTCGGCGATGGGGAAGGCATGGCGCCGCTGGGTCGAATGCTAAGTTTTTGTTGACGATCCGCCCGAATCCGTCACAATGGAACGGGACAGACTTTTCTAGCCGAAGGGGCATTTGGCGTTGAATAGCGGAGATAAACCCAGCGATGCACCAGGCCATATCCAGGAAATTCGCACGCGGAGCGATGCAAGTCGCCCTGTTTTGCGGCTGCATGACCCTTGCCCTGCCGGGCTGGGCGGCGACCGTTACCCTGAAAAACGGGGTGCAACTAGAAGGCCGGCTGGGCCATATCGCCCATATTGGCGAAAATCCCGAACTGGCGGCCAACAACAACGCCATCAAGCAGATTGTGCTGCTCGACGACGACCTGCGGCGGATGTTCGTCTCTTCCATGCAAGCCCGCGCCCTGGCTCCCGCCGGGCCGATGATCCTGGAACGGATCAAAATCGACCAGCGCGTCGCCAACGGCAATCGTCGGGTAGGCGGGGTGGGGCCCATTTTGCGGATCACCTCGTTTGATGACTTCGGGCGCCGGATCTTCTCCATGAGCGGCCCCCGCGGCCGGGTTGATGTGATTCAGGGCATTACCGAGATCACGCCGACCTACACCAAGGTTGAAGGGCTGGCCGCCGGCTCCGGCCTGATCTGGGATATGCGGATCGCCACCAGTTCCATCCCGCGGGAAACGCTCAGCAAGGTCCTGCTGCACCAGATGGACCCCGAGAACCCCGACCATCGCCTGCAGGTGGTGCGTCTTTATATCCAGGCGGAACGCTACGGCGATGCGCACAAGGAACTGGCCGGGATCATCGAAGACTTTCCCGAGCTGAACGCCAAAAAATGGCAGGCCGAACTGCTCGCCCTGCGGCAGCACGACGCTCGCCGGTTCATCACCGAGATTGAACTGCGCAAAGCGGCCGGCCAGCACGATCTGGCCATTCGCATGCTGCGGGCGCTGGGAGCCCAGCCCAACGTGGCCGGGGCCATCCTGGTGCAGGTCCGCAATATGCTGGAGGAGTACCAGCGGAATGTCGACCTGGTCAACAAGGCCAACAGCCTGATCAAAGCGAACATCGACCTGCTTCCCGACGCCGACCTGAAGGCCAAAGTGGAGCCAATCCAGGCCGAGATCGCCGCCGATCTCAACCTGGAAACACTACTGCGGATGGCCGACTTTTTGCGACTGGCCGAAGGCGACACGCACGGCCCGGATCAAAAGCTGGCGCTCGCCATCAGCGGCTGGCTGCTCGGCAGTGGAGCCGGCACCGAGAACCTCGCCGTTGCCCTGAGCGCTTACGAAACCCGGAATCTGGTCCGCGGTTATCTGTCGGCCGAACGGGATCACGAACGGGCCGACTACCTGGCCCAGATCAAAATGCAGGAAGCGGGCGCCCCGAATTTCCTCGCCAAAATCCTGTATCAAATGAAACCGCCATACGACCCGCCGCAGACCGCCGGGCAGGTCCCTGGGATGTATACCCTGCAGACGCCGGGCCTGACGGGCGAACCCGACATCACCTACCACGTGCAACTGCCGCCGGAGTACGACCCGCAACGAAAGTACCCCTGCATCGTCGCCCTCAACGGCGCCGGCGTGACGCCGGAGCATGCGATCGACTGGTGGGCCGGCTCCCCGCACCCGGAGAGCAAGGCCCGCATGGGCCAGGCGGCTCGCCGCGGCTACATCGTGCTGGCTCCTGTCTGGGCCCGGCCCGCCCAAACCAAATACGAATATAGCGCCCACGAACATGCGGCCGTGCTGTACAGCTTGCGCGACGCCTGCAAACGGTTTTCGATCAATACCGATCGCGTTTTTCTGAGCGGCCATTCCATGGGGGCCGACGCCGCGTGGGACATTGCCATCGCCCACCCTGATCTCTGGGCCGGCGCCTTGCCGGTCGTTCCCACGGCGGACAAATACATCGCCCGTTACTGGGAAAACGCCGAGTACGTTCCGCTGTACTTTGTGATGGGAGAAATGGACGGCGATCGCATGGCGACCAACGCCCGCGACTTCGAACGCTACCTGACCAAGCCGAATTACGACACGATCATTGTCGAGTACCAGGGCCGCGGCCACGAGAATTTCTCCGACGAGATCCAGAAGTTCTTTGAATGGATGGACGTGCACGAACGGAATTTCAACCAGCGAAAATTCGAGTGCGTGTCGATGCGCCCCTGGGACAACTTTTTCTGGTGGCTGGAAGTCAGCGACCTGCCGGAGCGTTCGATGGTGTCGCCCCTTTCCTGGCCGCCGGAATCCGGCGCCATTCCGGTCAAGATCGAAGGCTCCGTGCTGGAAACCAACGGCGTCGTCGTCAAGTCGGGCGCCGCCAGCTCGATCATTTATCTCACGCCGGAGATCGTCAACTTTGAGGAACGCATCCTCATCAACGGTCGCAGTCAGGAGATCAAACCCGATGCGGAAGTCATGCTGAAAGACGTCCGCAGCCGCGTCGACCGCCAGCATCCGTTCTGGGCAAAGTTCGAACTCGACGGCCGCCGCCGATAGTTCCGGCAGGCGCCGTGGGAAGCACGACCATCGCGCGCTCCGTTTTCCCAAAGCGAGCGTTGCGGGAGCGTGTATAATCGTGCCAGCGTACTGGACGCATGCCAGGGGTCGGTCTTGCCGGATTCCCCGGCGCGGCGGTTTGAAAATTCCCTGGAGTGTTCGCCCTGATGTCTGTGAAACGTCTTGCCCTGTCGTCCCTGTTACCGCTGGCGGCGGTCCTGTTTTCTGGGGCGCTTGTCGCCCGTGCGGATGCCCAGGTCGCCATCAACACCGACTTTCCCGGCGGGAATGTGCTGGTGGAAAAGGTGGAAGGGGATACGATTTCCATCGCGCCCGACCTGCGCGGCGGACGGAACTGGTTTTACTGGTACTTTGAAGCCGAAGCGGCCAAACCGGGCCGGGTGACGTTCCTGTTCCCCGCCAGCGCCGGCGCCCAGATTGGCGTGAACGGCCCGGCCGTGAGCCTCGACGGCGGCCAGAGCTGGGACTGGCTGGGCACAAAGGAAGTCCGCTTCCAGGATACGCGGGCCAGCACGCCGGCCGACAGTTTCTCTTATACCTTCACCGCGGCGAACCCCAAGGTGCGATTCTCGGTCGGCATCCCGTATCTGCCGGCCAACCTTGACGCCTTTGTCGAGCGGATCGGTAAGAACCCGCATCTGCATCGCGAAGGGCTCGCCAAAACCCGTAACGGCACGCCGGTCGATGTCTGGCGGATCGGCCAGCCCGGACCGGGCGTTACGCCTGTGCTGGTCAGCGCTCGCCATCATGCGTGCGAAGCGATGGCCAGCTACGTGCTGGAAGGCTTTCTGGAAGAGGCCCTGTCCGATTCCCAGGCCGCCCAGGCGTTCCGCAAAAAGTATCTGCTGTACGCGGTGCCGATTGTCGATATCGATGGCGTCGCAGCTGGCGACCAGGGGAAATGGCGCAGCCCCCACGATCATAACCGCGACTACGGACAGCCCGTCATGCGGTATCCCGAGGTCATCGCCATAACCGAACTGGCCAAGGCCGTCGGCGTGGAGATCGCGCTCGACTTCCACTGCCCCACGTTGCGGATGGACATCCACCAGGGCTTTTACTTTGCCGGCATCAAACGTCCCCACATTCTCGACAACATGAACGAGCTGATCGGCTGGATGAACGAAGAGCGTCCGCCCGCTATCGTTTCGCAGGAACGCGACCTGCTCAGCCCGCCCGACGAAGAGCCGCCCACCGGCGGCATGCCGTTCTCGAACCACTTCGCCTATCAGCCCGGCGTCCACTTCGCCGCCACGCTGGAGTGCCCCTACACCCAGCGCGGCAACGATCTCGATGAAGAGCTGGCGCGAGACTACGGCCGCAGCCTGCTACGCGCCTGGGTCCGCACGGAGTTCATCAGCATCGAACCGGGCGCCGCCCGCAAAGAATGGGACAGCCAGCGGTTCCACGCGTTCCGCAAAACGTTCCTGGACTCCTACAAGAGCAAGCCGGCCGAAGCCGAAGCGATGGCGAACGCCTACCTGACCGACGACACCTCGCCCGTGCTGTACCAGGTGGAATCGCAGAACCTGCTGGGGACGATGCGCCTGCGCCAGCGAAAGTACGAGGAAGCCCTGGCCCGGTTCGACACGGCCTTCTCGCACCCCCAGGCCACGCCCAGTCAGAAGGCAACCGCTGCCGCCGAACGGGTGCTGGTCGTGTGCGCCGCAGGCGAAGCGATGACCGGGAAACTGGCCGCCGTGCTGCAGGACTTTGAGAACCTGCCGTATCCGTCGAGCAAACAGCTGGCGGCCGTGCACGAAGCTGCCGCCGGAGCGTTTGCCCAGCAGGGGGAACACCAGAAGGCTTTGATGCACGCCCAGGGCTGGTTTGAACGCGCCAGCCGCTACTACCGCGGGAGCGCGCTGTTGAGCGTGGCCAGCGCGTACGACGGATTGCAACAGAAAGACGAGGCACTCGCCGCCCGGCGGCAGGCCGTGGCCATTCTGCGCAAAGAGCTGGATCCGGTTCCCGTCGGCGTGTTCGGTCCGCTGATGGGCGCCGATCTGCTCGAAGCGCTCGACGGGATTCCGACGGCCACCGACGCCGAAAAACAGGCAGCCGCCGACATTGTGCTCAACCACAAACTGCAGCTGGAATCGCCCCTCCGCCGCGTCAAAGCGATCCTGCCGAAGGCCCCGTAAGGAACGTGCGACGAAAAGCGGTCGTCTTTCTGCACGTCCCAGGATCTTTCAGGACCACCGTATGGATACGCCCTTTACCGTTCGCGATCTGCGACGTCGCTGGAAACCGCACAAGCTGCGACTGGGGAACGGCGATACTT
Source organism: Lignipirellula cremea (assembly GCF_007751035.1). Classification (NCBI taxonomy): domain Bacteria; kingdom Pseudomonadati; phylum Planctomycetota; class Planctomycetia; order Pirellulales; family Pirellulaceae; genus Lignipirellula; species Lignipirellula cremea. Next base: position 658,415 of record NZ_CP036433.1, on the reverse strand, counting down.
CGATCCGCTTCCATCGCGCCTGCAGCTGGCTGCATCGGGCCCAGATTACCGAGTGCCTGATCGATCACGATATCGCCCTGCTGTCCCAGTGGATTGCATTCAACTCCCTGTACGGTCAGTGGGATGCCGCCGCGCAGGAGCCGATGCGCGATAAAGTCAGCTGGCAGCGCTTCATCGGCCGGATCCTGGAACTTGACCAGGACGGCTGCGTTTCGGCGACGCTGGTCGAACAGAAACCGCTGGTGCTGGGCATCCTGGAAGATGAGCACGTCAGCCAGTTCTTCTGGAAAGACCCCGGCGATAAGCGGGCCCAGCAATCCAAAAAGGCCATGTACGAAGCCCGCACCTGGTACCTGGGCGGCAACTGGACGATGATCCTGAACCGCGTGATGGAACGGATCTATTTCCTGCGTTGCCAGCTGGTGCATGGCGCGGCGACGTACCAGAGCGATCTCAACCGGACCGCCGTGCAGCGCAGCGCCCAGATGATGGGCCATCTACTGCCGGCCATGCTGATCGTCTGGATCGACCACGGCGCCGACGAAGACTGGGGCTCCATGTGCTACCCGCCGCTGGAGTAAGCGAGACGTCCACCGCGGAAACGAAAGTCAAAAAAGAGACGTTCACAGCTGCCTGCTACCCGAACCGAGAGATGAGCCAGCCAGTCAAGCCGGGAAACAAGCGGTCGCTCAGCACGAGCCCCTTGCCGCCGATCGTCATGATCATTTCCCGCTGGCCCCGACGGATTGCTTTTACGCTGGCCCGTCCGACGGCCGCCGACGACATCATGCCCAGTTTCTTCCAGGGCAGCTTCGCCTGGTTGGCCAGCACGCTCTCCCAGAATTCGCTGTCGGTCGTGCTGGGACAGATCAGCGAGACGTCGATCTTTTCCGGCGCCAGCTCGGCCCGCAGTGCATCGGTGAAGCCGTGCAAGGCGAACTTGGCGGCGCAGTACTCGCTTTTTTTCGGCACGGCCACATGCCCCAGCACGCTGGCGATATTGGCGATCAGCGGCCGCTCTCCCTGTCGCAGCAACGGCAAGGCGACGCGAATCATTTCTACGGCCGCAAAAAAGTCGAGCTCAAAAAGGGTCCGCAGGTTTGCTTCCGTCGAATCTACGAACTTCTCGATGGAACCGACCCCGGCGTTGTTCACCAGGATATCCAGCCCCGATAATTGGTCGGCGGCCGCCGCGACCAGCGACTCGCGGACTTCGGGCCGGGTAATGTCGCCCGCCACATAATGGGCTTCGCCGCCGGCCGCCTGGATCTGCTGCACCAGCTCGACCAGGCGTTCTTCCCGGCGAGCCGTGACCAGCACCCGGGTCCCCTGGGCGGCCAGTTCCAGGGCGATTTCGCGACCGATGCCGCTGGAAGCGCCCGTGACAAGGGCTCGGGCGTTTTTCAAAGTACGTCGGGCCATCGAAGGGCTCTTGCTGCAGGCGATAGAAACGCGGGATCGGCGGTACGGAAAACGGGGCAACCGCCGCGTGGCGTGCTGCGATGACGAGCGTACCCCAGGCGCGTCCCGGCCGCAATTCCCACCGTGGCGGCTGGCGATCGTCGGCCCCCTTTTGCCGGGGCATTTCGACTGATAGCAGTGGCGCCGTTAGCAGACGTTTTGCTGGCAGCTGGCGCTGCCTGCTGGGGGAAAGGAGCGGGGCAGAATTGGGTTGTTCGCAGGAACGCATTTCGAGTACACTCCCTCCTCATGCCCGCCGGATGAAGGATCGTCCGTTCCGCGACAAGGAGGTCGCCATGTTTCGCTGCTGGTCTATTCGCAACAAACTGCTGCTGGGTGTGGGAACGCTTGTACTGAGCGTTTTTATTCTGGCGTTCAGCGGATTTCGCGGCGGTTATGCGTTCCGCAACCTGGCTCGGAACATCGGCATCCGCGCTTCAGAGCTGCCGCTGGCAGCCGATCTGGCCCAGAAGGTGGGGCATCTGCGGGTGGGGCTCAGCCGGGTCCGAGACAGCCGCGGCGTGCGGCCTTTCTCCGCCCACGACGACACGGCCGCCATTGATCGCCAGATTCTCCGGGACAACTTCCATTTCAGCCTGCTGGCTGTCGACGAGGCGTTACGCCTTTATCGGGAACAGCTGCAAAGCGGCGACGCCGACGACCCTTTAATAGGCGACTACGGGCCGGAACTGGAAACGGTGGCCCAGCTGGAAAATTCGCTGCGGAATATCCGCACCATCAATGCGCATACCGACTGGATGCTGAACGATATAAAAGTCGACGCGCTCGACGATGAGCTGGAGGAAATGCACCAGCTGTCGCAAGCGCTGCCGACCTATCTGCAGAAACGAATGCACAACTTTGCCGGCGAGGTTCGCGGCCAGTACCGCACCTGGATCGGTCTGACCTGCATCACGGGCGTGATCGCCGTGCTGATGCTCGTGTCGATGGTGGCGTTTCTATACAACTCGGTGTTCCGCCCGCTGGCCGCGCTCATTCGTGAATCGCGCAAAATCGCCCGCGGCGACCTGAAGCATCGCATCCACCTGCACACGCAGGACGAGGTGTCGGAAGTGGCCGACGCCATGAACCAGATGACGGCCCAGTTTGAAGCGATCCGCGACGACCTGGACGAACAGGTCAAGCAGCGCACCAAAGAGGTCGTCCGCAGCGAGCAGCTGGCCAGCGTCGGCTTTCTGGCCGCGGGCGTCGCCCATGAAATCAACAATCCGCTGGCGGCGATCGCCATGTGTGCGGAGTCGCTGGAAGGGCGCGTACAGGGGATTATCCAGGAAGACGACGCCCTGCCCGACGAAGAACACAACCAGGAAATCGTCGTGCTGCGGAAGTACCTCAAGTGCATCCAGGACGAAGCCTTTCGCTGCAAAAAGATCACCGAAAGCCTGCTCGATTACGCTCGCATGAACGAAGTCGAACGGATCGAGACGGAACTTGCCGAGGTGGTCCAGAGTGTGATCGACATGCTCAAACACATGGGCAAGTGCTCCGACAAATCGATTGAGTTTGAATCCCACGCGCCGGTCCGGGTCTGGGCCAACGCACAAGAGCTCAAGCAGGTAATGGTGAACCTGCTGACGAATGGTCTGGACGCCGTGGAACGCGGCGGAGCCGTCCACCTGAAGTTATCCCAGGCAGGCGGCATGGCTGAACTGACCGTAGAGGACAACGGTTGCGGCATGACGCCCGAAGTGCAACAGCACCTGTTCGAGCCGTTTTACACGCGACGCCGCGACGGCCAGGGCACCGGCCTGGGGCTGTCGATAACGGAACGAATCGTCGCCGACCACGGCGGAAAAATCACGGCCCACAGCGACGGTCCGCAACGAGGTTCCCGCTTTAAAATTACCTTGCCTCTGGTGAACCATGAGCAAAAAGAAAGATACCAGGCAGCCTAACGGACTCAAACTGCTCTTCGCGGACGATGAAAGTTCGCTGCAGGAGCTGATGAGCCTGGAGCTGCCGCGAATGGGTCACGAGGTCACCGTCTGTCCCGATGGACTCACGGCGGCCGCGGCTCTGGAACGGAATGTCTACGACTGCGTGATGGTCGATCTCGATATGCCCGGACTTAACGGCATTGAAGTGATCACCCGCGCCAAGGAAGTTTCGCCCGACGTCGACGCCGTCGTGATGACGGGGAAGTCGTCGCTGGAAACGGCCATCGCGGCCCTGCGCCAGGGAGCCTTCGACTATCTGACCAAGCCTTGCAAGCTGGTCGAGATTGAGTCGCTGCTTCAGCGCGTCGTGGCTAAACGCGAACTGACCAACAAATACCGCGCCGTGAAACGGATGCTGGAACGGGCCGAAGGGCAAAGCGATCTGGTCGGCTCCGCCGGTCCCATGAATCGCGTCCGCGAGTTGATCGCCAAGGTCGCCCCCACCGACTCCAGCGTGCTGATCCTGGGAGAAACAGGCACCGGCAAGGAACTGGTCGCCCGCGCCCTGCACGAACAAAGCGTCCGCGCCGAAAAACCGTACGTGGCCATCAACTGCGGCGCCCTGCCAGAGAACCTGATCGAAAGCGAACTGTTCGGCCATCGCAAAGGGGCCTTCACCGGCGCCGATGAACACCGCGTGGGTCTGTTCGAAGTGGCCCACGGCGGCACCATTTTTCTCGACGAAATCGGCGAGCTGCCCAAGTCAATGCAGGCCAAACTTTTGCGCGTGCTGGAAACGGGCGACATTCGCCGCGTGGGCGACAACGACTCCTTTCATGTCGATGTCCGCGTGGTCTGCGCGACGCATCGCAACCTGGTGGAGATGGTGGAAGAGAGCGAGTTCCGCGAGGATCTCATGTACCGCATTAACACCTTTGAGATCCCCTTGCCGGCCTTGCGGGATCGCCTGGAAGATATCGAAATGCTGGCGACGCACTTGTATCGCCGCAAACGGAACGACATTTTGCCTGGCCAGCCGGTGCTTACGCCCGACGCCGTGGCCGTCCTCAAAGCGCATGTGTGGCCCGGCAATGTCCGGGAGCTGGCGAACGTGATCGAACATGCTTCGATTCTGTGCGACCGGCCGCCCATTACGCCCGATCACCTGCCGCAGCGGTTCGCCGCGCGGACGCTGAACTCGGGGTTGCGGCTGAACACCGGACCGCTGACGCTTCGCGAGATCGAAATGCAGGCGATCCACGAAGCCCTGGAGCGCAACGACGGCAACAAACCGGCCGCCGCCGAAGAGCTGGGCGTCAGCACCAAAACGCTCTACAACAAGCTCAACCAGGAAGCAACGCTGCAGAAAACAGGCTGAAGAGACGACTAGTGCTGCGTCAATCTTGAATCTTAGAGTGAGCGATTTCGGCCGTGCTGCTGTGCCGCCAAAAAAACCGAGGGCTAGCGCCCAATGGCACTCACTTTGGCTCGTTTTCGGGTTGGTTCCAGGGTGGAGATCTTTTTTTAAAATGCGAGGATTTGGAGCGGCGTTTGTAGCTTTCGCGGGAGTAGCTCCGGCCGGGGCGGTTCGGCAATTTCTCTCGCGCTGCGTACTTGAGCGCTCGTGCGTAAGCCGTGCGCCAGGCGCCGGCGTCGGGGAATGTTTTTTGGAGCAGGAAGATGCGGAACACGTCCCACACGCCGGTGAAGCTGAGCCGCCGCGGCGGTACGTTGGCCTGTTCCGCCGCCTGTTTGCGGAACTGGATCGTCAGGTTATAGGCCACGATCGACGCCATCAGTTCTTTGCGGAACATCTCAGGACTCTTGGCGAGGATGTTCTCGATGTCGAGCGTCACCTTGATCTGTGAGAGATCTGTTTCCACACGCCACCGCTGACTATACAAATCGGCGATGACGTCCAATTCGTCGGTCAGGTCGGTCGCCAGATAGATTGTTTCGCCGTGGACGCTTTCGAACACGTGCAGCCGAATCGGCAGCGAGAAGTCCTCCGGCAATTGAGGATTGTCGCGCAGCTCGCGGCGACTGGGCGTCCATTGTCCTCGATACGTTTTCCAGTCCTCGCCTTGTTCGATCAACTCGGCGTCCTTTTGCAGCCGGCGAAAGCGGTCCTTCTTCATCCGCACCACGAAGCGTTGATTGGCCGTGTGGAACTCGTAGGCGACACGCGTAATGCCGTAAGCTGTGTCGACCAGAATCACCGAATCGGCCGGGATGCGTTGTAAATGATCGTGGATCAGGCTGGTTTCCGAGACCGCCTGGTCGCCGTACATCGCACCGATTTCCGGGGGCAACGCCGCTCCACTTTCGACCTCATGAGCCACGACCAGATAGGCCATCGGCCAGGCCGACTCTCCGTACTGATTGGAAGCGGGCGGGAAGACGTCGTACAGTTCCCATTCCGGTCTCAGCGAGATCGTCGTGCCGTCCAGCGCGAACACGCGTCGCCCGCCGAAGGTGGGCGGAGCGTTGTCGACCAGCGACCGCCAGACGGCGTTGCAGAGCCACATGACGGTCTCCAGCGACAAACGGCTCCGGCCCCGGGAGTACGCCGCGGTGCTGGAAGAGAGGGTCGCTTCTTCGATGCGTTTATTGTCGGGCACGATGTCCGGGCACTGCTCGATCAAGGCCTTGACCGCCTCGGCCATCGAGCAACCGCCGCGCAATCGCTGCAAGACCAACAGCCACAGGACGACGCCAGACGTGTAAATCGTTTGGGCGTGGGAGGGCTGCAACTCATCGGCCTGGCGGAGATCCACGATCTCTTCCAACTGGGCAAACACGGCGTCAAACTCCGCCGCCCGCGCCTGCTCAGATTTCTGTGCTTTCTGCTTACGTTTCTGTTTGGCCGCCATCGCAAGACTCCTTATCAATGAGTAAGAGGTCAGGAAGGGGCGCAAATTTCATGCCAAAACATGCGGCGCAAAATTCATGCCAAAAACCACCCCAGGCAACGGATTTGGTAAAAACAGTGCCATTGGGCTAGCGCCCGGCGGCTGATTTAGAGAAACCTGGTTTTATGGTTTGACGCACCACGAGCCCCAGCCTGCGATTAGCCGGCTTCCTCCGCTACGATAAGAACGGCCGTCCCTGCGACGGCCGTTCTGCATTCCGCCACTCCTCAGCCCGACTCCACCTTACTCCTGGGGAACGCTGGCTGGCTGCAGCTGCGAGATGGTCGTCCGCAGCCGGGACTGGTCGTTGATGATCCGCCCTGCGCGGATATCTTCTTCGTGGATCACGGCCATCTGCACCGATCCCACTCCTCGCTTCCCGGCCCGGTTGAGCGTGTACCGCTGGTGGTCATAGATCAGGTAAATGGAGCCCGACTTCGCCTGCACGCCGTCGGGATAGGAAGACTCCCGTTCGTCCAGCAGCAGGCCGCCTTGCCAGGACTTGCCGTCGTCGTCGGACAGGAACGCCTTCAAGTGCGTTCGGGCGCCGTCGGCTGCATCGTTGCGAACCAGCAGCATCGCCCCGGAAGCCAGCCGCCGCAGGAAGAACCGCTTGTTGGCGAACGTCTTTCCCGCCAGCGCGACAGAGCCGGCCGACCAGGTCCGCCCGCCATCGGTGGAAACGCTTTCCGCAATGCCGCCTGTATTGCGGACCAGCATCCACAGGCTGCCGTCTTTTCGTTCGACCAGCATGTGCTCATCCACGCGCGTGCCCGGAATGCGCACCTGCCCCAGGAAGTGGAACGTTTTCCCCTGGTCGGTCGAGCGAACCACGTTGGAGCCCCGTTCTTCGCCCAGGTCATGGGAGAGCATCGCCCGGGTGTAGGGCGCCAGGTGCTCCTCGTCGAACGGGATGTTGGGGACGTTCGTATTGTCCCGCCAGAAGCCGACCGGCAACAGCCAGTCGCCGTTTTTGAGGACCGTCGGTTTGTTCATCATGACGCCATTGGCCAGGCGCCGGGGCGCCGACCAGTCGGGCGTTGCGGAAGCGGCGTTTTCCGTCACGATCGCCCAGACGCCCATGCGGCCGTCCTGCATGCCGGCGCTCTGCGCCCAGAACAACCAGAGCCGTCCCTGGGGGTCATGCCACAGGCACGGGTCGTACGTTCGCACCCGTTTGCCGGCCTGGATCGCCTGCACTTCTTTCCAGGACTGGCCGTCATCGTCGCTGGTCGCCAGCACCACATAGCTGGAAGGACTTTCGACGCCGCGTTTCCCTTTGTCCGCATACCACGCGGCCCATAACCGGCCGCTGGCCGCCCTTTCGATGCTCGCCACCCCCTGCGACCCGCGGGACGATCGCACGTGTTGCGGGTCCAGCTCCTGTAGCAACTGCGGCGGCTGCAAAGCCAGGTCCGGCAACGCGGGCTCGGCAGCAAAACAGACGCTGCCAAGGCACGCCATGCTGAGGCACGCCAGAAAGAAACGGGAGAGGCGTGCGAGCGGAATTCTCATAGCGGACTTGTCCGGCGGGGGAGGAAAAAGGGACATCGCTGCGGCGGACGTTACGGCTTGCGCAGCGCCTGGATCGCCTGTTCGGCAGACGTTCGCTGGGCGGGAGCGGCCGACTCGTCGGACTGGATCTGCTGCCAGGCGGCGATCGCTTCGGCAGGGCGACCGGCGGCGGTCTGGGTCTGGGCGACGGACTCCAGCAGACGATGACGCCAGGTTCCTTTCACCTTGTCGATATCCGCCAGATGAAGCGTGGCCAGGGCGTCTTCAAACTTCCCTTGTCGCGTTTGCACCCGGGCGGCTCCCAGCACGCCGTAGTAGAAATCGGCGCTGCCCTGGTAGCGCTGGGCCTGGGTAACCTGCTGGTAAGCGGCCAGCGCGGCGGCGTCGTTCTGCAGCAGCTGCTCCTGGGTCTGGCCCAGCATCCAGAGCGCGCCCAGGCGGCTCAGTCCGGGCGCCAACCGCGGCAAGGCGGCCTGCAGGTCGGCCGCAGCTTCGGCGCCGTTTTTCATGACCAGGTGGGCGCGTCCCCGGGCAAAGTACCCCTCGCCTGCGTTCCAGAACGGCCACGTGGAAAGGTCTTCTTTGCCGAACGCTTCCAGCAGTTCGGCAGCCTTGCGCTCCGCCAGCAGGTTCTGCATGCGGATCGACTTCTGCACGCTTTCCAGCGGAGCGGCAGCCGCCAGTTCGTTCGCCCTGTCAAAGTCACGCAGCGCACGGGCACAAGCAGCCGCCTGCTCCAGGGCGTCGCATTTCTGGAAATCGCTGAACTCTTTCCGCTGGGCCAGGGCGGCAAAGGCGGCCATCGCCTCTTCGCGCTGACCGCTGCGGAACAGGCCGTCGGCCGTGCTCCGGCCGTGCAGGTAATCGTCATCGGGCTCGTCATGGTCGAACGCGTGGGATCGACCCGAGTGCAGATGGGCGAACTTCATCGGCTCATGGAAGGCCGGTTTTCCCGTCGGCGAATAGGCCGAATGCTCGGTGACGTTGCCGCGAATCCGCTGGCGGCACAGGTTGATATGCCAGGGCAGACTGGTGCTGGGCTGCCGGCCTACGACCTGGTGCAGCGGGTCGTTCTCGTCGTCGGTGACGGGGATGCGCACCTCCACCGTCCAGTGATCATCGGCTACATGCGTGGCCACTTCGGCCTGGGAATCCCACTCGAACCAGTTGCTTTTGGCGACGCCGCGGTCCAGGTCGACCACCACGCCGGCGGGATTCACGGCGATCTGATAGTAGGAATGCGAATCGGTTTCCAGCAGGATCTCGATCGCGTCGCCGTACCACAGCGCCTGGTCGCCCGGCTTCACGGTGGCGATGTTGGGCCGCTCGCCTGGGTTCTCATCACAGCGGAAAGCAAAGTACAGATCGCCGGCCCGGCTCCAGCCGCACTTGACTGAAGTGCCGTACAACGGCTGCCGGCCGGTCTGCAGTTCCCGCAGCACGCCGGTCGACGAGGCGGGGCAGTTCTGCCAATAGTCGTCGTCCAGCTTGCCATCGATCACGATCTCTTCCGCGTCGCGCACGAGTCGCAGTTTGGGCACGGGGCCGCGCTGGCGTCCCAGCTGCTCCGCTTTGCTGCGCAGCGCGTTCAGGAACTCATCAATCAGCGCCAGCCGTTTGGCGTAGACGGAATCGACCGCTACCTGCGACTGGGCGGTGGAGAACAGGGCCAGCGCGTGGTCGACCTTGTCTTTTTCCTTTTCCATCGCCTGCCAGTGATCTTCGCAGTACGTGAAAAACGCCTGCATCGGTTCACCGGCGGGGCCATAGAACAGGCGACAGTATTCCTCCAGCAGGGCGACCGGATCCTGATCCTTTCCGCCCCAGTACATGCGGGCGGTGAAGTACACCTGGAAGTGGTTAAAGCCGATATCTTTGGTGTCGAAGTCCCGGCCAAAGCTGAGCCAGATATCTTCGCCGTCGGAAACGCCCTTGGTGGCGTTAATGCTGTCGCCAATGGATCGGGCGACAAACGCCGGCAGATAGAAGCCGCGATCGGTGAACGGGTAGTTCTCAAAGATCATCAGTTTGTTCTGCGTCTTGGCCGCCCAGTCGGCCCGCAGCTGGGCCGTTTCGGCGCGTTGCTCCGGCAGGTTGCTGCGGGGACGCCGGCCGCCCACGATGAGCACCTGCACGTTCGGTTCCAGCTGCTCAATATTGGTCGGCGGCAGCGTGTTGGCGCCGTAAGCGCAACAGACGATCTTTTTGTCAGGGTGCGTTTTGCCGACTTCTTTCGCCACTCGATTGACGAAGTCCCACACATGGTTCGACAGCTTCCCGCGGGAGCCGCGCTGCGGCGATTCCTTCCCGGCGCATAATGGACACTGGCAGATCGAAATGTAAGCGTCCGGCGGCATGATCGACACCGTGTCGAAGTCGTACTGGTCGAACTGGGCCCGGGCGTAACGCACCGTCTCCGCCAGCAGTTCTTCGTTGGAATAGCACAGGTGATTGAGCCGCTTGCCGGGCTGGTTGTCCCGCTGGCCGCCGTACAGGGCGAACCAGTCCGGGTGATCGCGCAGGATCGTATCGGTCTGGGTCATGGCGTGCATGCCATGGGCGACCATCAGTCCATACGGATCGCGCATGCCCAGCCGCATGGCCCATTGCATGGTGTCGGGAGAGGCGTTGGCGAAGCGGACGTTGAAGCGACGCACGGCGAAGTCCGGCTGCACCGTTTGATCCACCGTCGGCAGACGGATCGAAGCCATCTGCGGGACGACCTCGCCCAGTTCGCCCGGCAGATACCAGCGGACGCCCAGGCTGCGCAAAAAGCCGCACACAGCGTTGTACGAGCCGCGTTCATCAAAGCCCCACAGCTCAAGCGTTTCCTTGTTGTCGGTCTCCGCGCCGGTCGGTTTGCCGATGTCGCCTGGCAGGCGCACGCGGTGTTTGTACATGCCGCGGTTGGGCACGCCCCACGGTCCGCCGGCCGCTTCTTCCCAGTCGCGCTGCAACTGGCCGCTGGCGATCCCGCCGTTGTTTTTCGCCCACGGCTCCCGCGGCGTAAAGTTGGTGTCGTCGCCAATCAGGGCGAGCCAGTTCGGACCCGAGACCATCCGCCAGGCGCCGTCTTTCAGGCCGGCCGCCGTGACCTGCTCTTTCCGGGCATGCGGGCTGTCGCCAACGTAGACCTTGACCGGAATATCGTCGTGCGGGGCGGTGGCGATCGGCAGCTTCGCCCCGGAGATTTTTTCCAGGGTGTTCTGCAGCTCGGCGGCGGCCAGGCGGACCGTCCGCGGCGGATCCTGGGCGATGATAATCTCCGCCTGGGGCTGTCCATCCTTGACCAGAAAGGCGTCATCCGCCAGCGCGGGCAAGACGCCCAGCAGCAGCAGATAACTGCATAGAATCAACGGGGTCTTCATCGGGTCAATCCTTGAGGGCGACAGGGGGGGTGTTCGTCGTTAAAAACGCACCGGCAATTTTGTCGAGTGCGTGAAGTACGGTCTCAAGTTCCTGCGGCGGCAACGCCTGGTACAACGTGTCGCGAATCGCCTCGGAGTTCTGCCGCAGTTCGGCGTGCCAGGACCGGCCCTGCGGCGTCAGGCAGACGAGCCAGGCGCGGCGATCCTCGGGGTGAGGTTCGCGGGCGATCCAGCCTTTGGATTCCAGCAGGCTGAGCATGGAGCCGATTGTACGCGGATCCGAAGCACAGCGCAGGGACAATTCCTGCTGCGTAATGCGGTCTTCTTCGGCCAGGTACGACAGCAGCACGTACTGGTCGGCCGTGGTTTCGTACTGCGTAAAGTGCCGGTTGGAATGGCGATGCAGTGCAAAATACGCCGAACGCAGGCGCATCTGCAGCGTCTCACGATAGGGTACAGGCATAACGGAATTTAATGGGTATACGGATTAAATCTTGTCGGATTATAAGCGTTGCCGGCGACGCTTTGAACAGACAGCGACCCGCCAGGAGGGAAAATTCGCAAGATTTCCGGACCGCCATGCGGATCCCCCCGCGGCAAAAAGAACCTGCTGCAGGGCCGCGGTCCGCATCGTATACTGCAGCACAGGGCGCCAAGGAACCGGTCCCGCCAAAACGACGATGGTCGCAAGGGCAGGGCCGGTGCGCAACTTACGGGGAATTTCATGCGGGAAAAACGCGACGCCAGGCAACCCTGGTGCTTGTTGTATTGCGTCGTCGCTGCCGGCGTCTGGCTGGCAGCAGGAGAACGGTGCGCGCCGGCGCAAGTGCTTCCTGTCGCACTCCCCGCCGGGCAGATCGAGAATTCTCTTGGCATGCGTTTGACCCGGATCGAAGCGGGAGCCTTTCAAATGGGCTCTCCTCAGGATGAACCGGGCCGCTCGCCGCAGGAGCCGCGCCGCCGTGTCCACATTGCCCGGCCGTTCTACCTGGGCGTCCATGAGGTAACGCAGCAGCAGTACCATGCGCTGATGGACCACAATCCCAGCACCTTCTCGCCGCATGGCGCCTACAAGGAGCGGATCCAGGGGATCAACGCCCAGGACCTGCCGGTCGATTCGGTGTCCTGGGACGATGCCGTGGAGTTCTGCCGGCGACTGTCGGAGGAACCGGCCGAGAAACGGGCGGGCCGCAGCTATCGTCTGCCGACCGAAGTCGAATGGGAGTACGCCTGCCGGGCCGGGACGGAAACGATCTGGTCGTTCGGCAACGAGGTCGCCGTGCTCTCCCGGCATGCGGTGCATCGGGCCGCCCGCACGCACCCGGTCGGCGCCCATCTGCCGAATCGCTGGGGGCTGCACGACATGCACGGCAACCTGTGGGAATGGTGCGCGGATGAGTATGAACTGGATCTAAGCCGGGCCGACCCCGAGGTCCGTCTGCAGAACCGCTGGAAGTGGCGCGTGATCCGCGGCGGCTCCTGGTACAGCCCGATCGCCAGCACCCGCAGCGCCACCCGGCGGGGCGATCCGCAGCAAGTGCGAGAGGAAGACACCGGCTTCCGCGTCGTCATGGAAATCCGCCAGCCAGCCGACTGACGGACGTTCCCTGTAAATCGAGCATCGTCGCTTTCCGCTCGCGGCAGGGCCAGCCGCCTGGTATACTTGTGCGTGAAGGGCAAAGCAGTGCGAGCCGGCCAGCGTGCGCACTTTCAAGAAACTATCAAATGAAGTCGACGTCGCTTGCGATTGTGTTCGCTGGGTTCGTGATGGCGCTGGTAGTACTCCCACCATCGGCGTTTGCCGCCGACGATTCGCCTGCTGATCCCTTCGGCGCAGGGTCGCCCCCAACGGTTCCGTCAGGCGATCCGTTCGCCAGGGAGCCCGCCCACGCAGATCCGTTCGGCGATCCGCCCGCGGCCGATCCCTTTGGGGCAGGCGCCGATCCGTTCGGCGATGCTCCTCCCGTCAAACCGTCCGCGAAAAAGCCCGCTACGCCTGATCCGTTTGGAGCGGGTCCCGCGAATGACGATCCGTTTGGAACGGGGCAGGCGAATCCCGATCCGTTCGATTCGAGCAGCTCGCTGGTCCGACCGGCGGACAATTCGCGTCGATCCCGTGTGGGACAGATTCCCTTGCTCGTCATTCCAGACGATGCGTCGGAGAAGATGGAGCCGTTCTTCCTTGACGATGCGGCCAATGTGTCCCTGCGTGCGGCGCTGGACAAGCCATTCAATATCCGCGTGATCGAAGAGTCGCTGGCCAATGTGGTGGAAGTGATGGAGGATGCGTTCCAGATTCAAATCGAGATTGACACGCGGGCTCTCGATGGCGTGGGGATCGGATCCGACACGCCCATCACCATCAGCAGCTACGGCCGCAGTTTGCGGGCGACCTTGAACCGGATACTACACGAGCTCGAACTCACCTGGTGTATCGTCGATGAGACACTGTTGATTACCACCGAAGACGCGGCGGAAGATTACCAGAGCGTGCGCGTGTATCCCGTATCCGACCTGACCGTCGACGCCCTGGGAGAGCGGCCGCTGACGCCGATCGGACCTTGCCTGGCCGGGTGGAGTGGTCTCAACCGCGTCCTGCTTACGGAGACTTCGACGCCTGGTCTGGATCGATTGATTGAAGTGGCGACGACCGTGATCGATCCGGAAACGTGGTCGGAGGTCGGCGGTCCCGGGGAGATCCAAGCGCTACGGCAAAACGGCGCCGATTTTCTCGTTGTCGCGCAGACTGAAGCAACTCACCGCAAGCTGGAACAGCTGCTCCGCAGCTTGCGCGCCGTGCTGAATACGCCGCCCGCCGGATCGCCGGCGGTGAAGCAGGCGGAAGTCGATCCGCAGGCGCCCCGGTGGGTCGTCTATCGTTTGTCGCCGCCAGCAGCGGCGGAGGCGGAGAAGCTCGTCCGCCTGGTGCAGGTGGTGGTGGAGCCCGACAGCTGGAGCGAAACCGACGCCACGGTGGAAGCGGCGCTGGAGTCCCTGATCGTGAAACAGCGACCGGCCGCCCAGCAGAAGATCAGGGGTCTGCTGGAATCGCTCGACGCGCTGCAAACGACAGGCTCGCAGGAATCGGCCGGGAAGCGTTAAGTCTTTCCCATGGCAGGCGGCGGGAGCTGGTAAAATGAAGTCGCCCCGACCTGCTCGGGTTCCCCCATCTTTGTGCGAGAACCGAACTGCCATGCCTTTAGATCCCAAGCAGAACCTGCAGAACATTATGAGCGCGACCAGCTATCGGCTGGCCGAACTGGATACGCATTTCCTGCAGTCCGACGAGTTACGACCGGTCCGCATGCAGCTGGAACTGCTCAAGCCGGAAATGGCCCTGGCGGCCGCCGGCGTGGAGTCCACGATCGTCGTGTTCGGCAGCACCCAGATCGCCGAACAAAGCGAAGCCCAGTTGCGTCTGGACCGCGCCAAGCTGGCGCTCGAACAGAAACCCGACGACCCCCGCCGTGCCCGGGCCGTGGAAAGGGCCGAACGCCTGCTGGCCAAGAGCGTCTACTACGACCAGGCCCGGGAGTTCAGCCGGATTGTCTCTTCCACCTGCCAGGTCAACGGCAAGTGCGATTATGTCGTGGCGACGGGCGGCGGCCCCGGGATTATGGAAGCCGCCAATCGCGGCGCCTTTGAGGTCGAAGCCAAGTCGATCGGCTTGAATGTCACCCTGCCGGCCGAGCAGCGGCCGAACCCTTACATCACGCCGGAGCTGTGCTTCCAGTTCCATTACTTCGCCATGCGAAAGCTGCACTTTTTAATGCGGGCCAAGGCGCTAGTCGTGTTCCCCGGCGGCTTCGGCACGCTGGACGAACTGTTCGACGCTCTGACCTTGCGACAGACGGAACGGATGCAGGAGATCCCCATCATTCTGTTTGGTCGCGAATACTGGGAGCAGGTGATCGACATGCAGTTCCTGGCGGACGAAGGAGTGATTGCCGATGAGCACCTGGACCTGTTCGACTACGCCGACAATCCGCAGCAGGCGTTCGACCTGATCTACGCTTTCCACAACGGCCGCGAAACCGACAACCACAAAGCGCCCGGCGGCGCGAATTCGGGTTAAAGGAATCGCGACAAGAGCTTCGCATCGTAGCCGAACTCCGTGATGAATCCGTCTTTCTGGTCGCCTTTCGATTCCAGGGGGGGAACCGAGCGAACGACGAAATTCCACGTCAGCTCTTCTTGCGCGGCGAGGTCGCTTTGGCCTGGATCTTGTCCAGGAAGTCGACCAGCGCCGGATCGCCGGGGCGAGGCTCCGGCGGGGAGGCGGGCCGGCCGGTCCGGGGACTGGCGGGCGGCGGGCCCATCGGTAACGCCAGCGGCGGCGGGCCGGCAGGCATGGCAAGCGGCGGTTCCACCGGCAATGCAGGCGGCGGCGGGATCGGGGCCGCATCCACCGACGCGGGAACACTCGTCGGCTGTTCAATCGTCGGCTGTTCAATCGTCGGCTGTTCAATCGTCGGCTGTTCAATCGTCGCCCGATCGACCAGGGCGGCGGGGGTCGGCAGCTGGGTTGGCGCGCTGGGCGTCCAGCTGCCCAGCACCAGACGGGCCTGGGCGGAGCCGCCGTCGTGCAGAACGGCCTGGAACTCATCGATCAGGTCGTACATCGATGCGATACGCTGGCTCGGTTCTTTGGCCAGCATCCGCTGAAAAATCTGGTCCAGGACCGGCGGGACATCGGGCCGCAGTTTCCGCAGCGAGGGGATCGGCTTCTTCCGATGGGCTTCCGCCTTTTCCTGCGGCGTGCGGGCCGAGTAGGGCCGTTTCCCCGTCAGCGCAAAGTACAGGGAGCAACCCAGCGCGTAGACATCGCTACGCTCGTCGGCCAGGCCGTTGCTGCTGAACTGTTCCGGCGACATGAAGTCAAAGGAGCCGCGGATCCGGGAGTTGTCATACGACTGCACCTGTAATGTGGAGTCGCTCGGGTGTTCTTCCTCCGCCAGCCGGCACAGGCCCCAGCCGATCACCTTGACCACCGCCTCGCGGTCGATCAGCAGGTTGGTCGGGTTCACGTTCCGATGAAACACGCGGTGGTCGTGCGCGTAGCCCAGGGCGTTGGCCGCATGGGTAAAGTACTGCAGCACGTTCTCCATCGGCAACGGATGGTTCTTTTTGACCAGGGCGTGCAGGTCCCAGCCGTCGATGTACTCCATGATGAGAAAAAAGTTGCCGTCCCGCTCGCCGGCGTCGTAAGCGACGACCACATTGGGATGCTGGAAGCGGCCCAGGATGCTGACCTTTTGCCGGAACCGGGCCACGTGCTCTTCCGATTTGACGCCGTCGCTCGACATGATTTTGAGCGCCACGGTCCGCTGCATGGTGCGATGCACGGCTTTGAAAACCTGTCCCGTGCTGCCGCTGGCCAGGTGATCGCTCAGCAGATACTCGCCGAACAGGGCGCCTGATTCGTCGATCTCGGGCAGTTCATCGGCATCGGCATCGGCTTCCGCGCTGCCGTCCCGCAGTTGGGCGTCGTAGGCTGCCTTTTTCCCCGGATCCAGCAGCACGCCTTGCGCCAGGGCGACCTTGTTCAGCAGCTTCTGCGAGAGCGCGCTGTACTTGCCGCGCTGGAAATTGCGAAGGTAGAGCATCTGCCGATCGGCGCCATTGGCGATGACGTTCAGATCCGACTCAAACTTTTCCACCCCCAGCAAACGATAGTGGTCGGGCGGTTGATGGCCAGGAGCAATGCCCAGCCACAGATGATAGGCGTCGAAACTATCCGACATAGGTTCAGCAGCGAAAAAAAGAAACGGACTCTACCCCCTCTATGTTCGGCGATGGCCCCCGCCAAATCAAGGACTTTCCGTTTCGCCAGCCGCGGCCTTTCCTGGTGCGACTGCGGCAGGATCTCGAGAACCACGGGCGTTGCTACTCGCCTGTTTCAAAGGCGAGGGCCGGCAGCCCGTCCTTGTTGAACAGGTTGGCCCAGGCCCGCTTCTGCGCAAAGGCGTATCGCAGGCGGGTTGGACTGGCGACTTCGCTGGAAGAAAGCACGACTGAGTCGCCTTCGATCGTGGCGTCGGCCCAGTGCCAGACGCCGTCTTTGCCGGCGACGGCGAAGCCCTGCAGGTTGCTGCTGTGGGCGGCCGTGAGTCCTTTGCCGACCTGGTCGAAAGCGACCGTGACTTTGTTGCCGTCGATTTTATGGGAGCGGTAGATCGGGCCGTAAGCCTGCACGCCGGTCTGGTAGACCTGGCTGAGGGCGACTTCGGCCGCGCGGTTGCCGTAGCCCCATTTGTTGGTCGGATGAATGCCCGAACCGAGATCGCTGACGGGCGTCATCCAGGCGTTCTTGTTCCCTTGCATCAGGCGGACGTACAGATAACGTCCTTCGCCCGAATCGCGGCCGTCGATGGCGGGCAGGTCGGCGACGAACGGCTCAGCGTTGCGGGTGATCGGATCGTCGTCGCGGAAGGCACAGCCGCCGCCGCTGGGTTTCTGCACGAACAGAAACGGGAACTCGCCCTGGCCCCAGACCTCGCGCCAGCCGCGGATCAGTTCGCTCATCAAAACGTACTGATCCACTCCGACGACGCCGGAGCCGGCTTCGCCCTGGTCCCAGAGCACGCCGCGGATGCGGTAGCCAGCGATCGGCTCGATGTACCGTTCATAAAGGCCGCCGATCTTGCCGCCACGGCTGGATTCGCCTGGATCCACGGGAGGAAGCGGCTTGCGCCCACGGACCTTTTCCCCTTTGGCTGCTGCGGCGGCGACCGCTTTTTCCCACTGTTTGACGCGGGCCTGGTATAGTTCGTCCGCCCGTTCCCGGCTGAAGGTCTTCGTCGCCTGGGCGATGGACTCTTTGCACTTCGGGCTGTCGGCGAAGGTTTGCGGCGGGATCCAGTAACCCGACGGCGTGCCGCCCACGGCGCCGACGATCAGGCCGACCGGCACGTCCAGCTCCCGCTGCAGGCGTTCGCCAAAGGCGAAATGGATCGCCGAGAAGGAGTTGACCGTTTCCGCTGTGGCCGGAGTCCAGCGGGGCGCGGGGCCGCTTTGCATCAGGCGAATCTGGGGAAAGGGGGCCTTGGCTGCCAGGGCGGCGAGCGTTTCGTCGTTTCCGGCGTACGAGGCCACGCGGCCGGCCATGTTGGACTGACCCGAGCCTAGCCAGACATCGCCGATCAGCACGTCGGTCAAGGTGATCTTTTTCTCCTCGCCTGCGGCCTGGACCGTCAGTTCCTGCGGCGTGCGCGAAGCGGCCAGCGGCTTGAGTTCGACCTTCCAGTTCCCCTCGCCGTCGGCCTGGGCGACAGCCGATTCTCCAGCCAGCGTAACGGTAATCTTCTGGCCCGGTTCGGCCCGTCCCCAGATCGGCAAAGGCGCCTCGCGCTGGAGCACCATGTGGTCGCTGAAAAAGCTGGGCAGCGTGACCGACGCTTGCGCCGGACAGGCCAGCAGCACCATCGCCAACAGGAAAGAAACGGCGACCTTCATAAGGGATCTCCTGGAACGTGGAGCAGTCGCTCCCAGAACAGAGAGCAGTAGCTGCAGGGGGCGTGAATGCCTCCCACTATAACGCCACCGGGGCGGCGCGACCAATGCTTCAGGTCGGAGGCGTTTTGAGTCAGGAAGGCCGCACTCGGTCCCCCCGGGGCTGAACTCGCCAGAGTGTGGCCGCCCTGGCCCAGCTCCTTCCAAAGTCCGGCGACTTTGGTTACGTGCTGGAAATGGCCGCCGGCTTAGTGGCCGTTGCCGTTGTGGGGCTCGTCCGGCGGTTCGCCGATGTTGCGTAGATATTCAACCATGCGGGACTGCAGGTCGAGGACGTTCTGCCACTGGCCGCCGTCCAGGCTGACTCGCTCCCCTTTCCGTTCCGTGTCGACCGAGGAGGCCAGACGCCGCAAACGGATGTGGAAGTATTCGATCAGCTCCGACAGCTGGGCCGCCTGTCCGGGGGAAAGTCGTTCCGGCAATTCAGGCGGGTCGAGGGCGTGCAGGACGGACTGGTATTCGGAATCGTCATCGTCCCAGGAGACGCCAAATTCCGCCGGGGCGAACTTGTGGGCCGGGTCCAGCGCCTCGACATTTTCCCCCCGCAAACGGGCCAGACGCTGGGCGATTTGTTCCCGCGTGCCGTACAGCAGCACGCTGCGGCCGACCGTGATCATGTCGCCGAAACGCAGGATCCGCAGTTGAATGTCCTCGCCGTTGACTTTGGTGCCGTTGGTGCTTTCCAGGTCGGTCAGGACGAGCTTGTCGTGATCTTCTTGAATTTTGACATGATACCGGCTGACGCGTTCGTCGTTCAGCTGGATCGTATTGCCTTCTTCACGGCCGATCGTGATCGGCGCCGACAGGTCGTCAAAGACCCGGCCGCGATCAGAACCGTCGAGAACTCGTAAAGTAATATTCACGGACATTAGAGGCGGCCCACAACCTCGAATTAGAACCCCCTTGCCACCCAGGATAAGGGGAAAGGGTGAGGGTAAAGGCAGGCGCAACGCCTAACCCCCTTCTTACGTATAATATACGAAAATAGTCGGGCAAGGGTCTTTCCCCCTGAATTTTTGCCACGTGTACAGGCGTTCGTCCGCACGGGCGTCGAAGTTTGCTAAGTTAAAATCGTGCCGCCCGGCCTGCGCCGCGGGCGGATTACCGCCCGGCTGGCGATGCTGAAATTCTGGTTCTCTCTCCCTTGTGGATTGTCTCATGCCGCCGCGGGCCGCCTATGTGCATGCTCCCTTTTGTCGACATCGGTGCGGCTATTGCAACTTCACCGTGATCGCGGGCCGCGACGATCTGTTTGCCCGCTACCTGGCCGCCCTGACGCTTGAGCTGGAGCGTCTGCCGGACGACAGCGAGGTCGATACGCTGTTTTTCGGCGGCGGCACGCCGACGCACTTTGATCCGGCCGTGCTGGAAGAACTGTTACGCCTGGTCCAGGCCCGCTTGCCGCTGGCGCCTGGCGGCGAGCTGAGCGTCGAGGCGAATCCGATCGATTTAACGCCTGAAAAAACAGAGCTGCTGGCCCGGCACGGCGTGAATCGGATCAGTATGGGGATGCAGTCGTTCAACGCCCGGAAACTGGCGGTGCTGGAACGCGATCACCGGGCGGACGATATCTTCCAGGCGTACGAGCGGGTGCGGGCCACGACGCGGTCGATCTCGCTCGACCTGATCTTTGCGGCGCCTGGCGAAACCCTGGCCGACTGGCAGGCCGATCTGCGGCAGGCGATCGCCCTGCAGCCGGATCATATCTCCACCTATGGTCTCACTTATGAACAGGGAGCCGCGTTCTGGGGACGGCGGGAGCGGGGAGAGTTGGCATCCGCGGAAGAAGAGCTGGAAGCATTGATGTATGAAGCGGCCCTCGATGAGCTCACCGCGGCCGGTTATGAACACTACGAAGTCAGCAACTTCGCCCGGCCCGGGCATCGCTGTCGGCATAACGAAACGTACTGGCTGGGCCGCGAGTACTTCGCCCTGGGGCCAGGCGCCGCCCGGTATGTGGATGGCTGGCGGGAATCGAACCACCGCAGTGTGCTGACCTGGATGCGGCGGCTAGAAGCGGGTGAATCGCCGGTGGTCGACCGGGAACGACTGCCGCCGGAGGAACGGGCGCGGGAGCGTCTGGTGTTTGGGCTGCGTCGGCTGGAAGGGATTGATCGGCACGCGTTCGCCGCGGAGACTGGCTACACGATCGAAGCCCTGGGCGAGGTCGCCCTGGCCGACTTCCTGCAGCATCGACTGCTGGAGATTGTCGACGACCAGTTGAGACTCACACGAGCCGGCCTGCTGGTCAGCGATTCGCTCTGGCCCAGCTTTCTGGAATAGCGGGGGTCGGCTGGGGAAGGAAGATCGCAGGGCAGGTTTGCAAACCTGCCAGCGGACCCAGCCATTCCGTCTTTGCTGTACAGGTTGAAAACCTGTTCCACGATAACCTGATTTCTTCGCGTTGAGGGCCACGGAGCGGCATGGGGATTGCTTTGGCTTCTTCTTCAATAACCACGGAAGCGGCCGGCGGGTGGCCGCTTCCCGGTGAGGACGACGCCTGGCGTTACTGGCTCACTTTGTAGGCAGTGAGCGAGTTCTGGTCGCGCAGGTACAGGATGCCGCCGGCGACGACCGGATGGGCCCAGCTGGGGCGGCCGTGCGATTCAATCTTGAAGCTGCCCAGTTCCCGATACTCGCCCGAGGAGGCTTCCGCCAGCGCGACCTGGTGGTTCTCGCCCAGCAGGAAGAGCAGGCCATCGGCCGCCGTGAGGGAGCCTTTGCTGACGCTCCGGGCGTGCCAGGCAATGTCGCCGGTGTGGAAGTTCATGCAGATCAGGCCATTGTTGCCAAAGCCGTACAGGAAGTCGTCGATCTTGACGATCCCGCCGTGGTGGACGGCCATCTTCTTTTCAAAGTACTCTTCCTCGGCCGACTGGCCGGCGGCGGTGGTGGTGATTTTGGCGAGCCCGCCGCCGGTGCCATAGGCGCTGGAGGTGAACACGCTGTCGTCGGCGACAATCGGCGTGCAGGCGTTGGCCGTGCCGTTGTTGGCGCCGTCGTACTGCCAGAGCGGGCCTTTGCCGTCGAGCGTTACGCCGAACGCGCTGGTCCGCGTGATCTGCACGATCTGATCCACGCCGCCGATGGTGGCGCGAACGGCCGAGGCGTAATGGGCGCCGTCGGTGACTCCTTCGCTTCGCCAGACAACTTCGCCCGTCATTTTGTTGAGAGCAGCCAGCGTCCCCTGCTTGCCGCCGGGCGTGACGATGACCAGGTCGTTCAGGAGCAGCGGCGATTCGGAATAACCCCAGCCGGGACGACCGCCGCCCAGATCGGTGGACATGTTCACGTGCCAGATCGTTTTGCCGGTGGCGGCTTCCAGGCAGGTGAGGTCGCCGTTGCCGCCTTCGACATAGACGCGATCGCCTTCGACGGTGGGGGTGCCGCGGGGGCCGTCGCCCTGGCCGTTACGATAACCGCCGAAATAGCCGGTCAGCTCTTCTTTGCTGAGCAGGCCGTCGCCGCCCGGGTTGCGTTGCAGATGATAGGCGGCCAGCTCGTCCTGGGAGATGAACCCGTCGCGGCCTTTTTCCCGCTGGGCCAGGTACTCGGTCAGTTCCGCGGCCGTGACGACGTTATCGGCTTTGTTGGTGGCGGGATCGCGCTGGTCGGCGCGACCGATCGTGCGGCCCAGCGGGCTCTTGTTGATTTCCTCTTTCGACAGGCTGCCGTCGCCGTCGGTGTCGAGTTCTTTCATCAGGGCGGCGGTCCGCTGGGCGGCCAGCGCGTCGGCGTCGGCCGATTTGTCTTCGCTGTCGATGCGGGAAAATTCATCGCGGAAGCCGGCGCCTTCGGCTCCGTCGATCTGTCCGTCGCCATTGGCGTCGAGCGCAGCCAGCAGAGTCTGGGCCCGCTGGCGGGCCAGCTTTTCATGGGCTTCCGCATCGCCGGCCGTGGGCTGGTCGTACTTGTTGAACTCGGTTCCAAAGCGAGCGAGCGCTTCGGCCTCGTCGATCTGGCCGTCCTGGTTCTTGTCGGTGGCGGCCAGTTCTTTGGCGACCTTCTCTTCCAGTTGCTGACGAACCGGCTCGGGCTGGACGGCCCAGAGCAGGCTGCCGTCCTTGACGCTGAGGGCGATGATATGCTCAATCCCGTTCAGATCGCCCTGGGTGAAAATGCGACCGTCCTGGATGGCGATCGACGAATAGCCGACGCCCACATTGTCGACCTTCCAGACCACCTCGGGCCCGCCTTCGGGCCATGCCCGCAGCAGGTTCTTTTCCTGGTGGTTCACGCCGTCGCGTTGCGGGCCGCGCCACTGGGACCAGTCGCCGCCGGGGATTTGGCCCGACGCCATGCTGGCGCACAGCATCAGCCCTGCGCAGGAGATTCCTTGAAGCCAGAAACGTAAACGCATGGAAAGCACCTTGAAGATCAGGAGAGAGCGGGTCTTTCACTGCCAGGCAGCAAAAGGGAGGGGGCAAACAGCAGGGCGTGAGAACGCCATCCATCGAAAGAGATGGATTCGATGAATTCTCCCTGAAACAGGCTTGCCGTGCAAGTTAAGTTTCTCCCAAACTGCCTGACTTTCCCGGTTTTTACGTGACCCGTCGCTAACCCGGAAAACGGGTCTGGCAAGGCGAAAGACGACCTCTTGGAGCAAAAGCGGCCAAGGAAAGGGTTGACACCAGCCCGGGCTGCACTACAATCAATCGAAATTGATACTCAGTATCAAAAAGGATCTCGCCAGCTTGCTGCCAGCAACGGTCCCGCGCCAAGAGGATGCGGGCGACGTTGTCTGCATCCGGGTACAAGCTGTCTTCTTCAAGCGAGGTCTTTCATGTCTTTCTTTGCACGTGGTCGTCGTCAAACGGCCGGCCGACTCGGTTTTACGCTGGTCGAGTTGCTGGTGGTGATGGCGATTATCGCCATTCTCGTCGCCATTTTATTGCCTGCCACCCAGGCGGCCCGCGAGGCGGCTCGCCGTTCCCGCTGCAAGAACAACATTCGCCAGGTCGCTTTGGCCGTGCATAGCTTCCACGAGGCGAACAATTGCTTCCCGTACGCCACGATTGACTACGCCCCCCACGACGGCGCGCCGAGCACCGACAACCCGGCCAAGTGGCATACGGGCTTTGTGCAGATTTTGCCCTTCATGGAAGGCGACGTCATCGCCAGTCGCTGGGACACCAAACTGGCGCGGGCCAGCACGGTCGATACCGACGGCGACGGCTACACCAATTACATGCTGACGCAGATGGTGATTCCCACCTTGACCTGCCCCTCAATGACGCCGCCCAGCGCCCCGCTGGCCGATAATCGCGGGCCGTGCAGCTATCTATTTTCGTCCGGCACGCCGGAAGCCTCGCTGCTCCATTACTGGAGCTACTACGATGTGCCGGAACCGCAGTACAACGGCGCCATTGTTCCCGTGATTACTTACAACGCCGATCCGGCCAACCCCAGCCCCAACCGCCGGGCGACGGATATGAAGTCGATCATCGACGGCACGACCAACACCTATCTGCTGGGCGAAACCGACTTTGCCCCGCAGGGCACGCCTTCGACCGCTTACGGCGGGGTCTGGGCGATGGGTTACGCCGGCTACACCTGGGGCACGACGTATCATCCGTTCAACAACCACAAGAACACAGAGACCGTGTACGGCGCCTTCCGCAGCCAGCATCCCAACGGGGCCCACTTCGCCATGGTGGATGGTTCGGTCGCGTTCACTTCCGACTCGATCGAGCCGTTGACGTACGCCGCCCTGTCGACCCGCGCGGGACGCGAGATTGTGTCCGAAGGGAAAGTCCTGCTGCCGACCGCGGTCACGCCCGACGAAGACGACTAGCCCCGCAGCAGCAGTAAACGGGCCCAGCGTCCTGCAGCCCTGCGCTGCAGGACGGGGCGATCCCGGAACGGCCGTATCACGCAACACGCACACAGGGCAAACGCAGTCAGGTTTTGCCTGCGGGAGCCCAATTCGGAAAAGGTGCGATGTCGGACAAAGACCAGCAACCGATCTCGGCGGAACAGGCGGCAGGGCTCCTCTTTCGTACCCGGTCGCCCGACTTCAGACAGATCGGCCGCGTCAACGAACTGATGCGACGGGGCGATCTGAAACAAAGCGACCAACGGCAATTCACCACCACCCGTCGGGCCGTGGCCGAATACCTGTCCAGCGAAATGCTCCGCAAGCAGGAAGCCAGCCGGACCCGGCAGCGGGCCCTCACGGAGGAAATCGCCGCCGGCCGAGTCCCGGCTCCCCGCAGGCGCTCCGCCAGTAAGATCGGCAGGGGACGCCAGACCTCGTCGCCACAGGCGAGCCAGAACAACCCGGAGCTAAAGCGGGTTTATCGGCAGGTGCTAAACGACTACTTTCTTTCGGTCATCACGGTCGGCCGCCGCTCCGACCACTCGGCTGGCAACCCTTCTCTTGCGATCGCCATCAGGGCCGGCATGTTACTGGGAGCGATGGCGCTGGCCGCCTGGGGCTTGCGCGGGAGCGTGGCGCAAAACCTGCGGCCCGAACATGGCTGGCAGGCGGCCGGCGTGGAGCGGGTCCGCGATGCTCCCCCGCGGGTCAAAAAGATTGTGCAGGACTGGATCAGGGTGAACCGCGCGCAGGGCGAATTACTGGATCTTTTGCCAGCGACGCAGCGTCCCGGCGGCAAGGCCGTCCGCGTCCGATTGCGGTTCCAGCACGAGCAGGAAACCCGTTACGAAGACAGCATCTTTGTGCTCGCCGGCAAAGAGGTCCTGCTCCACGAACTTCCCACGCAGGCCGACAAAGGCCTGGCGCCGGGGCCGCTCTAAGGGATTGAACGGCCCCTCTTCCGACAGGAGCGGCCATTCTCTGCTTCCCCGCTAGCGACGACTTTCCTGGGGAAAATCGCGTCGTCGATCTTTTCCCGTTTCCTGCCCGGCAGTGGGGCCATCCGCGGTGGCGAAAAGTCGCTAGAATCCCCTGTAACCGCTGCGCTGACTTTTGCCGGAGATATGGGGATGCCTCGACTGCTGATTGAAAATGGCCGCCTGATCGACCCCAGCCAGGAGCTGGATCGGGTCGGGAACTTGCTGATCGAGGACGGACGCATCGCTGCTTACGATGTTTCGCCCCACGGCGATGAACAGCGGATCGACGCCGCCGGCCGAATCGTGGCGCCGGGACTGATCGACCTGCATGTCCAGCTGCGCGAGCCGGGCGCCGAAGAGGACGAAACGGTCGCCACCGGTTCTGCGGCCGCCCTGGCCGGCGGCTTTACTTCGATCGTCTGTCTGCCCAACACGGCGCCGCCCATCGATACGCCCGCCGGCGTGCAGTATGTCCGCCAACGGGCCAACCGGGCCGCCGGCTGCAACGTGTTTGTGCTGGCCTCGGTCAGCAAGGAACGGGCCGGCGAAGAGCTGTCGGAGATTGGCGCCCTGGTGGAAGCCGGCGCGGTCGGCTTTACCGATGCGCCGCGGCCCATTCATAACGCCGAGTTGCTGCGACGGGCATTCCAGTACAGCTCCATGTTCGACAAACCCGTTTTCAATCACCCGGAAATGCTGGAGCTGTCCCGCGGCGGGGTGATGCACGAAGGGCTGGTGTCGCTGGTGCTGGGGCTGCCGGGCATGCCGGCCGAAGCGGAAGATGTAATGACGGCCCGCGATCTGCGACTGGCCGAAGCGACCGGCGGACGACTGCATCTGATGAACATCTCCACCTCGGGCAGCGTCGATCTGATCCGCCGGGCCAAGGACCGCGGCGTCGCCGTGACGGCCGAGATCTGCTCGCAACATTTCACCCTGACCGACGAAAGCATGCGCACTTTCGACCCCAACTGTAAAGTGATCCCGCCGTTCCGCTCGGAGGATCATATTGCCGCCTGCATCCAAGGGCTGCGCGACGGCGTGATCGACGTGATCTGCAGCGGCCATGCGCCCCGGGCGCTGGAGAAGAAAATGCAGGAGCTGGACCAGGCGCCCTACGGCATGATCAATCTGGAAACAGCGCTGGCCCTGGCGATTACCCGGCTGATCTACGTCGAAGGCTTCTCCTGGAGCCAGCTGCTGGCGACGATGACGTGCAACCCGGCCCGCGTGCTGCGGCTGGAAAAAGGGACGCTGCAGATCGGCGCCGACGCCGATGTCACCATCATCAACCCTGATCGGGAGTGGGAAGTGCAGCCGCCGTACATTTCCAAGAGCGCGAACACCCCCTTGCGCGGTCGCCGCCTGCGCGGCAAAGCCGAGCATGTCGTGGTCGGCGGGGAAGTCAAATACAGCGACCGCCAGCACTCTCTAAAGTGAAGACATCTCAGAAGAAAGTTCACCGCAGAGTGCGGTGAATCCCTCTTCCGGGTTCCACGGTTTAACTCTTCTTCCTGCCTGTCATTCCTGCAGAGGGAATTCGATAAACTCAGGCGGCACGGCGTCGGTGAGCCAGACCTGGTTGGGGGTCAGAAAGAACGGATGGCCGGCGGCCTGCATGGCGGCCGCTTGCACCTGGAGAATCACCGGCTGGCCGCGACGGGAGCCGACCGCGACGGCCGTTTCCCGCGAGCGGGAAAGATGCACGTGCGAACGCTCGCCGCGAATCAGCCCTTGCTCTCGAATGGAGGGGAGGAAGCGAGCGACCGTGCCGTGATACAGGGTTTCCGGGGGGACGGCCGGCTCGTAGCCCAGCTCGACGGCGACCGAGTGACCCTGGTTGGCCCGGATCCGCTGGCCGTCGTCGCTGATGGCGAAGCGCTTTTTGTCGTTGGTCGCTACGACCTCTTCCAGCTGGTTTCGATCGATCGGACGACCGGCGGCGGCGAAGGCGGCCAGCAGATCGGCGATCGGCGTCCAGCCGGCAGGATCGAGCTGGAGCCCAATTTTCTGCGGCTCGTGCCGCAGGACCAGGCTCAGGAATTTGCTGAGATGTTTGCGCTGTTTGTCGTCCATGGACGGATATCCTGTTTCTCTTTCAGGTGATCCTGCGGGGCGAATCGTCCCGCTGGAACGAACGTCGGCAGGGAATGACTTGTGTCGGCGCTGCTTCCATCTAGAATAGCCGCAGCTTGAATTGGTTATTTTTGATCCGTATCGGCCATTCGCCTTTCTGGGAACGCACCGGGGAATTACATGCAAGTTTTGGATTATATTGTGCTGGGAGGATACTTCGTGGCGATGATCGCCATCGGTATCTGGTGCTCCCTGCGGATCAAAAAGCAGGAAGACTTTTTCATGGGCGGCCGCGGCTTTGGCAAGCTGCTGCAGACATTCGCCGCGTTTGGCGCCGGCACCGGTTCGCAGGATCCGATCACCGTGGGCCGCACCACCTGGACCAGCGGTTTGAGCGGCATCTGGAGTGCGTTGCTGTGGCTGTTTGTGACGCCCTTTTACTGGATTACGGCGGTCTGGTACCGTCGCATGCGGCACCTGACGCTGGCCGACTGGTGGGTCGAGCGGTACGAAAGCAAGCCGATTGGCGTGGCGTACTGTTTGTTCGCCTTTGTGTTCCAGATCTTGTATTTGTCGACGATGTTTTCCGCCATTTCCAAGGTGGCCCAGCCGCTGCTGGGAACCGAGGCGGTGCTGGCGCTGACAAAGCTTATAGGATCGACCGATCCAGGCGATCTGAGGTTCACGCTGGTTCCCACAATTGCGGTCGTGGTGGTGGTCTACGGCGTGCTGGGCGGTCTGGCGGCGGCCTACTGGACCGACCTGATCCAGGGGCTGTGCATTATTCTGCTGTCGGTGATTTTGATCCCGGCCGGCTTGAGTCAGCTGGTCACCCAGTTTGGCGATCAGTACCAGGTCGCCGGCACGGGCGATCCGGTCAGCGGGCTGAGTAACGGCTTTTCGATCATGCACGAGCGGCTGTCCAGCGACTACTTTCAGCTGTTTGGCGGGCCGTCGTCAGGCGAATTTCCGCCGCACTATATCATCGCTTTGACCATGCTGGGCCTGATTGGCATTGTGGTGCAGCCGCACTTTATCGCCACGGGGGGCGGCTCGGCCAAAAGCGAAAACGCCGCTCGTATCGGTCTGGTGACCGGTAACTTTTTGAAACGCGCCTGCACGATCGGCTGGGCGATTACGGCCCTGGTGGCGCTCGCGCTCTTGGCAGGCGATATGCAAACGGTGCAGGACCCGGACGAAATCTGGGGCATTGCCACCGAGCGTTTGTTGGCTCCGCTGGGAGTGGGGCTGGTCGGTTTGATGCTGGCCTGTCTGCTGGCGGCGATGATGTCGTCGGCCGACTGTTACATGCTGATTGCTTCCGCCCTGTTTGTGCGGAATATCTACGCGGCCTACTTTGTGCCAAAGGCAAGCGAAGCGCAGTATGTGTTTGTCGGGCGACTGATGAGCTTTCTGATTGTGTTTGGCGCCGCGTCGATGGCGATCTTCTTTAACGACGTGTTCAAACAGTACGTGCTATCGCTGGAATTCGCGGCCATGTTTGGCGCCCCGTTCTGGCTGGGGATCTGGTGGCGTCGGGCCTCCACCGGCGGCGCCTGGTTGACCGTCAGTGTTTCGCTGACGCTGTTCTTTGTGTTGCCGGCGCTGGCGCCGATGATCTACCCGCCCCTGGTCGATAACCCGGCTTACACCCGCACCACCGACGTGGTGACCAAGGTGACGCATCGCCTGGCCACGCCGGTCGACGCCGAGCGTCGCCAGGCGGAGATTGACTACTGGGACCATTCCCAGGTCGCCCTGCAGGCGGCGAAAGAGGAATTTTCGCGGACCCGCTGGATCCTCGACGTCGATTCGGTCAGCGAAGGCGACCGACTGCCGACCGAGGCCGATGTCGCCAGTTACCAGAAAGCTCTGGCCGGATTGAAAACCGCCAAGGCCGCCATCAAGGGCCCTCGTCCGGAGCCGGTCGTTACCGGACAGCCGTATGAGCACGTGCTGAAATTCGGCGGCAACCCGATCTTCTGGACCAGTCTCAAAACGATCGACTCGAAAGGGAACCAGCAGGAAGGGGAGCCGGTCGAAACGGAAAACTCCAACGGCAACGTGGTCGTCACCACCCGGGCCGAACCGCGGGGCGTGTTCCAGGGGGAAGGCTCATTCGACTTTACGCTGGCCGCTTACGACGGGCTGGGTTTCGATCTGACAAACGTCACCAAGCCGACGCTGGTCACCCTGCGTTACATTCCGTTGCTGTCGCTGCCGTTCATCCTGATGGTCGTTTTCAGCCTGATGACGCCCCCCAACAGCGAAGCGGGCCTCAACCGCTATTACGCCAAAATGCGGACGCCCGTTCTGCCGGAACCCGATGAGGATGTCAAGGAACTGGAGAAATCGTACGCCCAACCGCATCGGTTTGAATCGAAGCGGCTGTTCAAGTTCTGGGGCCTGGAAATCCAGAAGCCGTCGCTGTTTGACGTGGGCGGCTTTTTCGCCAGCGTGGCGATCTGCCTGGTCTTCCTCGCCGTCGCCTGGTGGCTGGCCAACCTGGGCGCCTTCTAACGCCAGAGTCCTCTGCACTTGCCGCCCATGCCCCCGGCATGGGCGGCCGGTCTTTTGCCCCGCAGGTAGCCGAAGTCGCCAAACTTTGGTCGGAGCTGAATGGGTCAGGGAAACGGCGGTAACGGCGGCCAAACTCTGGCGAGTTCAGCTACGCGGGAAGGGGGCGGACCAGGGATTGCTGGCCGCGGATTCCTGTCTGCCTGTTTCTCTCAGAATCCGATAAGATGATCCGTATGGTTTTCTCCTACCCTGCGGAGCGATGATGCGTTTATCCCTTTACGGCGCCGGCGGTCTGCTGGCCGTGCTCGCGTTCCTGACTGGCTGCCAGGACGAACCCCCAACCGCCCCCACGGCGTCGGTTGTCGCTGCCGGTCCGGCCGCGAACGCCTCGGCGCCGACCGACTCGCCCCTTCCCGCCGAGACGTCCCACGCGGTCGCAGCACCCGCCGCGGAGCCTCGTCCTGCGACGCCCATCAAAGATACGCCCGCCGCGAACGTCGCGCCGGTCCCGGTGAAGAAGGCGGACTGGCCCGGCTTCCTGGGGCCGCAGCGGAACGGCCTGATCGCGCCGGCCAACTGGTCGCCCGAGCTGTCCCGCGGCGTGAAAACAGTCTGGCGGACCAATGTCGGCATCGGCTACAGTTCCATCTCGGTGGCCGGCGGCAAAGCGTACACCATGGGCTATCGCGACGGGCGCGATGAAATCTTCTGCTTCGATGCGCTCACCGGCGAGCAGATCTGGAAGATCGATTACGAATGCTCGCTGGTCGACAACCTGCACGACGGCGGCCCCGGAGCCACGCCGACCGTCGACGGCGACTGGGTCTATACGCTCAGCCGCGACGGCCATTTCCATTGCCTCAACGCCGCCACAGGCGAAATCCGCTGGCTGGTGATGACGCCCAAACTGACTGGCGTCGAACGACCCGAGTGGGGCCTGACTTCGTCCCCGCTGATCGATGGCGACCTGGCGATCGTCGAAGTCGGAGCCGTGCTGGCGGTCAATAAAAACACGGGCGAGGTCGTCTGGCAGAGCGACAAATACGCCCCCGGCTATGGCTCGCCCGTGCTCTTCCCGCACCAGGGCCAGAAGCTGATCGCCGTGCTCAACAACGAAGGGCTGTTGCTGGTCTCCGCCGAAACCGGCAAAACGATCGCGCGGGAACCCAGCATCACGACCGACTACAGCACCAACAGCGCGACGCCGGTGCTGCTGGACGGCGATCTGTTCATTTCGACAGGCTACCAGCGCGGCTGCTCCCGCTGGAAGCTGGTCGACGGCAGCCTGGAACGGGTGTTCGAAACGCGGGCCGTTTCCAGCCACATGGCGAACTGCGTGCAAGTCGGCGATTACTTGTACGGCATCGACGGGAACTCGCACAGCTCCCGTAACTGCAAGCTGGTGTGCGTGGATTCGCGCACCGGCCAGCGGTTGTGGGAGGAGCGCGGCTGCGGCTGCGGCAGCGTGCTGACCAACGGACGAGAGCTGTTGATGCTGACCGAAGACGGCCGGCTGGTCACCGTCGCCGCTTCGCCCGACGGCTACAAAGAGATTGCCCAGAAGCCCGTGCTATCGGCGACCTGCTGGACTCCGCCGGCGGTGGCCGGTCGGCATTGCTATTGCCGGAATGCGGCGGGCGACCTGGTCTGTGTGGAACTGCCGCCCGCAGGCGACGCGAAGTAACGACTAAAAGCGTTAATTCAGGTTGCTGAAATCGGGGCCGTCCCGCGATTCGAGATCCAGGTCGTTCAACGAAGCGCCAGGCCGCAGCCCCTGCTTCGGTTTGAGCACTTCGCGCTGGAAGCGATCGTCCCCGCGGGAGTATCGCCACACGCCCAGCCAAAGCGCGCCCAGGGCGACGACAAAGATCGTCCCGATGCCAATGCCGACCCAGGGACTCATCGGCGCGGCCAGGGGAACCAGCTCCGGCCGCCGACCGATGAACATGGGGGCAGGCTGCCGGCCGTTCGGATCGTACTGTTTCACATAGTCAGAAGGATACGACCACAGCCGAAAAAAGATGGCTGGGATGGCGATCTCTTCATTGACGATCTTGCCGTTCGCCTCCGCCTGGAGCGCCTCGGCGGCCAGCGACGGGGTGACTTCGGTAACGCAGACGACCGCGGGGAAGTGCCCCTGGTACACGGGGGCGTTTTCGGCGTTCTTCCCCAGCACCACGCTCTTCTCTCCCAGCGGCAGGAAAATGTTGATCTGGTAGTAATGGTCAATGCCGTACTTCTTGCGAATGTCGGCGTCGTCGACCACGATGCGCGTGATCTTGCGGGCCGTGCCGCGGACCAGGGCAATCTCGCCATGATGCTCCTGCGGGGCCGTCAGCAGTCCGCCCAGGTCGACTTCGGGCGCCATAAGCTGCTGGAATTCCTTGCCGTCGGCGTCGCGGGCGGCGGCCAGCATTTGATAAAACGCTTCCCGGTCGGCGGCGACCAGCGGCTGGCCGTTCTGCCGCTGGATGGTATCAATCTGCCCCACGTCGAAACCGGCCCGGCTCAGGTACAACAGTTCCGGGCGCAGCGAGGCGTGCTCTTCGACCGCCTGGGGAAACCAGCCGATATTCACGCCGACAAACAGCAGTTCCAGCGTGTCGTCGGTCGTGGCGGCCGTGTCGCCAATCTTGAGGAACAACGCGTCGGTGCGAACATGGTACGCGGTCGGCTCGCCAATCTTCCAGGCGGTGGGAATCTCGCGCAGGTACACGATCGCCGTGTACGGAGCGTCGTCGGTCTGGATATGCACGCGGTAGTACACGGGGCTTTCAAACACCATGGCGCGACGATCGTCGAACGGGATCTGGTCGATCTGCGTCGCCGTGCCTTCGATCGTGAACAGCTCGGCCCGATAATCCGACGGCTCTTTGACGATCGCGGCCCAGTCGATCGGACGCCGCCAGCTCATCACCTGATCGCCCCGGAAGCGGCGGGTGTTGTACAGGATTCGCAGCAGAATCTCCTGTTGCGTTTCACTCAGCGGCTGCTTGTCGAGCAGGTTGAACAGGTCGCTTTGGGCCACGCGGAAGTTTTTGAGCAGATCGCGGGGCGAGCGAAACCCAACCGGCCCGCCGGTGGGAGCCTCCCACGGCAACGCCCCCTGCGGCGCCGGCGTAGCTTTGGACGACAGCGTTTCTTTCGCTGCCGGTTCATCTTTGGACGACGGCTCTTTGCCGGACGACGCCTTTTCTTTCGCTGCCGGCGTTTCGGTCGCGGCCGGCTCGGCCGAATCGGACTGGGCCCATGCGGTCGCCGCGGGAGCGGCCAGGGCGGCGAAGCATACGCAATAAATGATCAAACGCAACACGAAGGAACTTTCGTTCAAAGGCCTGCTGGGAGTCTTTTCCTTTATTCTAACATCCGCTGGCCCGTTGCAAGCAGATAGTCGCTCCGCGGCAGGGCGGCAAAAACAAAGAAATTTCACGTAACGAAACGGGAGTTGTCGCGTCTTTTCTTTTGTCGGCTTTCAGTTGACGAAAACACGCGAACCAATCAACGGATGGATCTTGATTCGTCGTTTTAAAAACGAGCAGACGCAGAAAGTCGACTTTCGCTCAGCGAAATTAGGCGTTCTTTTGCGGAGCAAAAGACGACTGTCCTTCGATTTTCGTCAGTCATTCCAGCAGGAACATCATGACGGCGCCCGCCCGACGAAGCGTACTCGAGGCCCTGGATCGCTACGAGCTTCCGCTGCTGCGTTATGCGCAGCGCCTGCTTTCCGATGAGGGCCTGGCTCGCGATGCGGTGCAGCATGCGTTCCTGCAGTTGTGCCGCCAGTCGCCGCCGATCGACTCGGAAAAAACAGGCGCCTGGCTGTATACAGTCTGTCGCAACAAAGCCCTCGATCAGCGCCGGCGCCAGGGCCGGAACGAAACGCTGGCGGAGGCCCAAACGCTGCCCTCCGCCGACCCCGATCCCAGCCAGGCCGCCGAACAGGCCGAGCTGGGCCAGCGACTCCAAAAATACCTCGACCAGCTGCCGACCGCGCAGCGCGAAGCTCTGCACCTGTGGTCCAGCGGCTGCAGCTATCGCGAAATTGCCCAGATTACCTCCCGTCGGGAGGCCAGCATTCGGGTGCTCGTGCACCGGGCGCTCGTCCGGTTGCGACAACATCCGTCCGTGCAGAATTTGCTCTGCGAACCTGCTTCCCAGGAGTTCCCGTCATGACGCCTTCTTTCCCCACTCCCGAAGATGCGAACGGGCCCACGGACCAGGCCGAAGAACGGGCCGCGCTGATCACCGCGTACGCCCTGGGGCAGTTGCCGCCGGACGAAGCGGTCCGCCTGGAGCAGGCGGACGATTTCTCGCCGGAGGAAGCCGCCCGGATCCGTCGGCTGGCCAACCAGGTCGCCGCGGTCGAACAGGCCGGCGGCAGTCGCTCACCGGCGCTGCGGGACAAGCTGGAGAAGCAGTTCGCAGCGCCCGTCACGCTTCCGCCCCGCACCGGCAGCGGTCGACGACGGGTGCTGATCGGCGCCGCTTCCCTGGCGCTGCTCACGGCCGGGTTGCCGCTGTGCTGGTGGTCGGTCGCCGTGCTGCGGCAGAAAGCGGAGCGTGCGGAAGTGGCGGTCAATGCTCCCGAGGACATCGCTTTCACGGGTGGGACGACCGTCCAGCTTCCCGGTTTCTCGAACGAGTCCTTGACGGCTGAGGAACCCGTACGCGTACAAGATAATCTCGATTCGGCGATGGCCGAGGTCCTTCGCAGCAAGGTGAAAGGAAGCAGTCTGACAGGGCACTCGTTAGTGTTGGATCTTTACGGTTCCAACGGGACGCCAGCGTCCGGCTTCAACAGGCCAACGAGCGACACCCGTTATTCCGGCGGAACCATCACTGGCCTGGGAATCGAAGGGCGCGGCCGGGCAGAGCAATACTGGTATGCGGCGCCCCCGGGCATAGTAAATAACAACACACGGTGGGCCCTCGACAACAGCGACTCGATGGCGCTGGATCTGGGCCGCGACCTGGAGCCGCGCGATAACCTGCAGGCCCCTGGCGGCGGTGAGGCTGGCCCGGGCCACGAAGGCTACGCCCCGCTGGTCGACAATCCGTTTGCGCCCGTCTGGGGCGGCCGGGCGGTGTCGACGTTTTCGATCGACGTCGATACGGCGTCGTATTCGAACGTGCGGCGGATGCTCCGCGACGGCTACTGGCCGCCGGCCGATGCGGTGCGCATCGAGGAGATGATCAACTACTTCCACTACGACTACCGCCAGCCGGAACAGGGACCCGTTACGGCCCAGCTCGATCTGGCCGCCTGTCCCTGGGCGCCCGGTCATCAGCTGTTAAGGGTAGCGCTCAAAGGGAAAGAGGTCGAACAGAAAGAACGTCCGCCTTGTAACCTGGTCTTCCTGCTGGATGTCTCCGGCTCCATGAACAGCGCCGACAAACTCCCGCTGCTGCAGGAGTCGATGAAGCTGCTGACGGCCCAGCTGGATAAAGGCGACCGCGTCGCTATCGTCACCTATGCGGGCCGCGAAGCGTTGCACCTGGACACCACCTTCGGCGATCAGCAGATCGCGATCCGCGACGCCATCTCCGCGCTGGGCGCCGGCGGCTCCACCAACGGCAGCGCCGGGATTACGCTGGCGTACCAGAAGGCCCGGGCGAACTTTGACAAGAACCGCGTGAACCGGGTGATCCTGGCGACCGACGGCGACCTGAACGTGGGCGTGACCGACACCGCAGAGCTGAAGCAGCTGATCGCCAAAGAAGCAGCCTCCGGCGTGTTCCTCACGGTGCTGGGCTTTGGCAAGGGGAACCTGCAGGATGAACTGCTGGAGCAGCTGGCCGATCATGGGAACGGCGTATACGCCTACATCGACTCTGTCCGCGAAGGCCGCAAGGTGCTGGCCGAACAGGCGACGTCGACGCTGGTCACCATCGCCAAGGACGTCAAACTGCAGCTGGAGTTCAACCCGCGGCGGGTCGGCGCGTATCGTCTGATCGGTTACGCCAACCGGATGCTGCAGACGGCCGACTTCGCCAACGACAAAAAGGACGCCGGCGACCTGGGCGCCGGACATACGGTCACCGCGTTCTATGAGCTGATCCCTCCCCCGCTGGACGACGCCCCGCCGGAACCGGAAACGCCGCTGGGCGAAGGGGAATGGAAGTACCAGGCGCCTGCCGGCCTGCAGTCCCGCCAGACGCCGGCCGCCCAAACCGACGAATGGGTGACCGCGTCGCTGCGTTACAAAGAGCCGCAAGCGACCGAGAGCCAGCGGCTGGAGTTCGTGCTCCGCGATCCACCGGTCGCCTTCGCCAAGGCCAGCGTCGACTTCCAGTTCGCCGCCGCCGTCGCGGCCTGGGGGATGCAACTCCGGCAGTCGCCCTACCGCGGCGACTTCACCCTGGCCGACGTGAAAAAGATCGCCGCCGACGTCATTAAACTAGAGGCAGGCGACCGGGCCGAGTTCCTGGAATTGCTCGAGCGATCGGAGCAGCTGCGGGCCGGAGACGGCAAATAGAAAGAGGAAAGGGTTCACCGCGGAGAACGCTGAGGAAGAGGAGAGGGAGGGAGGAGTGTCTTGCCGTGGAAACTTTACGCTGCGGGCGTGAGTCGCTGTTGTCATGTTACTCAAGAAAATAATAGGACTCAAAACAACAACCCCACGTAGCGACGACAACCGCTGCCCAGCTCCACTCCCTCAGGAACGCGGGAAAAACAACTTGGGTTTTTGCATAACGCCGAGGACGTTCCCGAAAGCGATCCTGCTTGAAATCACGCGGTGAAGTATGCCGAACGAGGCAGCCTGGCCGACTTCCTCAAGGACGATCCGCTGCCGACCGGTTCTTAGCGCCTTTGCGCCTTTGCGTGAGATCCTCTGCGTGACAGAACCGCCAATCCGTTCTTGAACGGCTGAATGATAATATGAGCCGGTTGGGAAGTTTCCATCGCGTAAGTGGGGACCTCACGCAAAGGCGCGAAGGCGCAAAGAAGAAGCAGGAAGAGGTGTGAGAATGACGGGGCCGTGACCGTGGTGGATGTCGCGTTTCCGACTCCGACCAGACTGGGAAAATCGCCGAAGTTGTTTTTCCCGGCTCCATTCCTCCGCGTTTCTCTGCAAACCCTGGGGTGAACCCTTCTTAATCAGATATAGAGACCGTCATTCTTCCCGGAAGCTCGGTTCGCGGTTGATTTTGTAGCGGGAGATTTTCCGGTCGAGGGTGGAACGCTCGATGCCCAGGATGGCGGCGGCTCGGCTTTTGTTCCAGGAGTTCGCCTGCAGCGTGGCGGCGATGTGCCGCTTTTCGATCTCTTTCAGGGAGACCTCTTCGTAGACGGCCAGGGCGGGCGGGGCGATCTCGCCCGACTCGCTGGCGGTGGCCAGGTTGGACAGGGCCAGATCGTGCACTTCGATCGTTTCGCCGCGGGCCAGCACCACGGCCCGTTCGATCACGTTCTTTAACTCCCGCACGTTGCCGGGCCAGCGGTAATGCCGCAGGTGCTGCAGGGCGTCGGGCGAATAGCCCGTGATCTTCCGGCCAGTCTCCGTATTAAAGCGAGCCAGGAAATGATGGGCCAGCTCGATCACATCCGCCGGCCGCTTGCGCAGGGGCGGCGCGAAGACTTCGATCACGCGCAGGCGAAAGTACAGATCGCGGCGGAACTCTTTCGCCTGGACTGCTTTCTCCAGGTCGCGATTGGTGGCGGCGATCACCCGCACATCGACATGGATCGCTTTGGCGCCGCCGACCCGTTCAAACGGATGGCCTTCCAGCACGCGGAGGAATTTGGCCTGGATCGAGGGGCTCATCTCGCCGATTTCGTCGAGCATGAGCGTCCCTTTGTCCGCCGCTTCAAACTTGCCGACCTTCCGGTCCGTCGCGCCGGTAAAGGCGCCTTTCTCATGGCCGAACAGCTCGCTTTCCAGCAAGGATTCCGACAGGGCCGCGCAGTTCAAACAGACAAACGGGCCGTTCTTGCGGGGGCTGGAAAAATGCACCGCCCGGGCGACCAGCTCTTTGCCCGAACCGCTTTCGCCGCGGATCAGCACGGTGGCCCGGCTGGGGGCCGCCTTAGCGATATCCTCGTGCACTTGCCGCATCAGGGCGCTGCCGCCGACGATCTCGCTTTCCACGCCCAGGCGTTCGCGGAGCTGGTTAATTTCGTACTTGCTGCGCGTCAGGTGTTCGGCCAGGTCCTGCTGGCGGGCGAGGTTCTTGAGCGCCAGGGCGACATTGTCGGCGACGGCGAGGGTGAACTCCAGGTCGTCGGGATCGGGGGCTGATTCCGTATCGGTCGAGTACAAATGGATGAACCCGATTACCTTTTTGTCTTGCCGGATCGGAGCGCACAGCACGCTGGTGGTGGAGATTTCCCCTTTGCTGTCGCGACTGCCGAGCGTATCGTCGCCGGCCACGTTACGGGCCAGGACGGCTTCGCCTTCGCGGAGGACGGTCTCGGCGATGAAGTTGGAGATGCGGTGATAACCGGCGCCGGAGTCAGTCCGCGTGGCGATCACCTGCAGGTCGTCGGCCTTGATTTCTCCTTCCAGTTCGCGCGGGGCCAGCAGCACCGCGCCGGCATCGATTTTGGCGCCTTCGAAGACCCCTTCGAGCGCCAGGTTGGCGACCGACCTGGCATCGGGCTGGTTGGCCAGTTCAAACGCCAGGCGGCAGAGCATTTTGGCGGCGCGGCCGACGCGGGGAATGGAGATTTCATCGTCGTGCCGGGCCGGTTCCAGGAACCGGGTGTTATGCCGGCGATGGGTAATCGTGGCGGACGAATCGAGCGAGATCGAAGAGCCGCTCAGATCGGGCGCCTCGGTCATCAGCGTGTCACCGCCTGGCTCATCGCTGCGCACCGTCGCGGTCGAATCGCCGAACACGTTCGACAAGTCTTCGACAAAAGCCAACTGCGAATGGGCGATGCGGATCACGTCGCCGGGGAACAAGGGGCAGTCGCCGACGACCCGTTCACTGCCGACGGCCGTACCGTTGCGGCTGTCGAGATCGCGCACCGTCCAGCTGCCCTGGGTCATAAAGATCTCGGCATGACGCCGGCTGATCTGTTCATCTTTGAGCACAATTTCATTGCCAGGCGCACGACCGACCGTGACGGTGCGGCCGGGGATCAGGCGGAAGACGTCCGACCATTTGGCCCCATCGCGTATGACCAGATACGCCAGTTTTTCCGCGTTGTTTTCCACCACGAACTTGAATACCTCAGGCGATTGCCAGGAAGAGACGGATGGCAATTGAAAAGACGAGCTAAACCTACAGTATAACGCATCGTCGCCAGGTGCGAGCATCACCGAGGATTCACATTTTGCCAGACGTTGGACGTAGCCGAAGTCGCCCGACTTTGGACGGGGCGCCCTGGGGTGAGGGAAACAGCGGTAACAGCAGCCTAACTCTGGCGAGTTCGGCTACGGGGGACCGGATGGGACATCGTCGTCAGCTCGCGGGGCGGTTTCCGTTGCAGTTTTCCCTGTGGCACGATATACTTTATGAGCTCTAATCTAATGGCCGGCAAGTACTTAACCGCCGCTGCCGGCTGTCTGGCCGCCTTCGGATCCCTGCTTTGTGGACCTCCCCGCGCATGACGAAATCCTGCCACTTTCTCATTGCGATCGGATTCCTGTTCAGCACCGGCAACCTGTGGGCGGCGGAAGCGGAATCGGACCCCACAACCGTGAGCGCCGAGCATCGCCGATTTTTTGAAGAACAGGTGCGGCCGCTGCTGGCCCAGCGATGCTACAAATGCCATGGTCCAGAGAAGCAGAAAGGGGATCTGCGTCTTGATTCTCGCGGCGCCATGCTGCAGGGCGGCGAGTCAGGACCGGCCATCATGCCAGGCCAGCCCGACGCCAGTTTGCTGCTGGAAGCGGTCAAGTACGAATCCTTTGAGATGCCGCCTGACGGTCAGCTGAAAGAGAATGACATCGCGGCCCTGGAACAGTGGATTCGCCTGGGCGCGCCCTGGCCAGGCGACCAGGGGGTCGTCGCCAAAGTCGAAAAAGGGCCGCGGATCACCGACGAGGATCGCCAGTTCTGGTCGTTCCAGCCGGTTGTCGATTACCG
Organism: Lignipirellula cremea; assembly: GCF_007751035.1. Classification (NCBI taxonomy): domain Bacteria; kingdom Pseudomonadati; phylum Planctomycetota; class Planctomycetia; order Pirellulales; family Pirellulaceae; genus Lignipirellula; species Lignipirellula cremea. The sequence goes on along the minus strand of NZ_CP036433.1, from coordinate 618,320 downwards.
GCCGCCCGCCGTCGAGGACGCCCGATTTTCCCGCCAGCCGATTGATCGGTTCGTCTTTGCCCGCCTCAGCCAGGCCGGTCTGCAGCCGGCCCCGCGGGCCGATCGCGCCACGCTGATTCGCCGGGCGTACTTTGATTTATGGGGCTTGCCGCCATCGCCTGAGGAAGTGGCCGCCTTTGTGGACGATCCTTCGCCCGACGCGTATGCGAAGCTGGTTGACCGACTGCTGGCCAGTCCGCGGTATGGCGAACGCTGGGGCCGCTACTGGCTGGACCTGGTCCGCTACGCCGAATCCGACGGCTACAAACTGGACTCCTTTCGTCCCGACGCCTGGCGGTATCGCGATTATGTCGTCAACGCCTTTAACGCGGATATGCCGTACGATCAGTTCGTCCGGGAACAGCTGGCTGGCGATGAACTGGCGCCGGAAAATCCCGACGCGCTGACGGCGACTGGCTTTCTGCGTCATACCATTTATGAATACAACCAGCGCGACGTGCGGACCCAGTGGGACTTCATGGTCAACGAGCTGACCGATGTCACGGCCGACGTCTTCCTGGGAATAGGACTCAGCTGCGCTCGCTGCCATGACCATAAATTCGACCCGTTGCTGCAGGAAGATTACTTCCGTCTGCGGGCGTTCTTTACGCCGATCATGCAGCCGGACGACCAGCCGTTGCCGCTGGCGGATCGTGCGGAATGGGAAGCCTGGAAAACGGCCCGCGCCGCGTGGGAGTCGGAAACGGCCGCCATCCGGGCGGAGCTGGCGGCGATCGAAGAGCCCTACAAAGAGCGGGCCGGGGCGGTCCAGTTCAACAAGTTCCCGCTCGACGTACAGCCGATCCTGCGCGCCCAGCCGGAAGACCGCGATCCGCTGGGTCAGCAATTGACGCTGCTTGCCATGCGTCAGGTGATTGCCGCCCAGGAGAAGCTCTCCTTTCCGGAGAAGCTCAACGCGAAAGACCGGCCGCGCTGGGAAGCGCTGACCCAACAGCTGGCGGAGTTTGAAAAGCAGAAGCCCGCCGAACGACCGCTGGCGTTCTGCGTGTCCGATGTCGGCCCGGAATCGCCGCCGACGCGGATACCCGGCCAGCGCAACGCCGAGCCGATCGCCCCTGGTTTTCTTACCATACTCGATCCCAATCCGGCCGTGATCGAGCCGCCCGCCGGTCTGGCTTCGACTGGTCGCCGCACGGCCCTGGCGAACTGGATCACGCGGCCCGACAACCCGCTGGCGACCCGCGTGGTGGTGAACCGCGTGTGGCAGCATCATTTTGGACAGGGGCTGACGGCAACCGCCAGCGACTTCGGCCGGCTGGGAGAAGCGCCCAGCCATCCCCAGTTGCTGGACTGGCTGACGATGCGATTCCTGGAGAACGGCTGGCGCTGGAAGCCATTGCATCGGCTGATCATGCTGTCGGAAACGTACCAGCAGCAGGCCGTGGTCGAGCAGCCCCAGGCAATGCTGGCCGACCCGCAAAACCGGCTGCTCTGGCGGGCCAATATTCGCCGGCTCGACGCCGAACAGGTGCGCGACGCCATGCTGGCGGTCAGCGGCGAACTGCAGGAAAAGACCGGCGGCCCCAGTGTCGATGACGGAGCCCCGCGGCGCGGCATTTATGTCAAGTCGATGCGCAACACGCGGAACCCGCTGTTCGATGTGTTCGACGGTCCTGACGGTTTCAGCAGCGTCGCCCAGCGGAACACGACCACCACGCCGACCCAGTCGCTACTGATGATGAACGGCGACTGGACGCTCAAGCGGGCCCGCAAATTCGCCCAGCGCGTGGCGGCCGTCGGCGACGATCCGGCAGACCAGGTCGACGCCGCCTTCCGCCTGGCGTATGGGCATCCGCCCAGCACTTCCCAGGCGATTGCGTCGGTCGATTTTCTGGCCAGCCGCGCGCAGGCGCCTTCGGCCGGACCGTTCCCCACCGGAGAGATCGCCGGGCGACCGGGCCAGTCGGCGCACTTTGACCTGAAGCCCGCCCGGCTGACGGCCGCGGATACGTCCGCCATGCCGTTCAGCGACTTTACGCTGGAAGCGGTGGTCGTGCTGGACTCCGTGGACGCCGACGCCCAGGTGCGGACGATCGCTTCGCAGTGGAACGGTTCGCCGGAAGAGCCGGGCTGGTCGCTGGGAGTCTCTGGCCAGACGTCCGACCAGAAGTCGCGGAACCTGCTGCTGGAAGTCGTCGGCATGAACGACAACGGCGATCGCCAGCATCAGACGCTCGCTTCCAATCTGCGGCTGACGCTGCACACCCCTTATTACGTGGCCGTCGTGTTCCGCGTGGCGAACGCCGATTCCGCCGGGGCCGAGTTCTTCCTGCGGGATCTGTCCGATCCCCAGGCGCCCCTGCAGACGGCCCGGGTGAAGCACTCCCTGATTGGCGGTTACCGGTCCGACGCCGCCTTTGCGATTGGCGGACGCGACCAGGCCCAGGGGCATGGCTGGCACGGCGAGATTGATCAGGTGCGATTGTCCCGGGCGGCCCTGTCGCCGGCCGGGCTGATGGCGGAAGCGTCCGACGGCTTGTCGGAAGCAACGGGCGCCGTCGCTCCGGAAACGCCGTCGAAAACGATCGGCTGGTGGCGGTTTGAAAAAGATCAGCCGCTGGCGAACAGTGCGGGCGACCGCATGCCGCTGGCGACCAACGCCCCAGCTCCGCTCCTGCCGGAAGAGCAAGCGCTGCTGGATTTTTGCCACGTCTTGTTGAACTCAAACGAGTTTCTCTACGTCGACTGACGGTCGCTTTCTGCACGACGTTTGTCTGCAGCCTTGGCGTTTTCTGGGTCTCGTTTGCTGCGGTTTTCCGTCCGGCAGGCGCTACCCAGTTGCGACTGTTTTATGAATGTGCCAACATAGCTCCTTGCGTTTGGCTTCCCACTCCACCAGGTGGCGTGTACGCGCCCTTTCTGGTCGCGGGGGAGCAGAGGCTCGCTGTTTCGGTAGAGGTAATTGAAGGGCTCCTGCGCCCTGGCTTGTAAACGAGAGACGACATGTCGGCATTTCCAGAGATCAAAAAGATTCGCTTTGAAGGCCCTGATTCGAAGAATCCCCTGGCCTTTCGTTTTTACGACGAAAACGAAATGGTCGAAGGGAAATCCATGAAGGACCACCTGCGTTTCAGCGTGGCCTACTGGCATACCATGCGAGGATCCGGCAGCGATCCGTTTGGTCCGGGGACGATGGTTCGTCCGTGGGACGATGGTTCGGAATCCGTGGAGAACGCCTGCAACCGGGCCCGTGTCGCCTTTGAATTTATCGAAAAGCTGGGCGCCCCGTATTACGCCTTTCATGATCGCGACGTGGCGCCGGAAGGCTCCAGCCTGAGCGAGTCGAACAAAAACCTGGATGCGGTCGCCAAGGTTCTCAAAGAAGAGCAAGAGCGGACCGGCGTGAAACTGCTGTGGGGCACGGCCAACCTGTTCAGCAATCCGCGTTTCATGCATGGCGCCTCGACCAGTTGCAACGCCGATGCGTTCGCGTTTGCCGGGGCCCAGGTCAAAAAAGCCCTGGAAGTCACCAAGGAACTGGGCGGCGAGAACTACGTGTTCTGGGGCGGCCGCGAAGGGTATCAAACGCTGCTGAACACCGATCTCAAACGCGAGATCGACCACATGGGCCGGTTCATGCACCTGGCCGTCGACTACGCCAAGAAGATCGGTTTTACCGGGCAGTTCCTGATCGAACCGAAGCCGAAAGAGCCGACCAAACACCAGTACGACAGCGACGCCGCGGCTTGCATCAACTTTTTGCGGGCGTACGATCTGACCGATCATTTCAAGCTCAATATTGAAACGAACCACGCCACCCTGGCCGGCCACACCATGGCCCATGAGCTGGAATACGCCGGCATGCAAGGGCTGCTGGGATCGATCGACGCCAACACGGGCGACCTGATGCTGGGCTGGGACACCGACCAGTTCCCGACCAATGTTTACCTGGCGACCGAAGTGATGCTGTCGCTGCTGAAGTATGGTCTGTCGCCGGGCGGGGTGAATTTCGACGCCAAGGTTCGCCGCGAGAGCTTTGAGCCGATCGATCTGTTTTACAGCCATATCGGCGGGATGGACGCCTTTGCCCGCGGCCTGAAAATTGCCGCCGCCATTCGCGCCGACGGAGAATTCGACAAATTCCTGGCGCAGCGGTACAATAGCTGGGATGAGGGCATTGGTGCGCAGATTGAATCGGGGCAGGCAGACCTTGCGGCTTTAGAAACCTACATGCTGGAAAAAGGGGAAATCGCCCCCAACGCCAGCGGTCGCCAGGAAATGCTGGAGGGTTTGTTCAACCGATATATGTAGACCCGGTCTTTCGTAATTTGCAGGCAAGGAGTTGAGTTACTGCAGGCGTTTTTTACCCTTGTTTTAACGCCGCTGGGGCAGAGCGCGCGGTTGTCGGTCGTGGATCGCCCTGATGTCGTCTTTAAATGTTTCTGCTTACGAAAAAGTCAAGCAAGAGATCGCTATTTTGGAACGTGCTCACGCCGAATCCGAAGAACGCTGGCGAACGCTGCTCGACAATGTCGGTGATTTTGTCCTCCTGGTGGATCGCGATGGAAAGATCGAATCGATCAATCGCACCCGCCCGGACCAGCCCAGCGTCGTCGGCACATTCGGCAGGGAGTACATCCTGCCTGAGTACCACGCCATCGTAAACGCCGCCCGGGCCCAGTGCTTTGAAGGCATCCGGCCCGAGGAAGTCCTGGTTCAAACGATCCAGGAAGGTCTCTGGTTCAGCATCCGCATGGCGCCTATCTACGAAGGCGACATGGTCACCAAGGTGCTGGCCATATGCGCCGACACCACGGAGCGGCGCAAAGCAGAGATCGCCCTGAACGAGGCGAACGAGCTACTGGAAGACAGGGTCGAGGAGCGCACTCGCGAACTGAGCGTAATCAACCAGTTGCTGCGCGAGCAGCGGGAGCGATTGCGGAACCTGCTCGACATGCAGAACCGGGACCGGCAATTGATTGCCTTTGAAATCCACGACGGCATGGTGCAGGACATGACGGCCGCCGCCATGTACATGGAATCGTTCGGAGACTTACTGGAGAATGGTCCCGCTGCGGACGCTCATCGCAAGGGACTGGGCCTGCTGCGCGACGCCATCGCCGAAGCACGCGCCCTGATCAGCGGATTGCGACCGCCCATCCTGGAAGGCGAAGGCCTCCAGGCGGCCGTGCAAAGCCTGGTCGACGAGTTTGCCGTGCGTCATCAGTTCACGGTCGACCTGGAATGGGATGCAAGCATTCTACGGCTCGCCCCGGCTCTGGAAACGGCCATCTACCGGGGCATCCAGGAAGCCCTGCATAACGCGCTCCAGCATGGCGAAACGGACCGCGCTGCGGTCGTCGTTCGCCGCCAGGCAGAGCGGGTGAACGTACAAGTCTCCGACCAGGGCTGCGGCTTCGAAGTAGAAAACGCCGGCAAAAAACGACACGGTCTCAAAGGGATCCGCGAGCGAGCAAACGTGCTGGGCGGCGCGTCCCGTATCACCAGCCATGTCGGACAGGGCTCCACCGTAGAACTCGACATGCCCCTGATCGATGCTCTGTCGCCCGAATGATGCTCTGTCGCCCGACCCCGTCGACAGTCCTTAGAATGGGGCCGGAAAAACGCGGTGCGCCTTTACGCAACTCTCCAGGCGGTCGCACCTTGCGTAATATCTGCCGGACCCTTCTTGTGGCGATTGATCTGGCTTGACGCCGGAAAACCCCTTAAGATAGCGACCGTCGGCCCCTTTTCCCTACGCGGAACCTCCTGCTGCCGCGCTTATGTCGTATCGATCGATCAAACGCTATCTGGGCGAGAACAACCTGGAGCGCAAGTGCCTGTTTCTGTTTGGGACTTGCCTGCTGCTGTTGATCGGTGCGTCGTTCTGGTGGGTGGAAATCAACGCCGAGCGGCTGGTGCTCAACACCACCCGTAGCAACGGCCGCGACCTGGTCGACACCATCATGCTGAAAACCCACTTTGAACGGTGGGAAACCGGCGGCGACCGGAAACAGGTCGTACGGCGACTGATTGAAGACCTGGAACACCAGGAGCAGGACTATAGTTACGAGATCCTGTCGAACGATCGCGCCGTGATCTCCAGCATCACCAGTCGTCCTCTGGCCGATTCCAGCGAACGGGATATTTTCAAAACGCTCGTCGCCAAAATGGCGCAGCAAGAGGAACAGAAACGCCTGGCCGAGCAGGAGCAGTCCCCCCGTCCGCCGACAGGGGGCGAACCGCTCACCACCCAGGACCTGATTGAACCGACGCACCTGGAGTTGCCGCCCGTCTTTGCCGACCGGCCGTTCCCCGACCAGGATGAGTATCACTACTTTGAGCCCGTCTACTGGGCGCGCAACTGCCGCGCTTGCCATAGCGACCAGCAGAACGTCGCCGGCGAACTGCCGATGCTGGTCATCAAAGTGGTGATCCCCTACAAGCCGACGCAGGATCTGATCGCCCGCAACCGGGCCATCCTGTTCGCCGCCGCCATCATCACTGTCGCCCTGGCGATGGGCGGGCTCTATCTGATTGTGCGTTACGTGATTGTGAAACCGCTGCAGCATCTGCGCGAAGTCAGCGACGAGATCAGCCACGGCAACATGACGATGCGGGCCGAGATCCATACCAACGACGAATTCGAAGAGCTGGCCGCCTCGTTCAATAAAATGCTCCAGCACCTGACCGACGCCCAGCAGGAAATGCGTGATCTGAACGTCGACCTCGACGCCCGACTGGACGAACTGGCCCAGCTGAACGTGCGCCTTTATGAAATGAACCGCCTCAAAGGCGACTTCCTGGCCAACATGAGCCATGAACTGCGCACGCCGCTCAACAGCATTATCGGTTTCTCCGACGTGCTCCAGGGGATTGATTCCCTGAACGAAAAACAGAAACGGTACGCCCGCAATATTCAAAAATCGGGACGGCTGCTGCTGGACATGATCAACGACATTCTCGACCTGGCCAAAATGGAAGCCGGCCGGCTGGAGGTGCGTCTGTCGGAGTTCCGCATTGACTCGGTCATCCATGCCCAGTGCGACATGGTCCGCGCGCAGGCCGAAGAGAAAAACATCGACCTGGAAGTAAACATCCAGCCGGAAACGCCGGCCCTGTTCCAGGATCAGGTCAAGGTCCAGCAGATTCTGACCAACCTGCTTTCCAACGCCGTCAAATTCACCCCCGAAGGCGGCCGCATCACCGTGTCCGCCCACATGGCGAAGAACGGCATGCTGCATCTGAGCGTCGCCGACACCGGCGTCGGCATTCCCGAAGAAGATCGCGAGATCATCTTTGAGAAGTTCCGCCAGAGCAAAACAGTCCTGGGAGAAGACGGCCTGACCCGTGAGTATTCCGGCACCGGATTGGGACTGTCGATCGTCAAAGAAATGTGCAAGCTGCTGGGCGGCGAAGTCACCTTCGACAGCGAACTGGGCAAAGGCAGCACCTTCATGGTCAAGCTGCCCTGGACCTGTCACAGCCAGGCCCGTCGCGATACCCACCTCGACAACAAAATGCACGAACTGACCCGCCCCAAGCGTGTCGACTTTCACCGGGCCGAATCCGAAGCAGCCCCCGACGGCGAAGTCCGCCCCACCCCCGAACCTCGCAACGTCTAGCCGCACCCTTCCCGTTGTCGGGAAGAAGAAAAAGAAGAAGCATTCCCGCAGCGAGCGCAGAGAAACCAAGAGAAGAGAAATAAGGACTTTTCTACTTGCCGTTTTGACAAGAGAAAACCTCCCTGCTCCCGTCTGAGATAAATCCTCCTCTCCTTTTTCCTCCGCGTTTCTCGGCGTCCTCCGCGGTGAATCCTCTTCTTTTCTCTGGTTTTCGCACCAGGAAATGCCGCCGGCAAAAGCACGGCGTCTCTAGGCGAGGGCGTCCCCTACTGACTAAACTATCCTTATCCCGCGGCACGGGCGGTGCGTCCTGCAGTCGCTCCCGGATGCTGCTGGCCTGCCTTTTATCCCACCTCGAAATGTGTGATTCTTTTGTTCGATAAGATTCTTGCAAACGCTATGCTGGGCGTGTTGTCGGTGCTGGCGACTGCGGAGCTTGCCCGGGCCGAGGACGCCGGAAACCAGCCGGCGATTGGCCCGTTTGTCCGGCAGTTCTGCGCCGACTGCCATAGCCAGGATTCGCCCAAGGGCGATCTGTCGCTGGCGGGAGCAAGCCAGTTCCGCGACCGGGAGACCGCAATCTGGTCCCGCGTGCGCGAGAAGATCCAGCTGGGGGAAATGCCGCCGGCTGACGCCGACCAGCCGAGCCTGGCCGACAGGCAGGCGATCGTCGACTGGCTGGGAAGCGAACTGCGCCGCAGCGGGGCGGTCGTGGAAGACAAGCTCGATCTGCCCAACTATGGCAACTACACCGATCACGCCGCCCTGTTTGATCAGCCCGCGACGCTCGCCCCGGCGACAAAGACCCGGCTGTGGAGACTGCGGCCGTCCGCGTACAAAGTGCCGGGCGTGCAGCCCTTCTCCCTGACGCCAGGCCAGCAGGTGCGCGATTACAGTGTGCTCTACGCCGTGGATGAATCGTCGGCCGAGATCGTCCTGCGGAACGCCCAGCAGTTTGTCGATGGGCAAACGACCGTCGAGCTCCAGGCCGGAAAGATTGTCCCCGCTTCCAACCGCACCGAGAAAGCCTTCTTGCCGTTGCTGGACCCGGCCGCGCCGCCTTCGGCCGATCAGCTGGCCGAAGCGATCCGCTTCCAGTTCCAGAAAATCCTGCAGCGTGCTCCGACCGACGACGAGTTGCAGCGCACGCAAAAGCTGATGGATCTGGTCGCCCGCGACGTCAATTACCTGGCCGGACTGCGGGCCGCGCTGACCGTTCCGCTGCTCAAGCCGGAAGCCGTTTATCGGCTGGAGCTGGGCGCCGGACCGCTTGACGAACATGGTCGTCGCCGGCTGACTCAGCAGGAAATCGCCATGGCCATATCCTATGCCCTGACCGAAGACCGCCCGCACCGGTACAACCTGTTCCCCCTGGAACAGGCGGCCGCCGCCGGGAACCTGGCCACGCGCGAACAGACGGCGGAAGCCGTCCGCCAGCTGCTGGAATTGCCGCTCGACAAGACGCCGCGCGTGCTGGGCTTCTTCGACGAATACTTCGACTACGAAAAAGCAGAAGGGGTGTTCAAAGAGAAGAGCAGTTTCGCCGGCAACCTGGTCGCCGATACGCGGGCCCTGATCCGGCATCTGGTCGAGCAGGACCAGAACGTGCTGAAAGAGCTGCTGACCACCCGCCTCGCCGTGATTCGCCGGGAAGACCTCGCCGCCATTTATGGACTGTCGCCCGACTACAAAAAGCGGGACGGCGATCTGGTCGAACTGCCGGCCGAAATGCGAGCCGGCATCCTCACGCAGCCCAGCTGGTTGATCGCCTGGTCGGGCAATTTCGATAACGACCCGGTCCGCCGCGGGAAGTGGATTCGTGAACGCCTGCTGGGCGGCACGGTTTCCGACCTGCCGATCAGCGTCGACGCCGTCGTGCCCGAGGACCCGCACCAAACCCTGCGACAGCGCTACGAGGTCACTCAGGCGGCCTACTGCTGGAAATGCCATCAGCAGATGAACCCGCTGGGGATGCCGTTTGAAGCGTACGACCATATGGGCCGCTTTCGCACCAAAGAACTGGAACAGCCAGTCGACACGCACGGCGCCGTGACGAACACCCGTCTGCCTCAGCTCGACGGCGAAGTGTCGGGGCCGATCGACCTCATGCATCGGCTGGCCGCCTCGGAACGGGTGCAGCAGGTTTTTGTGCGGCATGCGTTCCGTTACTTTTTGGGGCGGAACGAAACGCTGCGCGACGCCCAGACCCTGCAGGAAGCCAGCCGCGCCTATTCGCAAAGCGGCGGCAGCATGAAAGCGCTCGTCGTATCGCTGCTCAGTTCCGATTCCTTCCTGTACCGCATCAATCCAGAAATCGACGCCCTGTCTTCGCCCCCCCGAAGGAGAACAGACGCCGGACAGTCGTCTTTCACTCCGTGAAAGAACGCGTACTTTCTGCGCCGGCTTTCGTGCAAAACGAACGAGGGGAAAATAACTTCGGTTTTTGTATAGTGAGCCGAACGCGCTAGCGTCGGGCGGTTCTGCTCCTGTGAGCCGAAGTTATTCTTCCCCAGTTCCAAACGACGAATCCATATCTGGCAGTCCTTCGGGTTTCGACAGTAATTCATCGCCCGTTCCTAATAGTAGAAATCGCATGCATCCCATCACACGCCGCGGATTTGGAAAAGGTCTTTCGCTTGGCGCCGGGGGACTGTTACTGTCCCCGTTGGTCAGCCGACTGGAAAGCGAAGCGGCCGGTCTATCCCAGGGCCAGCCGCGGTTTGTGTTCCTGGTCGAAGGGAACGGCCTGTGGCCCCACCACATCCAGCCGGAGGGCATCCCCCTGCATCGCGATCGGATCGACGGCAAAGGCCAGCCGACGAACGCCGCCCCGGAACTGGAAGACATTTCCCTGTCGGCCGGCAACCACGAGCTGCCGCCGTCGCTGCAGCCGCTGCGCAAGTATCGTGATCGCCTGACCGTGATCCAGGGTCTTTCCGGACGCGTCTGCGGCGGCGGCCACTCCAATGAATACGGCGGACTCGGCTGCTATCCGCGCAACGGCGGGCCCCGCGCCGAAACGATCGACTCCGCCATCTCCCAAAGCATCCCGGCCATTTTCCGGCACCTGGCGCTGGGCATCTCCCGCGACATGCGCTCCGATATTATCTACGATTGCTCGGCCGCCGGCCCGAACCAGAAAACGCCCATCTATACCAACCCGGCCCTGGCCTACGACATGCTCTTTGGCAAGGTGCTGCGCGGCAATCCCCAGGGTGAAGCCCTCACGCAGAAGCACCTGCTGAACTTTATGGTCGACGATGTAAAGCGGCTGGAATCGCACTTCGCCGGACCGGAACGGGAGAAGCTGCAGCAGTACTGGCGGGCCTTCGAGTCGATCGCGCAGCGGCAGTCCCGCCTGGGCGACGTCGATCCGAAACAGATCGACCCGATGACGAACCTGTACCAGAGCGCGGTCGAATCCGATCGCCTGGACGCCCACTTTCAAACGGTCGCCATGGCCTTCGCCACCGGCATGACCAACGTGGCGACGCTCGCCTCGGGCGTCGGCCAGCATCACTTTGAGATCACCTTCAAAGGTCTCGGCATCAACGCCAACAAGCACCACATTGGACACCTGCAGGTCGACGGGGCGAATGAAATGGCGATAAAAATTCGCCAGTTCCATACGCAACTGATCGCGCGGCTGATGGACCAGCTGGCCGCCATTCCCGAAGGGGAAGGCGCCATGCTCGATAACACTTTGATCGTTTACCTCAGCGAAAACGCCGGCGCCCACCACTCCAGCTGTTATGAATGGCCCGTCGTCATGCTGGGGAACCTGGGCGGACGCCTGGCGGCGGGCGACCGCTATCTGTGCTTCCCCCAGTACGGCAAGCCCGGACACCGCACCATGGCGAACCTGTACACCACCTTCCTGCACGCGGTTGGCGACCAGCGCGAACGCTTTGGCATGAAAGACCCGGGGCTCGAAGGCGTGCTCAACCAGGACGGGCCGCTGGCCGAACTGCTGGCCTGACGATTGTCTCGCCATGACCGACGACGGCCGTACGAGCGACGTCGTCCCTTGTTGCCATTTTCTCCTTCGCCTGTCAGACCGTTCCATGTCGAAGCCGATTGCCGCTCCTGTGCTCTGCTGCCTGCTGTTCCTGTTACCGGTGCTGCTCTGCCGTACGGCGACGGCCGAGCATCGGGCCGCGCTGCTGATCGCCAATCATGCCTACCCGCAGGCCGCTTTGGCCAATCCCGCGGCCTCCGTGCAGTCGCTGGCCCGGGTGCTGCGGCAACGCGGTTTTCGGGTGGAACTGGCCGAGAACCTGTCCGGCGAAGCGATCCAGAAAACGATTGCCAGCTTCCGCCGAGGCATTCCGACCAACGGCACGGCGCTGATCTATTTCAGCGGGTACGCCCTGCAGGGCCAGCGGAATGTCGAGACGCTCGATAATGTCCTGCTGCCGCTCGATGGCAATCCAGAGAAGCCGTACCATCTGTCGCGAGAACCGTATGGAGTGCGGCAGTTGCTGCAGGAACTGCACGAGCCAGGACGTCCCTTCGCCGGCAGCGGCAGCCGCGTGAACCTGGTGCTGGTCGAAGGTGTCTACGCGCATCCCGGCCAGGCGGACGATTCGCCACGGGAACTGGCCCAGCTCGATCCGGCGCTGTTCCCGCCCCAGTCGCTGGTCGCCTATGCGGCCCCGGCGGAAGAAGGACAGCCGCAGTCGGAGGGCGCCTTTACCCGGCAGCTGGTCGAGCTGCTGGAACAACCCGGCCAGACGCTACCGGCCGCCATCAAAGCGGCGGCGGGACGCGTGGAAAGCAGCCTTGAGGGCGCCGACTGGCTGGAGTCTCCCGCCACGCGGGCCGTCAGTCCGCCGACGCAGTTTCCCACCACGGCAGAGCCTGGCGACGAATGGGTCAACAGCGCCGGCATGGTCTTCTGCTGGTGCCCGCCGGGCAAGGTGCTGCTCGGCAGTCCGGCGTCGGACTCCTTGCGCTACGACGACGAAGAGCCCGTCGAGGCGACCCTCTCCCACGGCTTCTGGATCGGCAAGTACGAACTCACGCTCCAGGAATACATTACCATCCACGGCCGCAATCCTTACCTGGCGACCGTCAAACAGAAAAACCAGCCCGTCAACGGCGTCGATCCCAAAGAGTTCCAGGCCAATCTGCTCACCCCGCTCAATGCCGAACAGCATGCCGGCGGCGCCTTGCCCAAGGACTGGGAATACACCCTGCCGACGGAAGCCGAATGGGAGTATGCGGCCCGCGCCGGCGATACGCGTCGCTGGTATTTTGGCGACGACCGCAGCCAGTTGCCGCAACATGCGAACTTCGCCGATCGCTCCCTGTACGACAGCCCCGACGGAGCGTACGGATACGCCGACAAAGTCCTGAACGACGGCGCCCGCGACATCTCGCCGGTGGGCAGCTACCTACCCAATGCCTGGGGCCTGCACGATCTGTACGGCAACCTGTGGGAGTGGTGCGACGGCAAGTACACGCCAGAGCTGATCGGCGGGATCGACCCCCAGGGCGACCAGACGCCGACCATTCGCCAGCAACTGGTGCGAGGCGGCTGCTGGCTCAGCCCGCCCGACTATTGCCGGTCGGCCCTGCGGCACGGCCTGGAGCCTGGCTCCAAGAATATCGCCCACACGATCGTCGGCTACCGACTGGTCATTCGTCCGACTCGGCCGTAGTCGCTGGCGCCGACCGCCTCGCCGACGTGGCGTTATCACCTCGACTGGATCTTTCTTCCTTTGGAGCCGGATCCGGACAAGACGCGCGACCGGCAAGATCGCTTGGCCACGACGGAAAACCGAAAAACAAAACTGCAGTAGATGACCCCGGTTTGGGCTTTGCGGCGGGTCTTCGAGCGGGGTAGAATGGTCCTTCCGGCTGGCAGGTCGCTTGTCCTGGCGGCAGGGGGGTGGGGACGGATCCAGGGCTATCCCGGTGATATTCTTCGTCGTAGTTTCCAGTGGCAGGGCGGTCAAACCTGGTGCGAGGGCGATACCATTCTGGTTCTCTCACTGTACGTTTCCTGCTGCTGAGTTTCCCGTTCGTCTGTCTGTAAACGAAACTTCAGACTATGAAAAAAGCTCTTCTCTATTCGGCCGTTATTCTGCTGGCGGGAGTCGCTCCCGCTGTCGCGCGGGAATGGTCGGATCCGACCGGCACGTTCAAGATCGAAGCCGAAGCCGTGCGCGTGGCGGCTGGCAAGGTCTTTCTGCAGAAACCGGACAATAAGGTCATCGAAGTCGAACTGGCCGGGCTCAGCCCGCAGGACCTTTTCTGGCTGCAGGGCCAGCCCCAGTTCGGCCCTTACTTCAGGGTGCACCCGGAGTTGCAGGCCAAATCGACCACTCGGGCGAACACTCCCGTAGCCCCTGTCGGACCCGCCGGGTCAATGACGATGGCGAAGATCAGCGTTCCGGCTGGCTTTACTTCGGGCGAAGTGCGGCGGTTCCCCAGTCTGCTCTGGGCGTACACGTCGGTTGCTTTTTCTCCGAACGGAGCCCTGCTGGCCGCCGGCAAAATGGACAGCCGACTAATGCTGTTCGATATCGACAAGAACAAGCTGTTGATCACCCTGGAAAAGCTGGACCAGCTGGGCCAGGTCAAACGACTAGCGTTTACGCCCGACGGCAAGAAACTTCTGGCTGGCGGTTCTTCGGGTCGCATCCTGGTCTGGGAGGCCAGCAGTCGCGGCGAGTTAAAGCTGGTCAGCCAGTTCGTGGGACACAGCGGGAAAATCAACAGCATCACCATTTCCGCCGACAGCAAGTATGCGCTTTCCGGCAGTGAGGATAAATCGCTGCGGTACTGGGAACTGGACAGCGGCCGGGAGGTGCACGCGTTTGAAGAGTTTCGCGCCGGGGTTAAGGCCTCGTTCCTGACTCCCAACGGTCGCCAGGCTTTAGGGAGCGACGGCGACGCGCTCATCCTGTTTGATCTGCAGCGGGGCGTCTCTATCCAGCAGATGAAACTCGGCAGCTCCACGCCCCAGGATGTCGAAATTTCCCCCAACGGCCAGCATGTGGTTCTCTCCGATAGTTACACGGTCCGTATGTTTAACATCGGCAACGGCGTCGAAGCCGGAGTAATGGAAAACGAACAGACCATCCAGTGGGCGGTGGGAATCTCTCCCGACTCCCGGTTTATCGCTTCGTGTGGAAACGCGATGGTGAGCATCTGGAGCGTGAAAACGGGGAAACGGCTGCATGTGGTTGACCTGTCCACCACCGGCTATGTCAAGTCGGTGGCGTTCTCTCCTGACGGCCTGCATCTGACGGCGGCATCGGGAAACGCGGGCCAGGAACTGCAGGTCTTCCGCCTGCCCGAACTGATAGATTGATAGATTCAAGACCGATTCGTGCGTCATGCCAGGATCTGCAGGACGCCAGCAGAACCTTTTGTTGAGTGAAACAGCGTCGCCAAGATACGCCACGTAACGCCTGCTGCTTGAGAGTGGAATTATGCTCGGTCAATGTCCCCTGTGCGGTACGACTTTTCCCGCCCCTTCCCCGACGGGCTTCGTCCAGTGCCAGGTTTGCGGCCATTCGGAAACGCTGCCTGCCAGCCAGGGCTACGCCCCCTCGCCCGCCAATCAGGGCTACGCCCCGGCTCCCGCCAGTCATAGCTATGCCTCCTCGCCCGCCAGCCAGGGATTTGCGCCGGCTCCCGCCAGCTATGGTTACCCGCCCGCCAAACCGGCGCCGGCCCGGAGCAAAACGGGGCTGGTGATCGGCATTGCCGCTGCGGTCGGCCTGGGGGCGATGGTGCTGCTGGGCGTGCTCGCTTATGGCGTGGCCGTTTATGCAGGGCGAAGCGACGAACGCCTGGCGAACTCGGAGCCGGAAGTTACTCCCGGCGGGACCAGCTCCGGCCTGATCCCCTTTAGCCCGGGCGGCGGCAACAGAGGCGGAACCTTTGCCACAACGATCCCGTTCTCCAGCCAGGCCGAATACTCCCCGGCGACAACCGAACTGCGGTATGAATGGCCGGCGAACACCAAACATGAGTATAACTTTACGTACGAAGCAGACCTGCCCAACACCGTGTCGACGATCGAAGGCGCCGTTACCTATCAGGGGACCAACCTCGACGCGGCCACGGTGATCGATGCCGACGAGGACGCCGAACAGGAATCGGAAGGGAACGGCACCGGCTTTGTCGTTCGTCCCGACGGGTATCTGGTCACCTGCGCCCATGTTGTCGAAGGGGCCGTCTCCGTCGAGGTGGTGCTGTCGGACAAAACCTATCCGGGCAAGGTGATCGCCCTCGACACCCAGCACGACCTGGCGATTGTGCGGATCGAAGCCAACGATCTGCCTTACCTGCAGATCGCTGATTCCAATACCGTGCGACTGGCCGAAGAGGTTCGCGCCTTTGGGTATCCCATGACCAGCGTGCTGGGAGAAAGCCTTAAAATCACCCGCGGCACCATCTCGGGCATTATTGAAAAAGACGGCGACAAGACCTTCCAGCTCGACGCCAGCGTAAACCCCGGCAACAGCGGCGGACCGTTTGTAAATCCCCAGGGCCATGTGGTGGGCGTCGCGCGGTCGATCATCGCTGGCGAAGATATCTCCGCCATGAGTTTCGCCGTGGTCTCCAACGATGTCCGCCAGCTGCTGGACCAGAATCGCTGGCAGTACGCTTCCGCCCTGGATACCGAAGAGAAACTCGACGGACCGGAACTGGCCGAGAAAGTCCGTACGAGCGTCGCCCTGCTGCGCATCAAGACGGGCCGCGGCGGAATCGGTACGCGGGAACGAACCGTGGTCCAGTACACCGGCCTGTTCCGACTTTATTCCAAGAACAACAGCAACGGCGTCCGCAGTAGTGAAGGGACGATCACCGACTCCGGCAAGATTGTCGTCGACGCCCAGGGCGAGGTCGCCTATTGCAGCGCGGCAAAAACCTTGCCCTCGCACCTGGGGCCGATTGCCCAGCTGTGTCTGGATCGCATGCCTGCGGACAATGGCTCCACGGAATGGAACACCAACCGGCTGCGGCTGTTGCCGAAGATCACCACCACGGTCGTGCCCAGCTATTCGGCGCCGTCGCTCCCCAGTCTGCGCTTCGGCAGAAGCCGGTTTGGCATGCGTCCTCCCGGGCTGCCTTCCACCCGCACGGAATCTTCGGTGGAGTGGCTCCCCGCGCTGGAGCAGGTCCATTACGCAACGTCCAGCCAGACCTCCTCCATGGCGACCATCACGAAAAAGTTCGAGCTGGTCACCGTCCATGAGGGGAACGAAACGCCCTATGTCAACATTTCGGGCGACGCCCAGATTCAATTCGACAAGGTGAAGAAAATTCCGGTCTCGATGAAGTTCACCGGCCAGGCCGCGCTTCACAGCGATGGAACCGCCGTCACGATTCCAATCCGCATGAGCTATACGCTGAAAGCGTCGCAGGTCGACTCGGCATTGGCGTCCACGCCGTCCCGTGTCGCTCCGCCCCGTCCGACGTACACGCCGCCGCCGACCTATACGCCGCCCGCGACGCAACCGACACCGCCGACCAGCGACGTCGCCACAACGACCCCGCCCGCGGTCGCTAGCCAGCCCGCGCCCGCCACGCCGGCGCCGGCGCCGGCGCGTACGTACCGCCGCAGTGCGACCGGCGGCATCAGCCCCGCGCCTGTCAGCCACAACGGCCTCACCCTGCTTGATCTGTCGCCGTAAATCCCAGCCTCGGGCGTCGCTTTGAAAGCACAAGATGATTCGGATCGGGCGCTGCGCCGCTGCCGGACGCCCCTTCTGCTTCGACCAGCATCTTTCCCGGAACGCTCCTGCCACTGCAGCAAGGCAGGCGGCCCCCGGCAGGCTGGTCGAATCGATGCGTCGCAGGCGGTAAACTTGCTGGCTCCCTCGGAGCGGGCATGTCAGAATAGACGTTGGTCAGGCGATTGGCCCCAAGCGTCGGCTGAAACCGCCTCCAGGGACGGGCCGTCACGCCATGTCGGGCCCTGACGCTGTTCGTTCTGCCAACCGCTGCTTCTCACGATTTTCGCTACCGAGAATCGGCCGCCATGATTACCGGCGTTTGCCGGCGATTGCCCTGCAAAGTAGAACCGCCATGATGAATCCCCGGATGCTCCCGCTCGCCCGGTTCCTGCTGGCCGGCGCCTTTGGGTTCCTGCTCGCTACTGGTCCGGCGACGGTCTATGCGGCCGACGGTCCGGCCGTGCTGCGGCCTGAGAACCTGGTCGCCTGGTGCATTGTTCCTTTCGACGCCAAGAAACGCAGCCCGGCCCAGAGGGCGGCCATGCTGCAGGAACTGGGGCTGAGCCGCTGCGCCTATGACTGGCGGAACGAGCATGTGCCGACGTTCGAACAGGAGATTCTCGAATACAAAAAGCACGACATTGAATTCTTCGCCTTCTGGGGCGCCCACGACGACGCTTTCCGGCTGTTCCAGAAGTACGACCTGCACCCGCAGATCTGGCAAACGGTGCGCGATCCGGGCCAGGGCACACAGGAAGAAAAGGTCGCCGCCGCCGTCCAGCAGTTGCTCCCCCTGGCAAAGCGCACCCAGGCGATCGGTTGCCAGCTGGGACTCTACAACCACGGCGGCTGGGGCGGGGAGCCGGCCAACATGGTCGCCGTCTGCCAGGGCCTGCGCGCGGCCGGTCAGCCGCACGTCGGCATCGTTTACAACTTCCATCATGGGCACGGACATATCGACGACTGGGACGCCTCCTGGGCGCTGCTCCAGCCGTACGTGCTGTGCCTCAACCTGAACGGCATGAACGCCCAGGCCCAGCCGAAAATTCTCGGCATCGGCAAAGGCGCCCATGAAAAGGCCATGATCCGCACGGTCGTCGCCAGCGGCTACGACGGCCCGATCGGCATCCTCGATCATCGGCCTGAACTCGACGCCAAAGAAAGCCTGCAGGAGAACCGCGACGGCCTCAAGCAGCTCCGCCAGCAACTGGCGGCCGCACCACAGCAAGAGCAACCACAGCAGCAGCAACCGGCCGACGATCCCCAGGCGGCGAACACGCCGGCGCCCGAACTGCCGTACGACGCCCAGCTGGCTCCGCGACTGCTGGCCGAGGCGTTTGAGCAGGGCGATGCGCTGCGCGGCGCCGCGGTATACGCCAACGCCAAATGGGCCTGCATCTCTTGCCACAAAGTCGGCCAGCATGGCGGCTCGATCGGGCCGGAGTTGACGGCCGTCGCCAAGGACCGTCCGGCCCGGCAGATCGTGGAGTCGGTGCTCTGGCCCAAACGGGAGGTCAAGCCGGAGTTCGTCACCTGGCAGATTCTCACGCTCGACGGCAAACTGATTACGGGCTACAAGCATGCGACCGACAAGCAGCAGCTGACCTTGCGGGACCCGGCTTCCGGCAAGCTGATCTCCATTCCCCACGACGACATCGACGCCGAAGTGGCCCGCAGCACCGTCATGCCCGACGGCCTGACCGCCGGCATGACCCAGCAGCAGCGGTGGGACCTGTTCCGCTTTCTCAGCGACCTCGGCGCAGGCGGTAAACCGCTGCCGCCTGAATTCGACCAGGTGATCGCCCACAGCCAGATGCAGGGACCGTCCGAGTTCCCCCTGACCACGACCCCGCTGCAGCCCGGTCGCTGGGCGAACCTGGATCAGCCGATCAACCAGCATCGCCTTTACGATTTTTACACCAAGCAGGCCGAGCATTTCCGCCAGCAACACCACACGCCGATGCTGCTGGCGCCGTTTGAGGGAATCGACGGCCCGGCCTTTGGCCACTGGGGCAGCCAGAAAGAAGGGCAATGGGCCGATGAACGCTGGAACGAAACCCAGCTGGGCCCTGTCCAGGCCGGGGTGGTTCACCTGGAGGGACAGCCTGACATCGCCCGCGGCGTGTGTGTGCGGCTGGGCGACCAGGGCGAACTGGCGGCCTGCTTCAATCCCGATACGCTCACTTACGACGCCGTCTGGTCGGGCGGCTTCGTCCGTTTCTCCGGCGTGCGGCACGGCTTTGTCGGCGGCCTGCAGATCGCCGGCGAGCGACAGGCGACTCCGCCGCAGGAGCGTCCCGACAAGCCGTTCGTTTATCACGGCTATTATCGGCTGGGGACGCGGACCGTGTTCGCCTACCAGAAGAACGGCGTGGAGTACCTGGATTCCCCCTGGGTCCGCGACGGCAAGTTCTATCGCGAAGTCGCCCCGGTCGCCCAGCACTCGCTCCGCCAGGCGCTCGAAGGCGGGCCGGCCCAGTGGCCGCAACGGCTGAAGACGCCCATCACGCCGGGAGTCGGTCGTCCTTATGCGGTCGATACGATCGGACTGCCGACCGACAACCCCTGGAAGGCGTTGCTGTTCTGCGGCGGCCATGACTTTCTGCCCGACGGAGCCGCGCTCGTCTGCACCATGCAGGGCGATGTGTGGCGCGTCGACGGCCTGGACGGCGGGTCAGGGCGGCCCGGCGTCGCCCAGTGGCGGCGATTCGCCTCGGGGCTGCATCATCCGCTGGGACTGGTCGTGACGGATGGAGAAATTTACGTGCAGTGCCGCGATCAGCTGACCCGGCTGGTCGACCAGAACCACGACGGCGAAGCAGACTTCTACGAGTGCTTCAGCAATGCGTTTGAAACTTCGCCCGCCGGGCACGACTTTATCTGCGGTTTGCAGCGCGACAAAGCCGGTAATTTCTATACCGCCTCGGGGAACCAGGGGCTGCTGAAGATCTCGCCCGACGGCAAGCAGGTGGAGGTCATCGCTACCGGTTTTCGCAACCCCGACGGCCTGGGCATCCTGCCCGGCGGCATGCTCACGGTGCCCTGTTCCGAAGGCGACTGGACGCCCGCCTCGATGATTTGCGCCGTCCCGCCCGCCCGCCAGACGTCCTACAATACGTCGCCGACGGAAACATCCGAGCCGCCGCATTTTGGTTATCGCGGACCGCGAAACAACCAGCCGCCCAGCTTGCCTTTGGCGTATCTTCCGCGCGGCCTGGATAACTCCAGCGGCGGCCAGGCGTACGTGCAGGGGGACCAATTCGGGCCGCTCCAGGGGCAGCTGCTGCACCTGTCGTTTGGCACGGGGACCTGGTTCCTGGTGCTGCGCGATGAAGTCGACGGCCAGGCCCAGGGAGCGATCGTGCCGCTGGCCGGCAGCTTCGACGCGGGCGCCCATCGGGGACGCTTTCGCCCGCAGGACGGCCAGTTCTATGTCAGCGGCATGGCCGGCTGGGGAACCTACACGCCCGACGACGGCAGTTTCCAGCGGGTGCGTTACACGGGCGACACCGTGCAGGTTCCGCTCGGCTTCCACACGTATGAGAACGGCGTGCGGGTCACCTTCGCGCAGCCGCTGGATTCCGACATCGTGACGGATCTCAGCCAGCACTACGCGCAGTGCTGGAACTATCGTTACAGCGGAGCCTACGGCTCGCCCGACTATTCGACGACCCATCCCGGCGTGGCGGGCCACGACCCATTAAAGATTGCCTCGGCCCATCTGCTGCCGGACGGCCGCTCGCTGTTCCTGGAGATTCCCGACCTGCAGCCGGTGAACCAGCTGCATCTGCGGATGCATGTGAATCGACCTGTCGCCCGCCCCGATGCGGCGACCGGCGACGGGGGGCCGAACGAGGGGCAGGACCTGTTCCTCACCGTGCACAAGCTGGACGGTCCGTTTACCGATTTCCCCGGCTACCAGCCGCAGGAAAAAACGATCGCCGCCCATCCCCTGCTCAGCGACATGGCGCTCAACGCGGTCCGCGTGCCGAACCCCTGGCGAAAAAAGATCGCCGACGTCCGCCGCATCCAGATCGATACCGGCAAGAACCTCACCTTCGCCACGCGTGAAATCCACGTCAAGGCGAACGAGCCGCTGCAGTTCACTCTGGCCAACCCCGATGTAGTGCCGCATAACTGGGTGCTGGTGCAACCCGGCTCCCTGCAGCAGGTAGGCGAACTGGCGAACCAGCTGATCGCCAGCCCCGATGCGTTTGCCCGGCATTACGTGCCGAAGACCGAACAGGTGCTGTTCTATACCGACATTGTTTCACCCAGCCAAAAGCAGACGATCTACTTCCGGGCTCCGGCCGCACCAGGACGTTACCCGTTCCTGTGCACCTTTCCCGGCCACTGGATGGTCATGAACGGCGTGATGGTGGTGGAGTAACGCACCGTGGAACAGGTTTTTCACCTGTTCATCAATCAATCACGGAATGGTTGGGAGCGATGTCAGTTTGCAAACCTGCCCCACCCCAATCAAGAGGCTCCCTGCGTCCGGCCCGTTCGAGGTTGAATCGGGCCCGCGAACGGGCTATCCTGTTTTAATGCAATCGGTGTGGTGGGGATTCTGCGGGATCTCCTTGAGAAGCCTGGGTAAGCCTCTTTCAAGGATTCATTGATGGCAATCGACGCCACCTGCGGCGAGTGCGGCAAAAAGTTCCGAGTGAAACTAGCACTGGCGGGTAAGCGCGCCAAATGCGCCAATTGCGGGGCCACCATGCAGGTGCCCGACGCGCCGCCGACAGAATTGAGCTTTCCCCCCGGCGCCAGTCCCGCATCGGCCAGTCCGCCCGCCGCGAAAGCCCCTCCGGCCAAAACTCCGGCAGCCAAAGCGCCCGAGGCGAAAGCTCCCCGTGCGAAACCCGCGGAAGCCACGCCGACTGAAGTCTGGCCGCCGGCGATCCCGGCCGATGCGCCCCCTGGTGATCCCGCGCCCGCCCTGGCGATGCCCGTGGATAGCGTTCCGGGCGAACCGCTGGAGGCGTCTCCCGTTCCGCCGACCGCCATTCCGATCGCGGTGGTCCCCGACCAGGCGGCGACGCCGATGATTCACACCGGCGGCGAGGCTCCCGTTACTCTCGTCGCCGCCCAACCTGCCACAGGACCTGTTCGCCCGCGCAAAAAAAAGGGGCTTCCGCCCTGGCTGTTCCTGGCGGCAGGCGGCGGCCTGACCCTGGTGCTGCTGGTTTGCGGCGGCGGTATCTTTGCCGTCACCACGCTCTTGCGCCCGGCCACAAACGCCGTTGAAGCGGAACGGGCCCAGCTGGCGATTGCCTGGCCGGAACAGGATCGGAAGCATGGTTCGGTCTCGATCAACGGCAAGAAGGTGCCGCTGGCGGCGAGCGGACCACTGCGGTTCCGCGTGACGCCCGGTTCGCACAATGTCCTGATCCAGCGTCCGGGCTTTGAGCCGATCACCGTTTCCATTCCGTTGCGGGCGGGCGACCAGCACCAGTACCAGCCGCAGTGGACGGCCGTTTCTTCGCTGTCGGGCGGTACGTCGTTTATGGCGACCTCCAACGAACCGGAACGGCCGCTCGGCTTTCGGGAAGTCTGGCGACTGGACTTCGAAGCGGCCCAGCAGGAAGCGGCCGCCTCGGGCAAGGACCTGTTGCTGGCCTTTATCCAGGAAGACGATCTAAGCCGTCAGTTCGCCCGCGATATTGCCTCGCGGGAACAGGCGCTGTCCCCGCTTCTGGAAAACTTCGAGCTGGTCGTGTTCAACATTCGGGACGACTCGATCGGTTTCGACGAGCAAAGCTCCGACTCTATCGACACGGCGAACAAGTATCTGGTCAACACCACGCCGACGGTCCTGCTGACCGACGCTCAGGGGCGGCCCTACGCCACCGATCTTTACACCGGCGAATCGTCGCAGGATTTTCTCGCCGCGGTCGAGGGCGGCCAGGAAATGCGCAAAGAACGCGATCGCCTGTTTACCGCTGCCGGCGAAGGAGAGGAAACGGCCCAGCTGGCGGCCATGCTGAAAGCGGTCGAGTGGATGCAGGACCAGGATCTGACACCCCTTTTCGCCGAAGAGATTCGCCAGTGGAACGGCCTGGCGCAGCGGCTTGATCCACGCAACGAAGCGGGCCAGCTGGAGGTGCTGTTTGAAGCCGACTGGCTGTGCCGCATGGCGGGCGCCCGCAATAAGGACATTGGCCAGCTGTTCAGCACGCTCGACCATCTGGGCAGTTGGACCCGCACCCGCAAGTTCGTGGACCAAGACCGGGGCGCCCGATTGAACATGCTCGCGGCCGTGATTCTGATGAAAGTGGGCCACCAGGAGCAGGCGTCGAAATATATCAAGCAGGCCGTGGAGTACAAACCGACCGATCGGGACCTGGCCGAAAAAATGGCCCAGCTGCATCGCTTCCTGGCGGATAGCGACCAGCTTTCGACCGGCACTGGTTTTGTGATTGCCGGATCGGGCTACCTGCTTACCAACCAGCATGTGGTCGAAGGGGAAGGCCAGCTGGTCGCCCGTCTGCCTGGCTCCGAAGAACGCGTCCCGGCCAAGGTGATCGCTATCCATCCCGATCGGGATATCGCCCTGGTGCATGCGCCAGCGCTGGCCAGTGCTTCGCCCTTGTTGATTGCCGACGCCCCGTCCGGCCGCGGCGCCTCGATCGGCGTGTTCGGCTACCCGCTGGGCGACGATGTGGGCTCGGGCCTGAAACTCACCATCGGCGTGATCAGCGGACTGCCTTCGACCTCAACAGAGGCGATGTACCTGCTGGACTGCCGCGTCAATCCCGGCAACAGCGGCGGGCCCGTCTGCGATAACCGCGGCAATGTGATTGGCATGGTCACCGCCAAAAGCCGCAACTTCGGCGGCGTGGACAGTTACGGCATGGCGATTCCGGCTGAAGAACTGCGCAAGTTTCTCGCCGAGAATCTTCCCGAACCGCCCGAGTCCGCAACCGGCGAGGAAGTGCTCGCCTGGGACGCCGTCGACCGCCAGGTCAGCGGTTCCGTGGTGATGCTGCTGAAAGTCTCTGGTCGGTAACGTCCTGGCGCCAGAATGTAACTGAAGTCGCAAGACTTTGGAGCGTGTATTCCTGGGAACCGCGGCCAAACTCTTGCGAGTTCTGCTACGGCGTTCTGGCACATCCATGCTAGTGCTGCGTCAAGTTTCCATTTTAGGTTTGGCCATTTTCGCGCGAGCCGCTGTTCCTTTTAGTTAACCGTGGCTATCGCCAAAACGGCTAATTGGAAGAACCCGAACTCTTTGCCTTGACACAGCACTCGTGCTGCGTCAATCTTCCATCTTAGAGTGAGCGATTTCGGCCGTGCTGCTGTGCTGCCAAGAAAACCGTGGGCTAGCGCCCGGCGGCTGATTGAGAGAAACCTGATTCTATGGTTTGACGCACCACTAGCTCCAACGTCGCACATTGAGCGGCACGGCCTTTGCTCCTCTCGAAGACATCGGAATTTTCGCCGCACTGCGGCCTGAAAAGCCTTTTCTTGTTGGAGAAAACGGATGTCTGCAGATCAGATCGACGCCCTCGCGCCCGCCGAGTCAGCCCAGCGGCAGGTTCAGGCATTCCTCGACAAGTTGAATACGTCGGGCGACCCGCCACTGGAAACGTTGCCGCCAGAGGAAGCGCGCCAAGTGCTCAGCGGTCTGCAGTCCTCGACCCAGGGCGAACTTCGCCCGGCGGAAGTCAGCCAGCATTCGATCGAGGCCGATGGGAAACAGGTCCGCCTGACGATCGTTCGTCCTCCGCACAGGGAGGGACCGCTACCGGCCTTTATGTTCTTTCATGGCGGCGGCTGGGTGCTGGGCGACTACCCCACGCACGAACGATTGATTCGCGATCTGGTCGCCGAATCAGACGCGGCGGCCGTCTATGTCGACTACAGTCGCTCGCCCGAAGCGCGCTTCCCCACCGCGATTGACGAGGCGTATCTGGCGACGCAGTGGATCGCCGCAAACGGAGCCGAAGTCGGCATCGATGGCAGCCGCCTGGCGGTCGCCGGCAATAGCGTCGGCGGCAACATGGCGGCGGTTGTCGCCCTGCGGTCGGTGCTGGAAGACGGCCCGAAACTCCGCATGCAGATGCTGCTCTGGCCCGTGACCGACGCCCGCTTTGATACGGTGTCGTACGAACGATTTGCGAACGACCATTTCCTCACCCGGGCGATGATGGTCTGGTTCTGGAACAGCTATGCGACGACCGCCGGCGAACGCGAGGGGCTCTACGCCTCGCCGCTGCGAGCCACCCACGCACAGATGCGGAACCTGCCGCCCGCCGTGATCCAGACGGCCGAACTCGATGTGCTGCGCGACGAAGGGGAAGCATACGCCCGCAAGCTCGACGAAGCTGGCGTCGAGGTGGTTGCCCTGCGCGTCAACGGCATGATCCACGATTACGGCTTGCTGAATCCGCTGGCCGAGCTTCCAGCCGTCCAGTCCGCCTTGCGGCAAGCGGCGCACGAGATCAAACGTCGCCTGGCCTGACGTCCCTCATCGAGCCTGACGTCCCTCATCGAGCCGGGCGGAACCCTTCTGCCCGTCTTCCCGGGTCGATCCGCACGCGCAGTCGGTTTGCTTCCGGTATCGCGTAGATCTATGCTGGGATCGATGCTCTGGCGCCGACGCCTGCTTTCCCTGTGGCAGGTCTCCCGGTTTCGGGCGGGAATTGACCGGGCTCACGGCGCAAATGACAATGCAGTTCAAACCGTTTGCCTCCCTTTCCGCCAAAGGGGCTGCCGCCCCGACCGCTAGGCCATGAATCGCGCACTCGGGCGCCGCCGTGAGCGAGGGAGAATCGAGCGCATCGCACGCACTATCAACACCGAGAGGAATCCTGATGTCTCTATTCCCCGCCCTGGCGCAGGCTGGTCGCCGCCCGTCCTGCCCGCGTCCCGTGCGACGCCCGATCATCGGACTGGCGATGCTGGCCGCCGCGGTGATCGCCCAGTTCTGCAGTCCGCCGCGACTGCAGGCCGAACAGCCCGCCCGGCCCAACATCATTTACATCATGGTCGACGACCTGGGTTACGGCGACTTGGGCTGTTTCGGGCAAAAGGAAATCAAAACGCCCCATCTCGACCAGATGGCCGCCCAGGGGATGCGGTTCACCGACCATTACGCCGGGCATACCGTCTGCCGTCCTTCACGACTGGTGCTCTGGACGGGCCAGCATGTGGGCCATACGCAGTTGATCGGCAACCGCAGCCGCAGCCTGACCGGCCAGGAAGCAACCGTCGCCCGCCTGCTGCACGATACGGGCTATGCGACCGGCGGCGTCGGCAAATGGGCGCTCGGCAATGTTGACAAACCGGCCGAGATCGACAACCCGGGACATCCTAACCAGAACGGCTTTGATTACTGGTTCGGTTACTTGAACCAGAGTAACGCCCATAACTACTATCCGACGTTTCTCTGGGAGAACGACAAACAGGTCGAACTGCCGGGCAATGTGATTGATAAACGTCCGGAGGGCCGCGGCCGCGTCGCTTCCGTGAAGAAGAGCTACTCGCATGATTTCATGACGACGGCTGCCTTTGACTTTATCCGCCGCAACCAGAAGCAGCCGTTCCTGCTGCACATCCACTGGACCATTCCGCACGCCAATAACGAAGGCGGCCGCCTGCTGGGCGACGGCATGGAGGTTCCCAGTTACGGCATTTACGCTGATCGCGACTGGCCCAATCCGGAAAAAGGCTTCGCCGCCATGATCACCCACATGGACGCCGACGTGGGCCGCCTGCTGGAGCTACTCAAAGAGCTGAACCTGGACGACAACACCCTGGTGATCTTCACCTCGGATAACGGCCCCCATAACGAAGGCGGGCACGACCACGCATTTTTTGATTCCAACGGGCCCCTGCAGGGCTTCAAACGCTCCATGCACGAAGGCGGTTATCGCGTCCCGATGATCGCCCGCTGGCCTGGCAAGATCAAGGCCGGTTCCGTCTCGGCGTTGCCCTCGGGCGGCTACGATTTCCTGCCGACCGCCTGTGAACTGGCCGGCGCCAAACCGCCGGCCGCAATCGACGGCCTGTCGTACCTGCCGACGCTGCTGGGAGAGAACGACCGGCAAGAGCAGCACGAATACCTGTACTGCGCCAGCAGCGAAGGCGCCACCTCGGTCGGCGTGCGTTACGGCAAATGGAAGCTGGTCCGTTACCGGAGCAAGTCGGAAAAACCGCCCGGCGACTGGCGTCTTTACGATCTGGAAACGGATCTGGGCGAAGAGCAGAACGTGGCCGCGGACCACCCCGAGATTGTCGCCGCCATCCTCAAGCTGTTGGAACGCGACGGACTGCTGTAATCGGCCGCAGCCAAAGGCAGCTCGTCCAACACCGGCCCGGCGCCCGATTAATCCAGGTCGTGCGGGTCGGTGGAGATGACGGCCGTTCCGTCCGGCTTGACGATGATCATCACGCGCAGGTCCGACCCTTGCGCGCTATAGATCATCATCCCGCTGCCCAGTTGCGGGTTAACGCCGATGCCCACTTCGACCGGCCCCTCGGGACTCAGCAAGCCGATCTGCGGCTCGCCGGCCTGGTTCAGGCAAAGCGTGAGTCGTTCCCGGCCTGCGCGATCATAAAGGCGAATAGACGGCTCTTCCGCATCCAGCGAAATCATGCAGTCGCCATCCGGCCGGCAGATCTCCAGGCGTTCCGTTCTGACGACTTTTTCCATGACGACCTTT
The DNA here is from genome assembly GCF_007751035.1 of Lignipirellula cremea. Classification (NCBI taxonomy): domain Bacteria; kingdom Pseudomonadati; phylum Planctomycetota; class Planctomycetia; order Pirellulales; family Pirellulaceae; genus Lignipirellula; species Lignipirellula cremea. The sequence continues at coordinate 590,327 of NZ_CP036433.1, read as the reverse complement.
GCAGCTGGCGAGGACGACGGCGGGAAGACAGCTCAGGACTTCGACACCTCGAACGACGGGCGTTCTTGCCCGTCGCCTGGGGCGGCAGCCGTGTGTTGAGCGTGCTTCGCCGACTTCATTGCTGACGGAAATCACAAGTCAGTGTTTATTCTCTCGATGCGCATTCACTGCCGGATTCTGGTTCGTCGTTTTGAGCCAGAGCAGACGCCGGACAGTCGCCTTTCACGGAGCGAAAGGCGACTTTCTGCGCCGGCGGGTTCGCAAAACAACCAAATTACTTTGCGAACATGCCCAGCATGACGTCGGCGATGAAGCGGTTGCCGGCTTCGTTCAAATGCACGCGGTCGCTGGTCAGCACGCCCTTTTCTTTGTCTTCAGTGTTGTGTTCTTTCAGATGGTCCACAAACGCGGCGCGCAGGTCGCACATCGGCAGCTTCAGCTCTTTCGCCACGCCGCGGCTGATGTCGGCGTACTGGTCGAGCTTCTTATCGAGGCTGTTCGTGCCATTCGCCTTTTCGCCAATCACGGTCGGCGTGCACAGCACCACCTGGGCGCCCGCTTCCTGGCAACGGGCGATGACGTCCTTCAGACCCGATTCAAAGGCTTCCGGCGTCGTGCCGCGGGCCGGGTCCTTTTCGCCGTGCCAGACATCGTTAATGCCGATGTAGATGAACACGATTGTCGGCTTTTTGGAGGTCACATCCCGCTCCAGGCGACGCTGCAGATCGGGCACTTTGTTGCCGCTGATCCCGGCGCCGATCACTTCGATCCCCAGGTCGGGATACTTCTCGGCCAGCTCCTGGCGGATCAATCGCACGTAACCTTTGTCAGAACGATCGCCCGCCTGGGTGATCGAATCGCCGAGGAACACAATGCGTTCCCCTTTTTTCAGCTGCAAAGCCGGTTCGCCCGCCCGACTCACGCCGGAAGATCCAGCGACCAGAAGAGCAAGCAGCAGCCATGAGTACATTTTACGCGACATCAAACAGGTTCCTTTACCCGATACTTTCTGTTTCCCTTCCGCCGGGAACCTTCCCGACGACGCCTGGAACCGTCCAGGCAATGCAAGATCTCCCACGTTAACAAGGCGGCGTCCCACAATCCAGCATACGGGCCGTTTCTCGCTCTCGGGAAAGACGACCGGATCGCAACAGGTGTTCATTCCTGCGGCCTCCATCGGGTACGATAAAAGCCTCGCGTCTCGCTCGCGCCGGGCGACGTCCCCGCCATCCCCTGGGCCAGATACCTGCTGCTGATGGACAAGCAATCGCAGTCTCGCCGATCGTTCCTCAAGGCCCTGGTTTCGCGGCCCGTGTCGGTGTACAGGAATCGCCTGGCAAAACAGCCAGCGTCGGCCGAGGCGCCAGAACCTGTCACTGAAACGGAAGACGATCGCGTCGCGACAGGGGGCGGACTGCAGTTCTCGCTACGTACGTTGCTGCTGCTGACGACGGCGTTCTGTTGCTGGCTGGTGCTGCTGCGGTTCCATCTCCAGCTGGGACTGTATTCCGGCTGCATTCTGGGAGCGATGTTACTGGAGATGCTATTTGATAAGCTTCGCGAGTCCCAGCATCGTCGCCTGGGCTGGAAGATTTCCACCCCCAGACAAACCTTTTGGCGTTCCCTGGGTGGCTGTCTTTTCGGGGTCTTTCTGTTCTTTCTGGGCGCGATCATCGGCCTGCTGCTGGTCTAGCTGTTCACGCCGATAGCTGGACCGGGTCTGGCTGGAGTTCGACGGATGCTTCACCCCTGGGCTTGCTGACGGGCTCCACGTTTCCCAGGCTGGCGATGTTCTGCGCGGCGTTCTGCGTGCCCGGTTAGGACGCTGGTCGGGGCGACAGGGCAGTGCGAGCAACGGGGGCGGCCCTGGAGCTTTGGAGAACCGCGATTCCGACCGCCGGCCTGTGGGGATAACCTGACGCCGACTTTTAATCGACGGCCGTTTCCTTGGCGACTCTGCTGATTGGGTTATACTGACCCAGGACAGGGGGGCCGGATGGATCGCCTTTTATCCCTGGCAATGATCTCCTGCCTTTGCATTGATGCGAATGGCGGAGACAGACGCGGCTTTTCGCAGGGTGCTTTACACTCGCAGTCCGTCCCTTCGGCAGTCGCATTACGGAAATCCTGCGTTCTATCACCATGTATTCACGTGCGTTGCAAACGGCGCTGGAGCCGCGAAACTCCCGGAACGCCGTTCTCATCTTTTTGTCTGTCGGCGCTGGCCGGCTACACTCATGTTTGTCTGTGCTATCTCAATGAGGGAGTGTTTTATGTTTGCGGGGAACCGAATCCGAGAATCCGGGAGAAACGCCGGGCGAAGGTCCTGCTGCCTGGGAGCGATCGCCATGCTGGCCCTCAGCCTGGCCGGGGCTCCGCTGGCTCAGGCCCAGCAGTCGAAGCCGAATATCCTGGTGATCATGGGCGACGACATTGGCCTCACGAATGTTAGCGCCTATTCCATGGGCCTCATGGGTTATCAAACGCCCAACATTGATCGCCTGGCCCGCGAAGGGATGATCTTCACCGATTACTACGCCGAGCAAAGCTGCACCGCCGGGCGGTCCTCGTTCCTGACGGGACAGTGCACGCTCCGCACGGGCCTCAGCAAAGTCGGCTTGCCGGCGGCCCCCGTCGGCCTGCAGGCGGAAGACGCCACCCTGGCCCAGCTGCTGAAGAACCAGGGCTATTCCACCGGCCAGTTCGGCAAGAACCACCTGGGCGACATGAACCAGTTTCTGCCGACAGTGCACGGCTTTGATGAGTTTTTCGGCAACCTGTATCACCTGAACGCCGAAGAAGAACCGGAACAACGGACCTATCCGACCGATCCGCGTTTTCGCGAAATGTTTGGCCCGCGCGGCGTGCTCAAATGCAAGGCGACCGACCGTGATGATCCGACCGTCCATCCGCGCTGGGGCCGCGTCGGCAAGCAGATCATCGAAGATACCGGCCCGCTGACCAAGAAGCGGATGGAAACGATCGACGACGACACGTCGGCCGCCGCCATCGACTTTATGAAACGACAGTCGACCACCGGAAAGCCGTTCTTCTGCTGGTTCAACAGCACCCGGATGCACTTCCGCACGCACGTGAAGGAAGAGCGCCGCAGCCCGCCCGGCCTGACCGCCCGCACCGAATACGCCGACGGCATGGTCGAGCATGACGCCCATGTGGGGAAGATCCTCGACGCCGTGGAAGAGCTGAACCTGGTCGACAACACAATCGTGATCTACACGACCGACAACGGCCCCCACATGAACACCTGGCCCGACGGCGCCATGACGCCGTTCCGTTCGGAAAAGAACACCAACTGGGAAGGCGCCTTCCGCGTCCCCTGCATGATTCGCTGGCCCAAGCATATCCGCGCCGGGGTCATTTCCAACGAGATCTTCAGCGGCCACGACTGGCTGCCGACCCTGCTGGCCGCCGCCGGCGAACCGAAGATCAAAGAGAAACTGCTGGAAGGCTACGAAGCCGACGGCCACAAGTTCAAGAACCATATCGACGGCTATAACCAGTTGCCGTATCTCACCGGCCAGGTGAAAAAGAGCCCGCGACGCGGCTTCTTTTACTTCAACGACGACGGCGATCTGGTCGGCCTGCGCGTGGAGAACTGGAAGATCGTGTTCCTGGAACAACGCGCCAAGGGAACCTTGCGCGTCTGGGCTGAGCCGTTCACCCCGCTGCGTCTGCCCAAGCTGTTCGACCTGCGGGCCGATCCTTTCGAACGGGCCGACGTCACTTCCAACACCTATTACGACTGGCTCTTGTCGCAGCCGTATATCTTCATGGCCGGCCAGGCCGTGACGGAGAAGTTCCTGGACACGTTCAAGGAATATCCGCCCCGCCAGAAAGCCGCCAGCTTCAGCATCGACCAGGCCGTCGACAAAATGCGAGCCAGCCTGATCGGCAAGTAAGCGACCGCTTAGGCCCGCGGCCGTTGCCAGCCAGGCAACGGCCGCAAAGAGAATGACCGCCCGAAGGGCGCGAGGCGTGCTAACAAACGCAGAACGTCGGCTTTCGCTCTGCGTGACCGTTTACTGGATCACTTCGTGAACGACTTGCCCGCCTTCGGGGCCGGTCAGCCGATGATCGCGGCCGGCGTGCCACCAGGTAAGCTCGTTGGCCGGTAGACCCAGCAGGTGCAGAATTGTGGCGTGCAGGTCGCGGAAGTGGACCTTCCCTTCGACCGCCTGTGCTCCCGTAGCGTCCGTCTGGCCGTGGACGTACCCGCTCTTCACGCCGCCGCCGGCCAGCCAGAAGGTGAAGCCGCGGGCGTTGTGGCCCGTTTCGTCCTTGCCGTCTTCCGGGATCAGGCCGGGTCGACCGAACTCGCCGCCCCAGACCACCAGCGTATCGTCCAGCAGGCCACGATCCTTCAGATCGTCCAGCAGGGCCGCAATCGGGGCGTCGGTCGCTTCACAGTTGGCGGCCAGATCGCGACGGTGATTCTTGTGCTGGTCCCAGCTGCCATGGTTCAATTCAATAAAGCGCACCCCCGCTTCGGCAAAGCGACGAGCTAGCAGGCACTGCCGGCCGAAGTCGGTCACGCGGCAAGTGCCGACCGACTCCTTCTGCTGGCCGACCCGGTAACGCTCCAGGGTGCGCTGGCTTTCCTGGCTGAGGTCCAGCAGGCCGGGCGCCTCGGCCTGCATCCGGAAACCGAGCTCCATCGTTTGAATCACGCTGTCGAGCTTCCCGTCGCCCGGATGCTGGGCCGCATGCTCGCGGTTCATCATCTGCACAAAGTCCAGCTGCCGTCGCTTGGCGGACAACGGCAGATGATCGCCGGCCACATTCTGGATCGTGGCCTGGGACATCGGCTCGCCGTTCACCCCGATCGGCGTACCGTTGTGGATCGACGGCAAAAACGCGCTGGAATAGCACGACGTTTTCGACGTATTCAGGCTGATAAATCCGGGAAGGTTCTCATTTTCTGACCCCAGACCGTACGAGATCCAGGAGCCCAGACTCGGCCGCTCGCGCAACCGGTCGCCCGTGTGCAACTGCAGGAACGACTGGGCGTGAATGCCCGTGTCGGCGTGCATGCCGTTGAGGACGCACAGGTCGTCCGCATGCCGGGCCGTTTCCGGCAGCAACTCAGAGATGGGCAGCCCGCTCTCGCCATGCTGGCGAAAGGCGAACACCGATCCCGGATGCTTCTTGTCGCCCGTTTGCGGCTTGTAGTCAAACGTATCCAGATGCGACGGACCGCCTGACATGCACAGGAAGATCACTCTTTTGGCGCGGACCGGAAGTGGCGGCGTCTGCGTCGTCTGCCCGCTTTTTTCCGCCGCCAGGGATCGCTGGCCGCAGAGCGCCTGCAGGGCCAGATAACCAAAGCCGCAGGCAGTGGACTGCAACAGGGTGCGTCGCGAGGTTTGCATTACGTTTTCCTGTGGTTCGAACAACCTGGTGCGGATGGGGAGACTAATCGAGGTAACGGAACTCACTGGCCATCAGCAGAGCCTGGCAAAAGCTGGCCCACGCCTGTTCTTCGGATTCCAGCTCCGCCGTGGCGGCCTGCACCAGCGCGACGGCTTGTTCCTGTTCCGCGGGCCGGGGCTCCCGGTTCAAGGCTCTTTGAAACGCGGCCTGCACCCGTTCCGGATCGCCGGCCGACGCCTGCATCACCACGCGTGCGAAAGCGTTCGCCTGCTCGATGACGAACGGGTTATTGAACAGATGCAACGCCTGGCCCGGTACGGTGCTCTCGTCGCGCTGCCCCGTTACCGTAGTGAAGTCCGGCAGGTTAAAGGCCGCCAACTCCGGCGGCGGCGAACTTCGCAGATAACAAAGGTAAACGCTCCGATGCCGGCTGGGCTGATGCAGATTCCCGGCCAGGTTGACCAGAATATCGCGATGGCGAATGATCGACCCGTCGCCCGGTTGCGGGTCCAGCTGACCGCTGACCTGCAGCATGCTGTCGCGCAAGGATTCTGCGTCCAGGCGTCGGCGGTCATGCCGGGCCAGCAGCAGATTTTGCGAATCGGCCTGAATCAGCGACGGCTCGGCGTCGCTCTGCAGTTGATAGGTGCGGCTGAGCACGATCGCCCGGATCAAACGCTTGATCGACCAGCCTTCCGCCACGAAGCGGCTGGCCAGATGGTCCAGCAGCAGGGGGTGGCTGGGCCGTTCGCCATACACGCCAAAGTCGTCCGGCGTCCGCACGATGCCCTGGCCAAACAGGTGCAGCCAGATCCGGTTAACCATCACCCGCGGCGTCAGCGGATGGTCAACGCTCGTTACCCACTGCGCCAGCTGCAGCCGACCGCTTTGCTTCGGGTCGACCTGGATCGGCGACGATGCTTCCAGTTCCAAAGCACTGAGGAAGCCTCGCGGCACGGCCTCCCCCAGCTTCTGCGATTCCCCCTTGAGGTTGATCTTGCAGTCCGCCGGTTTGGCTCGGTCGCGAACGCCCATGGCCAAAGGCGTGCCCACCGGCCAGTCAGAAGGAGGAACCGGCTTGGGCTTGCCCGTATTGGATTCCAGCACCAGCACGGTTTCGACAAAGTCCGCCGGCGGCGGGACGTGCGGGGCGGCCTGCAGCACGTGCAGATCGGTTTTTGGCGCGGTCAGTTTCTCGCTGGCTGCGGTCCCCCACATCGTTTCGGTGCTGGTGAAAACGCCCGCCATCGCGTAATAGTCGCGGGTCGGAATCGGATCAAACTTGTGATCATGGCAACGGGCGCAGGAGATGCTGAAACCCATCAGCCCCCGGCCGACGACGTCGATCTGATCGGCGACCACATCCATGTCGAAGTTCGTGTTCATCGCCTTGGCCGGCTTGGCGGCGAGCGCCAAAAACCCGGTCGCCACCAGGTGACGATCGCGCTGTTCGGGTGAACCTTCCGGCAGCAGATCGCCTGCAATCTGTTCGGTCAGAAAGCGATCATACGGCGTGTCGGCGTTCAGCGCGCTGATCACGTAATCGCGATACCGCCAGGCATGCGGGAAGGTCGGGTTACGACTGAGCCCGTCGTTGCCGTTGGATTCGGCGTAGCGGGCGACGTCCAGCCAGTGTCTACCCCAGCGCTCGCCAAACTGCGGACTGGCCAGCAAGTTATCGACCAGCTGCTCCACCGCGGCCGCCCCATCGCGGGCATGCGCCCTGGCGAACTGTTCGACCTGCTGCGGCTCCGGCGGCAATCCGGTGAGATCGTACGACAGGCGCCGGATCAGCGTGCGTGAATCTGCGTCGCGCGTGGGCGACAACTGGGCCGCTTCGATACGGGCCAGCACAAAGCGATCCAGCGGATCTCGCGGCCAGTCGCCATGCTGCACGGCCGGCAACGGCGGGTTCTGGACCGGCTGCAGCGACCACAGGTCCGATTGAACTTTCGGTTCGGCTGCGGGCGGGACGGCGTCGGCGTTCCGCGGGTCGGCCGCCCCGCGCCGGATCCATTCGATGAAGTCGTTGACCACCGTTTCGGGCAATGGCTTTTCCGGCGGCATTTCTACGCCGTCGTAACGGAGCGCCTGGACCAGGAGACTTTCGTCCGGCTTGCCGCTGACAATGGCTGGCCCGGACTCGCCCCCTTTTTGCATCCCGCTGCGACTGTCGAGCAGCAACTTGCCGCCCAGTTCAGCCGAGTCGGCTGCGTGGCATTCGTAACAGTGCTTGACCAGGACCGGACGAATCTTGTTCTCAAAGAACGCCAGGTCGTTCGCCTTAGGCGCCTCGCCGCGGGCCAGCGGGAGACTACCCAGCGCGACAAAAAGGAACAGGCCAGCGAGCGAAAAGGCAGGTCGATACATGGCGAGCGGATTCGGAGGGAATACGGCTAGCAGTGAGGGAGCACACCCAAACAGCAGGGCTCGATTATCGCAGAATCATCAACACGCGCCAATGTATTTTCGGCATGGGCTCACACGCCCGGTCCCCTCGCCAGGCCAGCATCGGAGGAGACCCACTCGGTCGTCCGTAGCTGAACTCGCCAGAGTTTGGCCGCGGTTTCTAAAGCCCAGGACGCTCTTTCCAAATTCTGGCGACTGCGGTTACTTGCTGGCCGGTTGGGCGGTCTCAGCCGGGAGCGGCTTTTTTAAGGTCTGCAGGTAGGCCACCAGGTTGCGGATCTCCCGCGGCGTCAGCACCTTGGCGATCTCCGGCATGATGGAGATCTTGCGGGCGAGCGACTCGTCGATCTGGTCGTTCGGCACGACGACCTCTTTCCCCTGATTGTCGGCCAGCACGGTGACCTTGTCGTCCTTGCGGAGCAGCAGCCCCTGGACCACCCGGCCCGACAGCAGCAGCAGGGTTTGCGACTGGTACTTCGGCTCAATATCGGCGCTTGGCGCTACGATCGAGCGGAGCAGATGCGCGCCGTCGCGCTGGAGGGCGATGCTTTCCAGGTTGGGGCCGACCGTGCTGCCTGTCTTTCCCACCTGATGACAGCGGATGCACTGCGTGGTGATGTGGTTCATAAAGGTTTCCTTCCCTTCCGTCGCATCGCCGCCGGTCAGGCACTGCGTCCACAGGGCGATCGGATCGTCGCTGGCGGACGCCCGCTGGTCGTTGTACTCGGTGAGCAGTCGGGCCAGGTCAACGTTCTGTTCGGCCCGGGCGCTGACCGATTCCATCAGCTCCAAGGCGGTCGCCGCGGGCGCGGGCTGGCCGGCCATTTCCTGGAACTGGGCCGCCAGCACGGCGTCGGCCCGCGCGGTCGCCAGGTCGCCCAGCATCAGCACGGCATGCTGCCGCTCGCGAAGGTCTTTCGAGCGAGCCAGCACCTGCTCAATCGCCGCCAGTGCGGCCGCGGGATCGCTCTTCAAAAGCTCCAGCGCCCGCATCCGCAGGACAGGGGCCGTCGACTGCAGGGCTCCGGTGATGACTTCCGCCAGGCGGGAATATTTCTGAGAACGAAGCGTGTCGAGCGCCTCGAGTCGCAGCTCGACGGCGGCTTTCGGGGCGGCGACCAGTTGGGCCAGCTCGACCAGATCCTTGTCGGTGAACTGCATCCCCAGGTCGCGACTCGTTTTGAGGGCGGCCGCCTGGAGCTTTGCATCGGTACTGGCCAGCAGGTCGATCAGGGCCGCTTTGACGGCGGGCGAGTGGATACGTTGTCGCTTCTCGGCCAGGCGACGGCGACGACCGTCCACGCGATCGAGCAGCGGCGGCTGCGGCCACTGGCGGAGCGCGTCGAGAGCGTCCAACCGCAAAGCAATCGGGACATCGGTGCGCTGGGCGTAAGCGGCGACGCGGTCTGCACTCTTCACGTCCCCCAGCAAGTAAGCGGCGCTAATCGCCCGGCGGACGAAGGCCTCGCCGGACTGCGGAGTGGCAGGCAGAACGGCGGCCAGCTCCGCGGCGCCAAGCAGGGCGGCGTCGTCGGTCAGGTCCCGGCGATCGAGTCCTTCATACAAAGCCAGCGCCGCTTCGGTCGCCGGCTGGACGTTTTCATCTGAGACAAAGCGGCCCAGCGCCGCCGCGGCGGCCGGGTTGCCGCCGGCCTGGTCGTCTTGCTGACGCAGGGCCAGCACCGCGATCGTGCGCACCAGCGGAGCCGCATGCCGACTGAGGTCGGCCAGCTCTGCAGTCGAGGCCGATCCCGCCAGTCCTTGCGCGGCCGCCAGCCGCAGGTAATTGTCGCTGGGCTGCAGCGACTCGGCCAGCTTCACCAGCGCCGGCACAGCCGAGGGCGTGGCATGACGGGCCAGGGCCAGCCCCGCCTGGAAGCGGACCCGCGGCTCTGCGTCGGCCAAAAGCGGCGTGAGCAGCTGGCCTTCGAAGTGGGGCAGATCGCTGATCGTGCGGGCGGCCTGGGCGCGGATTTCGGACTGCGGATCCTGCAGCAGCTGGGCGAGCAAGGCGACGAGTTCGAGCTGCGGCGACGAACGGTCTTGCCGGATCAGCTGGCCGACGCCCCAGATGGCGTGGATACGGGCCAGCAGATCAGCGTCCGCTTTCTGGGCGACCTGCTGCAGGGTTGTCGCTGCCTGGCGCTGGACCAGTTCGAACTGGGCGCCCAGGCGGACCCGTTGATCGGCATGGCTGAGCAACTCCTGCAGCTGGTTCGTTTCGCGATGGGCAAAGCCTGCGGCCAGCAGTTCGCGGGTCTCTTGCCGGAGGGTGGAGTCGGCGCCGCCGGGGACATCGATCTTCCAGATGGCGCCCTTCTGGTTCAGCGGATAACCGCCGCCCCAGTCCACGCCGTACAGCCCTCCGTCGGGACCAAAGTTGATGCCGACCAGCGGCACGCTGCTGCCGATTTCATGTTCGTTTGCCTGTTCAAACGTAGCGCCGCGGGGCAACAATTGAAAGGCGCGTTGCTCGCCGCCGGGCGCTCCGGTCAGGAAAAAGTAGTTGCGATAGCCGGGGCCGAGCGCCGTGCCGGGGTTGTACGTGAAGCCGGCCGGACCGTTCAACGAGTACGCCAAAGGCGGCGTGATGTAGGCAGGCTGCCGGGCGGACCAGCGTTCCCATAGCCCTTCGGCCATCCAGGGATTGTAGTCCTTGCCGCGATACTGATAGTTGCAGCGCCAGCCAGCGTCCATCCCGCGGGCGATGAACACCACCCGCTCGCGCTCGCCCGACTGATCGGAATCGTTATCGACGCCGAACAGGTCGCCATACTCATTAAAAGCCAGCTCCTGCACGTTACGCAGGCCGTGGGCGAACACTTCAAAATCCGAGCCGTCGGAATTGCAGCGCATCACGCCGCCCTGGTTGGGGTAAGCGAAGCGGCGTCCTTCGCGGGAAACGACACTGATTCCTTTGTCGCCGACCGACCAGTAGATCTTGCCGTCAGGCCCAACCGTAAGACCGTGCATGTCGTGGCCGGCGTAAGCAATGTGCAGGCCAAAGCCGGTGGCCATGATCTCGCGCTGATTGGCTTTGCCGTCGCCGGTGGTGTCGCGCATCCGCCAGACATCGGGGGCGATGGTGGCGTACACGTCGCCGTTGTGCCACAGCACGCCGGCGGCGATGCCGGTGACTTCGGTGCGGAAATCCTCGGCGTAGATTTGCGAGCGATCGGCTGTGCCGTTGCCGTCGGCGTCTTCGACCAGCCAGATCCGTTCAGAGAGCACCATCAGGTCGCGATAATCGTGCACGCCGTCTTTGTTCAGGTCTTCGACATGCGACTTGTTAGAAGCATTGCCGATCGCCAGCTCCTGGTGATAGAAGTTCCGCTTATCCTCGACCGAGCGGAAACCGACATCGCTGGGAATCCACTGGCGATGGCCGCGAATGTCCAGGTCCTGCGACTTGCGGCGCTGGGTCTGGGTGACATACGCCCGGCCCTGGTTATCCAGGCTGATCGCGACCGGATCGGGAATATTGACAGAGCCGCTCCAGCGGGTGAACTCCAGCTCTTCACGGACCGGCGTTTTCGCGGCGGGTGCTTTCTGGGCGGACGGTCGCGGGGCAGGCGTGGTTTCCTGCTGGGCGAACAGGGCGCCGGGAAACAGGAGCAGGCAGCAAACGAACAGGCAGGGAGGGATTCGCATCGGTTCAGGCGGGCCTTGATAAGGAAGTCGAAGCGGCAGTGCGGGCTACTTATTATACTTGGGGCCCCGATTTTCGAGCAGGGCAATCGGGTGTTTTCCAAGCGACGACGGGCCGTTCGAGGGGCGACAGGATGGCTCCCCGGCGATCCATTCCCTGCAGACCGAGAGACGACAAACGTCCTGGAAAAGTCGCTACGGTCGGGCCCGCCATTTCGGGAATGTATTGAGATACGACCAGCGGAAGTCCTGCTGGTTGCGATAACCCAGATCGCGATTGGCCAGCTGTTCCTGCACAAACGCCTCGACATTCGCTGGATCCAGAAACGGATCGCGCGTGCGGCGCTGCAGGTCGATGAGTGCTTTGATCAGACGGGTCTTGACGGCCGCATGCGCCGGGTCGTCGGCCAGGTTCCGCCATTCGTGCGGATCGTTTTCCAGATCGTACAACTCATAGCGGGGCGGACGCTGCCAGAGGGCGAAGGCCGCCTGCACATGATCGGGAGCCGTCGCCTGGTCAGCGGCGGTGGCGCCGGAGACGACAAAGTGCTGATGCGATTCGTCGAGGTACGTGCCCGCGTCGAGGTTCTCGGTATCGGGCCGCGGGCTGGAGATCAGTTTGTAACGGGCGTCGCGAATTGCGTGCTGCACAAAGCAGGCCCGAGGGAACGAGCCAGTCGTAAAACCAAAGTTGTACTGCCGCCAGGCGTCCGGTTTTTCGCCCGCCAGCAGGGGCTGAAGCTCCCAGCCGGGCAAGTTGGCGGGAGCCATTTTGCCGACGGCCCGTAATGCGGTCGGCAGCAGGTCGATGGTGGAGACCAGCTCTTTCCGCACCTGTCCCGCAGCGGCGACGTGCGGCCAGCGGACAATCATCGGCACGCGGAGCCCTCCCTCATAGACGGTCCCTTTACCGCGGGGAAACTGGGCGCCATGGTCGCCAATGTAGATCAGCAGGGTGTGGTCCGCTTCGCCCGTTTTATCAAGTTCCGCCAGCAGCAGTCCCACCGCATGGTCGAGCCGGGCCAGGCAGTTGTAATAGTTGGCCGCCTGTTCCCGCAGTCGGGGCGTATCAACGCCGACCCAGGGCATCGGGCGGACCTCGTTGGCAGAGAGCGGCTTTTCGGGCAGTCCGTTGGCCTGACGCAGAAACGGCAGATGCGCGTCGGGAAAATTGACCGACAGGAACCAGCGTTTGTCGCCAGCCTGGGCGAAGAATTTCCGGGCCTCGGCCGCGTACTCTGCGGACGCAATCGAACGGTTGAAATTGGCTCCGGGGATGGCGTGGAAGTCAAACGGGAACGCCGATTCCGGATTGACATGCAGCTTGCCGATTAACCCCGTATGGTAACCATGCTCTTTCAAGAGCGAAACAAAATTCGGCGTGTCGCCGCGATACAGGGCGAACTTGTGCGTCGCCAAACCAATTTGCCCGTTCTGATGCGGATACAGCCCCGTCAGAAAACATGCCCGCGACGGCGAACAGACCGAGTACGGCACAAACGCATTCTCAAACCGCACGCCCTGGCTGGCAAGCTGATCCAGGTGGGGCGTCTGGGCGTAAGGGTCGCCGTAACAGCCCAGTTCTGGTCCGTTATCTTCGGAGACGATCAGCAGGATGTTGGGCCGCTGGGCGGCCCCCGTCGCTCCGGAAAGCAGGCCGATCCAACTGGCCAGGGCGCAAAAGCTGAGGCAAGAAAGTCGGTTCATGAACGAGGCTTTCCTGAGGGACGTTTGCCGGGCTAGTCGCGCCCGTAAAATTCTTCTTCCTTGGGCAGGGCGACGACCTTCCAGCAGGCGGGAAAGAAGCGGACGATGCCGCCGGGACGATACCCTTCCAGCAGCATGCCGCACTGCACCTGGATCTGCACCCCGGAACTGCCTGGCAGGACGGGCGTTTTGTTGACCTTCAGGATGTTGCCGCCTTTGCGGTCGTTGACCGGATCGTAGGTCATCAGGCAGTCCCGGGCGACGGCGATGGTGCCCTTGGGAGCAAGGTCGTCCTTGGCGCCGCCCGAGGTCGGCCAGCCGAGCGGCTCGGGAACGATGACGTCAAAATCCTTGAACAGGGTCGGGTCGACCCCTTCGAAAAAGGTGATCGTGACGATCTGCTGTTTGTCGTCCACGGCGTCGACCCAGCCGGGGATGCCGCGTTCGCGGATCAGGTTGCGATGCCGTTCCAGCTGCCGGGCGGAGGCCAGGTTGCGGCTTTCTTCGTCCAGCCAGATCGCCAGCACGCGACCGGGTCCGTAAAGCGTGGCCCAGGTAAAGTTCATCTGCACCAGCTGGCCGGGCTGGATCTTTTCCAGTGTTTCAAAGCTGCGTCCCTGGTAAACGACCGTGCTGGACAGCAGATCAAAGACTTTGGCCTCGCCGATCGGTTTGCCGGCCTGGTGCAGGGTGGCGGTCAGCTTTTTCGCGTCGAGGTCCACCGCGTCGACCTTCCAGGCCTGCTTGCGCCGGGAGTAGTAACTGAAGTCGTCTTCCAGGCGCAGGCAGCGAGTGAAGTCGATCTCGGAAGAGATGCGTTGTCCGCTGGTGTTGGTGAGCTTCCCGTTCTTGATAACCCAGACCAGCGGCTCGCCGGTGGGTCGCTCAAAGAACCAGCCGTGCAGGTGCGTGCCGTAAGGGACATCCCGCAGGGACGCATGCTGGCCGTGGTAATAGACTGTGCCATAGGGCAGCATGGTCGCCGTAATGGGACGGTCGAATTCGGACCGTGTCTGGTCGTCGGTCCGATCGACGCGCATCACCAACTGACGTTCCGGGAAGTCGCCGCCGATGAGCTCGCCGCAAAAATAGTGGGCCGCATCTTCCGGCGGGAACTCGCCCCGGACCGGCTGGAACCGGGGCAGAGTCAGATCCGTGCCAGCGTCGGTGCGATACGGAGCCGGCTCGGCGGCAGTCGCCGGAGCGAAGACCGTGGTAACGGCCGCCGTCAGGGACGCCGCGACAAAAGCCAGCAGGAACCGCAAATTCAATCGTCGTTTCATCGGGGCAATCTCAGGCTACGATTTCGGAGATGGTTCCCAGGCTGTCCTGGAAGCGATCGGTTTCCACGCCCGCACGCTGCTGCATGGTCAGCAGCAGGTTGCTAAGCCGGGCGTTGCCGTCGACAGGACGACCACAGATCCGGTAATGGGAGTTGGCGTCGGCCACGTTGTACTGGCCAATCACGGGCAGGTTGTAGTCGACATGCTGGCCATGTTTGGCGCCCAGTTTCTTGCCGCCCGCATAGAGCGTGGGCAGGTTGGCGTTGCCATGGCTGTGGCCGTAAGCCATGCCGCTGCCCCAGAGCACCTGGGTGGTGTCGAGCAGGTTCCCGCCGTCTTCTTCGTGGGCTTTCAGCTGGTCCAGGAAATAGCTGAGCTGTTCGACCAGGAAGGTGTCAGTCTGTGTCAGTCGGCGGAGCTGTTCGGGATCGCCGTTGTGGTGCGACAGAGCGTGCCGGGTCTGGGAGATGCCGATATCCGGAATCGCGCCGCCGTTGGATTCGCTGCAGATCATACAGGTGATGACGCGGGTCATATCGGTCCGCAGCGCCAAGACCATCAAATCATAAAACAGGCGGTGGTATTCCTGGACCTGTGAGGAATCCATTTTTTGCGTAAAGCGGCTAGTGAGCGCGCCGGACACCTGGGGCCGAGGGACGTTCAGCCAGGCGTCGGCCCGTTCGGTGCGGACTTCGATCTGGCGGACGGCGGTCAGGTATTCGTCCAGCTTGTTCCGGTCCGCCGTACCGAGCTTCTGGTTGACGCGCTGGGCGTCGCCCAGGACTGCGTCGAGGATGCTTCCGCGCCTTGCCAGGCGGCGCCGCACGGCCTGTTCTCCGCCGGATTCGACGCCGAAAAGACGATCGAAAATCGTTTTGACGTTCCGTTCCGCCGGAATCTGGATACCGTCCCGCGACCAGGCCAGGGAGTGGCCTTCAATCGCCATTTCCAGCGAGGGGTAACGGGTATGCATGCCCTGGACTTCAGCGATAACCTGATCGGCCGAAACCGAATTGCGGAAGGCGCCGCCGTCGCGGGGCACATCGGCCCCGGTCAGCCAGACCTGGTCGCAGTTATGGTGCTTGCCCAGCACCATGGGATGATGCAGGCCGCTCAGCGGGGTCACTTCGTTCCGGTGGCGTTCCAGGGATCGCAGCGGCTCGGAAAACTCAAAATCGGTTCCCGCTTTTTCGATCTGCCAGGTGAGCGTATTCACGCCGTTGGGAATGTACAGGAACACGCTGCGCTTGGGCGGGCTGGTCGGCAGCGCGCCGGCGGAGGCCTCCATGCAGTCCAGCATTGGCAAAGCAATGCTGGCCCCGATTCCTCGCAGCACATCACGGCGGCTTAACCGCCAGCTATTCGTTTGGATATTCATCGGGTTCTCGCCAGGGTCGTTATCGTTGCTGGAAAAGGTCAGAGAGCACAAACGCTTCCAGGATCTCTCGGACACTGTAGTCTTTTTCCCGGCCCACTTTGGCGATTCCCGCCAGGGCCTGGTGGTCGTCAAATGTCATCGTACGGCGCAGGCCATAGATGGCCAGTTTCTCGATAAAGGTCGCCTCGAAAGCGTCCAGGTCGGTTGTCAGCAGCTGCTTGAGTTCTTCGGCATTCTGGAACTTGCGGCCGTCGACCAGTTCGCCGCTGGCGTCGACCAGCGGATCTTCCCCCGTCCCTTCGACCTGCTCTCGCGTGCGCCACTGGCCAATGGCGTCGTAGTGGTCAAAGGCAAAGCCCAAAGGATCGATCTTTTTGTGGCACGAAGCGCAGCTGGCGTCGTGCTTGTGGGCGTCGAGTTTCATCCGCAGCGTGGCCTTGGGCGAGTCGACCGGATTCGGTTCGATCGGCTCGACGTTGGCCGGCGGGGGCGGCGGCGTTTTCCCCAGGATCACTTCCGACAGCCAGACGCCGCGATGGACAGGCCGATGCCGGGCGCCGTCAGAGGTCAGCGACAGAATGGCCGCCTGGGTCAGCAGTCCGCCGCGATGATCTTCCGGCTGGAGCGCGACTCGCTGGAACTGATCGGTGAAGTCGCCCTGCACCTGGTAAAACCGGGCCAGGCGGGAGTTAAGCATCGTCCAGTCGGAATTGAGAAACTCCCGCAGCGTGAGTCTCTGCTCCAGCACTTCGGCAAAAAACGCCTGGGTTTCGCCGATCATGCTCTGTTCCAGGTGGTCGTCGTACTGGGGATAAAGCTTTTTGTCCGGCGGGAACATGCCGACCTTGTTCAAGTACAGCCACTGCCGGGAGAAGCCTTCCTTGAAGCGGTCCGAACGGGGATCGTTCAGCATCCGCGTGAACTGCCTTTGGAGCTCGCCTTGATCCTGCAGCTGACCGCGTTCGGCGGCGGCGAACAGTTCGTCGTCGGGCATGGTGCTCCACAGCAGGTACGATAGCCGCGAAGCGATCTCCCAGTCGTTGAGCTGCGACCGATCCGCGTTCTCGTCCCCTTCGGCGATAAACAGGAAACTCTTGGAGCACAGCACGGCGATCATGGCGGCCTCGACGGCCTCGCGGAAGGGAGCGCCGGCGGCCAGTTCCTGTTCGACAATCTGTACGTAGACTTCCAGTTCCCCTTCGACCAGCGGACGCCGGAAAGCGCGTTTCGCCAGGCGGGCCAGCCCTTCTCTCGCCGCGGGGATCGTTTCTTCCTGCGGCAGGTAAGAGTCGCGCCTTTGCTGTTCCAGCGGGGTGATAATCGGACCGCGAATGGTGATCGAATCAATGATCAGGACGGGCGACCGCGGCTGTCCCTGCTGGTCCGTAATTTTGACTTGCCACGGAGCGCGGGGACGACTGGTGTTGATAAAAGGAATGCGGCTGTGGGCGGTCGAACGCGGATGCCGGGGCAGGCCCGTCGTATTCATGACGCGGATCTGGGGCGTACTCGTTCCGGGAAAGTGCGCCTGGAACGTGACCGTAATGGGGGCGTCTTCCGGCGCGATGATATCCTGTTCGAACAGGATGCGATCGAGCTTTTCTTCAAACACCTGGATGCGGGGCGCCTTGCCGTTCTCGGGCTTGAGTCCGCTCACCACGTAGCTGATTTCATAAACGCCCGGGCCGGGAAACTTCAGGCCGTTGCGGTAGGGGCTCGAGGCCCGGAACTGCTCGCCGTTGGTCACCAGTTCAAAGCGGACTTTGTCGAGCAACCCTTCCTGCTGCAGGCTTTCGAAGTAGGGATGGTTTTCGTTCACCACCGCTGCCTGCGTCGTGGCCTCGAGGTATTCGATCGGTTTGTCGGGATACGCTTCGTCCAGGACGATTTCGGCCGCGTTGATGTACTTTTCAATATGGGTGGCCGACAGCGTCATGACAGAGCCGACCCGTTCAAAGCCGTTCCACTCCGCATCCTCCAGCAGCCCGCCCGGATCGGTGGCGTCGTACTCCACGCCCAGCAGATCGCGGACCGTGTTGACGTACTCTTCGCGCGTGAGCCGATGGTACGAAACGCGATCGCGCTGCGCCATGCGGGCGGCTTCGCCCTCTTGGATACGGGCCGCCAGCCACTCGACGATGGCGGCGCTCTTATCGGCGGTCGGCCGGTTTTTCACATCTTCGGGCGGCATCTCTCCCGAGCTGATCCGCTCCATGATCTCGGCCCACTGGGGCGTATCTTCCAGACCGATCTTCCGGGAAAGCGTATCAATGCGGAAGTCGCCGTTCTGTTTTTCGGCCCCATGACAGCCCAGGCAGTGCTGCCTGAAGTACGGCTGTACGTCTTTATCAAAGTTCGGAGCGGCGGCCGCGACCGTGGCAAAGCAGCAGGACGCAATCAGCGAATGAACCAGGGCAACCAGCAATGGCGAACGGGAAATCATGTCGTCGCGGACCTGAGAGGGAACAAGGGAATACGTGTTTGGCGAGTGAAGATTCTAGGCAAGTCAAACGAGGTCAACGACCACGATTGCGGGGGGGATATTCACAGACGCTTTCGCCGTTCTCTGGCGGGAAGAAGCCTCTGAATCCAGCAATAAAGGCGGGATACGCGACCAGGGCCTGCCACCCGACTGGGGTGACGGCGACCAGCCTCATACATCACCAATTATGTCATAAAGCGGCCCCATAGTCACCCTCTAAACGGGGCAATCCGGGCTTTCACAACGCATCAACGAACGCATTGCGAACCTTGAAGATGCGCCGCGGAGAACTGATTCTGCTTTTGTTTACGATCCCCGTTCAATTGAACCAGAAAGCAAAACCGAAGAAGTTCATGCCGCCAAAGGTGTTGCTGATGCGGCGGAGCGAGCCGATGCCTGCCAGTTCGGTGATTTCCCCTTCTTCCAGAAATGGCGTGACGGCCGTGCCTTGCACCCAGAGGATCGGATCAAGCTGACGGGGTTCCGTGAATACGCGGCGCAGGTTGACGCCGCGTCGAGCGTTCTCGCCTCGCCAGAAGGGAATCAGCTTTTTCCCGGCCAGCACCTGCTCGGTCTCGTCGACGGTGTCCAGCCAGGTGGTGATCATCTCCTGGGTGACTTTCACCTGGAGTACGCCCGTTTGTCGGGGGTTGGGGATCCACTCGTGGTCGTCGTCTTCCTCCGCCTGGTAATGCTTCCACATTTCGCGCGACTGGGCGACGGTCCCTTCCAGATGCGCGAGGGCCGCCTGCATCCGCTGCGGCTCCTCCATCGGGAACCGCATCAAATGGATAAAGGCGATCACATCGGAAAACAGGCGAGCATTCCACCAGCCGACGCGTTCGAAGTTGCGGTCCTCTTCCAGGAGGAACTTGTGCGGCGTGGCGGTCTTCTCAAAGAACAGATGGGCCGTGCAGTCAAACATTTCGTGGCTGTCGACCGACAGCATGACTTCGCTGCAAGCGCAGAGAAAATGGCAGTAGCCGCGCAGCCAGTGAACATCGCCGCGGTCGAAACCAATCACGAAGGACTCCACCGCTTCGGCCGGGGCGCCGTCCATGCGGCCCAGCACAAAGGCGGCGTTGATTGGCTTGCCCAGGCCGAACAGATCGACTTTGATCAGACCTACATGCAACGGCAGTTTGACATCTTTGTCCTGGATCGCGGCCAGCGTGCTTTCGGCCTTTTCCAGATCGCCGAGGAAGGTCTGGATCACCTGCCGCATCTCCTGATAGGTCAGCTCTTTGGGGCTGGGGTTTTGCGGCAACAGCCCCGCCAGCTGACGGGACAAACCGGGAAACGCCCGCTCCGTGCGCAGGCCATGTTCGTAGAGACTCCCGCCC
Organism: Lignipirellula cremea; assembly: GCF_007751035.1. Taxonomy (NCBI): domain Bacteria; kingdom Pseudomonadati; phylum Planctomycetota; class Planctomycetia; order Pirellulales; family Pirellulaceae; genus Lignipirellula; species Lignipirellula cremea. The sequence goes on along the minus strand of NZ_CP036433.1, from coordinate 570,686 downwards.
AGGTGCTCAAAGGCCAGCAGAAACTGCACCGTGCCGAGACCGAACCGGGCCTCGTCATCGGCGGGGTGCGTCTGGAGATGTTCGCGGAGTGCTTTCTCTCCTTCTGTCAGCCGGCCTTCCAGCAGAAAAGTCTCCGCCAGCGGGGCGGCCGAGGTTTCACGGACCAGCACCGCGGCCAGCAGGAGCGCGACAAGAACAAGAAAGTGACGCATGATAACCGCCTGTCAAAAGAGAAGAAAACCAAACACTGCCGAACGGCCGAAAAGCAGAATGCGATCCAAAAGATGATTCGCCACCGCCTGCGCCCGCGATCTACGGAGAAGAAAAAATCGAGCAGAAGACGACGTCCCGCACATCCGGATCCGCTGCCCAACGGCAAGCCTTTCCCTCTCTCTTTTCCTCTGCGTTTCCCAGCGCCCTATGCGGTGAATCCTCTTTTGTTCTGTTTGCTCTTTCCGCCTAACCGATCTCCAGTCCCGCGAGCGGACCCGTGGAGGCGCCAAACGATTTGTCCGCCAGGCCGAACTGGTTGAGGATGCTCACGTACAAATTGGACAAAGGCGTGGAGCCAGGCGCATACGTTCGATGCTCGCCATGGTTATAACGACCGCCGAGCAGCAGGACCGGCAGGTCCTTGTTGGAATGGCTGGAGCCGCTGCCCAGGTTCGAGGTCACCAGAATCGTGGTGCGGTCGAGCAGGGTCTCGTCCCCTTCTTGCGTATTCTGCAGCCGCGTGAGCAGCGTGTTCAACTCTTCAAAGAACTTGATTTCGATTCGTTTCAGCTGGGCGATGTTGTTCGGGTCGCGGCCGTGGTGCGACAGCGCATGGTAAGCGTTCTGCACGCCGGGAATGTTCACGCTCTGCTGCTGGAAATAGCCAAAGGTGATCACCCGGGTGGAGTCGGTGCGGAAGGCCAGGTGCGTGACATCGCACACGTTCCGCAACTGGGCCACGATCTCGCTGCGGTCGGCCGGATCTTCCGGCATGGGCGCCTCGACCTGCGGCTTGGGCGTATGCACCCAGCTCTCGGATTTGACCAGACGCCGCTCTGTTTCCACGACCGAGTCGAAGTATTCTTCCAGCTTGTGCTGATCCACCTGCGACAGGTGCGGCTGCAGCGACTTCGCCTGCCGCTGCACCAGGTTCATCAGGCTTTGGCCCTGGTTGATTTCGCGCAGGACGCGTTCGGTATTGGTCCGGTCTTCCTGCACAAACAGCTGCGCGTAGACCTCCGACATTTTGGACTGGGACGGAACCATTACTCCGCTGTCAGTCCAGCTGTACTCGTTCCGCCCGGCGGACAGCACCAGCGAATCGTAACGCGTGTCGCGACCAATCCGGGTCGCCAGGTACTGGTCGAGCGAACGCGAATTCTTGAGATGCGAAGGCAAGCCGGTAAAGATCCGCGGCTCGGTCGCATGGCCGCCCGTGACGCCCGGATGATCCAGCCCCGAGATCACCGTATAGCGATCGCGGAATCCCTCCAGCACCGACAAGTAGTCAGGCGCCGCGTAGTCGGCCCCCTCGCCTTCGGGAATGATCGCCTCGCGATAAATGCCCAGCGGCAGACAGATCAGCAACAACCGCTGCGGCGCGGCGGACCCGCTGGCGGCATGGGCAAAACCGCCAAACGATTCCAGCCAGGGCAAAGCCACGGCGCCGCCGGCGACCTGCAGAAAGTTACGTCGAGAAAGGTGCATGTGCAGGCTCGTTAGGGGTTAGGGTCGGCGGAAAAGTTCACTGGCGACCAGCTCGCGGATCATGGTTTTCAGGCCGCCATCGCTGGCGTCGACCGTAGCGACCAGACTCGCCAGCGGTCCTTCGTCGGCAAAGCCCAGGCTGCGGCCCAGGGCGAATTTCGCCAGTTGCCGGGCGACATTGCGCTCGAGCAGGTCTTCGCGCTGCAGCAGCAAAGCACGGAACTCGCGGAAGTCGGCGAAGTCTCCCTGTTGCGGCAGGCTGTCGGCGGAAATGACCGCTTGCCCTTCAATCCGTTGAGGGCGATTCGGATTGGCGGTCGGCTTCAAAGCGCGGTAGTTATCACGCCAGCCGCCAATAACGTCAAAGTTCTCCAGCGCCATGCCGTAGGGGTCGATCTTCCGGTGGCAGGCGGCGCACTGCTCAATCGAGCGGTGCTTCTCCAGCTGTTCCTGGATCGTCGTGGCGCCGCGGATATCGGGTTCAATCGCCGGCACGTCCGGCGGCGGAGGCGAAGCGGGCGAACCCAGCAAACGCTCCAGCACCCATACGCCCCGCACAACGGGCGAAGTCGTCGTGCCGTTGGAGGTGATATTCAAAATACTGGCCTGGGCCAGTAGACCCCCGCGGACGGTGGCCGACTTGTCGAGCGCGACGCGCCGAAAGCGGTTCCCTTCCACGCCGGGGATACCGTAGTGCTGGGCCAAACGATCGTTGAGCATGGCCCAGTCCGAGTCGATCAGGTTCCGTAGCGGCAGGTCATGCAGCAGCATTTCGCGGACGAAGGACTCGGTCTCTTCGACCATCGCCCGTTCCAGGTCGGCGTCGTATTCCGGGTACAGGTTGGCGTCCGGCTGCATCTCGCCCAGGTTGCTGATCTTCAGCCACTGGCCGACAAAGTCTTTCAGGAACCGCTCCGACTTGGGATCTTCCAGCATGCGATCGACCTGCTTCCGCAACACGTCGGGCTGCGAAAGCTGGCCCGCGGCCGCCAGTTCCACCAGCGGAGCATCAGGCAGGCTGCGCCAGAGAAAGTAAGAAAGCCGATTGGCCAGGGCATACTCATCGATGGCGCCCTCGGCCGACGTATGCGGTTCCACATGGTACAGAAAATGGGGCGAGGCCAGCATCGCTTTGGCGGTGAACCGGAAGGCGTCCAGCGGCGACAGCGACTCGGCCCTGGCGGCCTGGTAGAAGTCGACAAACTCCTGGACGACCGATTCCGCCACCGGACGACGAAAGAGCCGCGGCGCAAGGTCGGCCAGGATGGCTGGCATTTCGTCGTCCTTTAATGCATTGGCGTCGCGCACGCCCAACAGATTGCGGTGCCCGGCAGGCGGCCATTGCTCCAGCAGCGGGCCTTCCATCTCAATGGCGCCAATGGCGATCGCCGGTCCGTCGCTTTCCGCAATACGGGAGCCGGGCAGCCAGTTGATGCCGTCCAGCATCTCCATCTGCACCCGATAGTTCGGCTGCAGATAGACGCGGTACTCCACGGTCTGGGGCGTGGAGTCGGTCAGCTGCACCACATCGATCACGGTTGGAACTTCGGTCGGCACGCCGCGGCCATGGGTGATCTGCAGTCGCACGGGCTCTCCCTGGTTGCGGACCGCATAGGCCGTCGCCTGGAAGCGATACCAGCCTGGCTCACGGACGCGAAAAAAGTCGCGCGTGCTCGGTTTGGTGTAACGCACCACAATCAGGGCGTCGTCGCCGTGCAGGGGAAAGTAGGGCGACCCGAAGTTGCCTTGCCGCTTTGCCTCTTCCTGCCGTTTCCGTTCGGTCGCGGTCGGTTTTTCACCACTCTGTTTTTTACGCAGCTCGGCGCGAGCCTGCTTTTCATTTTCGAGCGATTGGATCTCGCGCAGGGAGAACTGCACTTTCTCGGTCGTGGGACGAGGACCCGTCATGATAGCCCGCTGCAGGATGAAGTCCGACGCTTCCAGATAGCGGCTCAACTGCGCGGACGACAGCACCAGGGCGGCCCCGTTGTTGTCGAAACCTTCGGCGACGCCGTCGGCCGGAAAGCCGTCGGTGTAGTCGCCGCGGACGCCGAACAAATCCTCCGTCGTGTAGCCGTACTCCAGGCGATTCAACCGCCGCAGCACGACTTCGCCTGCGCTCCCCTGCAGCACATCGCTGGCCCGCCGCAGCTCGGCTTCGATCCAGGCGATAACCGCTTCCCGCTCGTCAGCGGTCGGCTGCTTCTGCTTCTCTGGCGGCATCTCGCCCAGGTTCAGGTTATCCAGCACCAGGCGCCAGTACTCGGCGTCGGCCGGCGTGGCGGACATCTTCAGCATGGAGTCAACGCGGAAGTCGGCCTCCTGCTTCTCCGGGCCATGGCATTTCACACAGTAAGAGCGCAGAAAAGTCTGCACCGCCGGATCGATCGCCAGCGGAGCTTCCGCCCAGGCCGCAGCAACCAGGCAGAGCCACGCCAGAACGGCCGCCAGGGGAGTGGTTCGAATCATGAAGCTGACAAGGGACGAAAGGGGAGGAAGGTCAAGGCGACAACGCACAACCTCCGAGTATCATGTGTGGCCAGGCCACTTGTCAAGTTGAACAGACCCACCCCGCAGAACACCCGACGGGTCGCGCCAAGCGTTTGACGACGCCTGTTCCGCGACGGAACTCGGCTCGTCGAAGACCGGACATTCTTCGCCAAGGCATTCCTCAGGAAAAAGATGACATGCGCGGCTGGTCGCAGTTATCCTAAGACACCCGACCGAGCAAAGCTTGGCCCCCTGACGGTGAGCGAGCCCCAGACCCGCCAAACCGCCCGCCTGAATCTTTTGACGGAGAACCGCAAATGAAGACTCGCCGCAATCCCTGTCTCCTGGTAACGTGCCTTTTACTCTCCGGTGTTTTCGCGCTGCCCGCGTCCGCCCAGCAGATGCCGCGGGAGGATGTCGTCAGCCTGCCTGCGATCGGCGAAGGGCTGTGTGTCAGCAACGTCTTTCAAAGCGGCATGGTGCTCCAGCGGGACAAACCGATCCATGTCTGGGGCTGGGCCGCACCCGGGGAACCGGTCACGGTTGCGTTTGCCGGACAACAAGCTTCGGCCAAGGCCGGCGACGACCGGACGTGGGAAGTTACGCTCCCGGCAGTTTCCGCCGAAAGCCGCCCGCAGCAAATGACGATCCAGGGCGCCTCCGCGACGCTTGCTCTCGACGACATTCTGGTCGGCGACGTCTGGGTGCTGGGGGGACAAAGCAACATGGAGTTCGAGCTGGCGAAGGTCGAGAACGGCCCGCTGGAAATCGTCTCCGCCAATTACCCGCAGATCCGCATCCTGACCATCCCGCACGGCGCCGGACCGGATCTCCAGCGCAGCTTTGCCCGTCTCCACCAGTGGAGCGACTGGTCCGGCCGGCACTTCCGCAAGGGCGACTGGGACGCCTGCACGCCGGAAACGGCTCGCGAACTCTCCGCCATTGGCTATGTCTTCGCGCGGCGGATCCACAAAGCCAGCAACACGCCGATCGGCGTGATCGATGCTTCCCGCGGAGGCACCACGGTCGAAACCTGGACCCCGCTGCCCGTACTCCGCCAGCTGGATAGCGAACCCACCCGGGCCAAACTGGCTTCGTTCGACCAGGCCGTGGCGGAGTGGGATCCGCAAGCCGATCTGGAGAAACGTATCGCGCAGCATGGCCAGTGGATCGAGAAACAGACCCAGGAAGGCAAACCGATTCCCGCCGACAAAAAGCTGCCGCCTGCCGATCTTCGGCCCGGCCCGCTGGGCAACCACAACTTCCCCGGGCATTGTTACGCGGGGATGCTCTCGCCCCTCGCTGGACTTTCGGTCAAAGGGGCCATCTTCCACCAGGGTTACAACAACGCCTTCGACGGATCGGCCGGCGCCCAGATGTACGGCGACATCTTTCCCGAGATGATCACAGCCTGGCGCGCCGCCTTCAACGATCCGCAGCTGCCCTTTGGCGTCCTGTCGCTCTGCACCGACGGCTACCCGCAGACCCGCGACGACTACTGCGAAAAAATGTTCAACGCCGGCATCGACATCCGCGCCGCGCAGTACCAGACCTTTCTCGATTTCTACAATGCCGGCGACGCGAACATCGGCTTCGTCAGCACCTACGATCTGCGGCGACGCTGGTATCATCCGCAGCTCAAGATTCCCGCCGGCGAACGCATCGCACGGTGGGCGCTGGCGACTGTTTACGGCTTTGACAAGGAGATCGAATGGAAGCCGCCCATGCTGCTGGAAATGGAGCAGCAGGAAGGCGCCCTCCTGCTCAAGTTCGACACCGATGTTAGCGATCCCCAGGACGGCGCCATCGAAGGCTTCGCCATCGCCGGCGAAGACCGCAAGTTCCAGCCGGCCAATGTCGCTTATGTTGAAAAAGGGAAGAACAACCGCGGACAGATCCAGTACGATCGCAAACAGCTCCTGCTAACCAGCCCGATGATCCCCAGCCCGATCCATTTCCGCTACGCCTGGGGCCGCAACCCGCTGGCCAATCTACAGGCGACCGGCAACAAAGACCTGCCCTTCGCCACCCAGCGGAGCGACGACTGGAAAATGGAAGAAGTCCCGCTGGGCGTTCTCGGCGATGAAACGACCCTGCCGATCTCCCGCGGCGATAGCAACAAGATTATCCAGGCGCTGCGACAACAGGATAAAGAACGTCGCCTGAAAGAGGCCGAACTATTCCTCGAAGCGAACGGCGGAAAGTAGTCCGGCCGTTCGGGCCGACGACCTCCCCCGCTTCCCCACAAAAGGCGCAGCGTCAGCGGTTGGACTGCGCTACAGCGTCCGGATTGGTTACGATCTCTCCGTATGCAATGATTTGACGACGGTTGATCGGAACGTCGTCAGGGATCAGCGGAATGTTGATGAGCCGTATCCAGGGCGTGCCGCAGATCCAGCCGCGCGTCTTGCCAAAGACGGTAACGTATCGCGTTTCCTCGTGCAGTTCGAGGTCGACCTGGTCGCTAGAAGTTTTGATCCACGCGTCAAATTCCGACGTCGACTCCACGCGAAGCACGCGTCCGTCCGCCAGCTCCAGCCGGTTTTTCTTCGCTCGAACCACACGGACCGGCGCGAGCAACGGGTCGTTATCCACGGCGCGAGCATAGTGAAGTCCAACGACCCCCAGGCCATCCGTCGCCAGGAAAACGGCGACACACAGAGTGCCGATCAGCAGCGTCCGCAAACGGAACTGAAACGGCCTCGGTCCTGCCGGCGGTTCGGCTGGTGAATTGTCGCCCATGAGAAATCTCCGCCCTGGTAACGGCAAGCCCCGCTTGCCAGCAAGGAAATACGTTCCCCTCTTCCCAAAGTATAGCCGGTCCCCTCGATCGTTGGCAGCGAAAAACCTTGGCCTGATTACCTGGCGAAGACGAATGCCGCGGCATCCCTGGAAAGAGGCCGTCCTGCCGGGAACCTGGGCAGCGGGCATTCTCCACGGACAAGAGATACACGTCGGCAAAGGGGGTCGTGAAGATTTGATGTCCCGACATCCGGGCGTCTGCGCGACTTCCTTCCCTCACACGGTTCGCGGCCGCGTTAATCCATTGTGTTGATCGCAGTTAACCGGAACGGCGCGAGCGCGGTCGGACGATGGAGTTCCTGAGACCAGTTCACGTCGCGCAGCGCCGTGTCGATCGCGAAGTCAACGAAATCTTTCAGCGCGCCCAGCGGTTGAAACTGGTTGTCCAGATTGTGGCCGTAAACCACGCCCGATTCTCCGAGCCAGAACTGGGCGCCGCAGTCATCAGTGCCAATCTCAAACAGGGGCTCCGGCTCCGGCTCCGGCGGCAGATTCAGCCACTGGTTCTGGAGCGACATGGGATCGTAGCGATCAAAGGGCGCCGCTTCAAACAGACCGCCTGCTTGCTCAGGTTCACTCAACTTGAGGCCGTACAGCGGCAGGTATTCGATCGGAACCAGGGAGGCGGCCCATTGTTCCTCCAGACCCTCCTCAGGCACGCGCAGGACCATCCTGCCGTTGACGAGGAAACGCCCCATGTATTCCACGTCGACCGTCTCTTCCGAGCCATTGTAAAAGCGGCCCAGCAGCTCGCTTAGTCGTGCAGGTTCCAGCATCGGTTCCTCTTCGGCGAAGGCGGTGATCGAGAGTCGCGCCAGGGCGGCAACGACGCCGACACTCCTGCCGGCCGGGCTTGCTCGTGAGTCGGAATTTTAGCGTCCCTTGCCGCGACAGTCGCCTGCAGATTCGATTCGCCCAGACGCCCTGACGGCGCCCCGGCTGACGGTTGCGGGGCGTCGTCGAATCTGGGGCGACTGTCGCGGCGTTTCAATGGTTGAAAGGCTTCGCTTCTCGCAACATGAACTCCATCGCCTGGCAGGTATCCTCATAAGTCGTGCTATGCCCGCCCGCTGGCCGATGAATACTCAGCACCTTGCGGTCCGCCTGTTTCAGCTTCTCGACCAGGCGCAGGACGCTCGCCGCCGGCACGACGGTATCCTTGCCGCCGGTTGTCACCGCAACGGGCATGGTGAATCGCTCCGGCCATAACTCGGCGCTGCGTTTTGCATATTCTTCCGGCGCGTCGATTTTTGAACCCCCGAACGAGTCGCTGATCGCGTCTTGAAACCTGTCGTACTCGACGAGATTCGCAGTACCGTTAAGACTGCAGACGCCGGCGACCAGATCGGGATGCAGCGCCCCGAACGTGAGCGCCGCCGTTCCGCCCATCGAAGCGCCTGCGACAAAGACACGCCCGATTTTATACCGCTGCTTGAGCTCCTCGATGATCTGCACCACATCTGCTTCCGCCTTGGGCCCCATCCACGAAGTCGTCGCCCGATAGTCCGGCGAGACGACAATCATCCCCTGCCTGGCCGCCACATCGCGTACGCCCTTGCACTCGCCGCGTACATCGGTGATGAACTGCCGGCGATCGGAGCCGTGACCGTGCAAGGCGATTACGACATCATGCGCATGCATGGCCTCAAAGCTCGTCGGCAGCAGTTCGATATATCGCTGCTCCGTGCCGTCGAGCCTGGCTTTAAAAACGATCTCCTGCGGCTCCGCCCCGAGCGCCGACGAGGCCAGCCAGGCGACGGTCAGGAGCATCGCCAAGCAGAGATGACTGCTGCTGCCAGCAGGTCCCTTCTCGGCGCCAAGGCCGGCAGCGGACCGCAAGCGGAGGAGAGCCAGCAAATGCCAGACAAGCCGGGCGTCTGACAGCCTTGGAAATAACATGGTCATCGACCTTTTCTGGAAAGCGTCCACGTTCATTCTGCAGGGGCGTAAACCGATCACGTCCTGCCGTTCATGGGGCCGACGTCCAGTCTATCGGGATCGGCTCGAGTCCATCGCGGGACCGCGACAGATTGGCTACATCGCCGTTTTGAAGCTGGCGGAAATCAGGTCCCTGTAGCCTGGCTTGAGCGGTCGCACGTCGTACCCGTGATTCTTCAGGATATCCGCCGCGATGCAGGAACGGACACCGGCCGCGCAATGGGTGTAAATGATCCGATCCTTGGGAACCCGCTCCGCCAGCGCTTCGGCGGTGATGCCATTGCGTAACTCGCTCAGCGGCAAGAAGACTGCGCCCACGATATGCCCCTGGTCCCATTCCCTTTTCTCTCGTACATCTAACAGCAGGGCCTTTTCTTCGGCGATGCTGCTTTTGACCGTTTCAAGCGTGTCCTTCGTTGGTTCGGCTGCCTGCAGACCGAGAGTCAGAAAACTGGTGCAAGCCAGAGCGAGGGCGTATTTCCTGATAGGGGGAATCATCGAAATTCTCCTGGGGATGGGGTAAGCTGCCTGGCAGGCCCGAGGGATGGGTCCGCTTTGCCAGCGTCTTGAATTTTGCAATTTCGAACTTTGCAATTTCGAACTTTGCAATTTCGAACTTTGCAATTTTAGCAGAGGAGACCTGCCTCGTGCCCTGGGAATCTCGTCGCTTGAGAGGGAAGATTCGGCTCGGAACCGTCAAAACGGCGCGTGCCGGCAGCAACCGCGCTCCGCGAGCAACGCCCGTTCTGCTACAGACCGTCCACCACGCCGATCAGCGGCCAGACACATCCGCGCAGAAAAGCCGGGTGAAACAGGATCGGCAACGGCAGCAGCAACCAGCCCAGCACCCACAGCCGACCGACCCAGGCGAGTGAGTCGACAGGCAGGCCGTTGCGCGAGAACCAGGCCTCGATCTGTATGGCCATGGCATGCAGTGCAAAGTACAACAGCGGCAGGCCATAGCCCGCCTGGACCGGCACGCTGATCGCCAGCTCATGCAGCAATCCCGAAAACAGAAACGCCAGGAGGGTCGCGTCGCGAGCGCCCATCACGCCCCGCAACGGACGAAAGACAGCCAGGGCCGTCATTTCAGAAAACGCCAGATTCCAGCGGCGCCCCCAGAACTCCGCCAGCGTGGTCGAGCGCAGCGGATCGCGAAACAGAGCCTGGCAATCGGCGCCGGCCAGACGCCATCCGCCCGCTAACAGGTTAAACAACCCGAAGTGCACGATCAGACTCAGGCCCGACAAGAGAAAGATCGTCGCCAGCCAGACGCGCGTCGAGAAAGCTCCCGTCTCTCCGGGCAGCCAGACGATGCTCCAGGCGATTCCCACCAGCAAGCCGCCCGCCGCCAGGTTTCGTAGGCCGCGAATCAGCAGTTCCCGCCAGCGACTGCGGGACGACGCAAACACCGCGGCAAACGCTGTCGGCCGCATGCCGGGCCAGGCCGCGGCAAAGAGCAGCCAGTTCAACCGGCGCAACCGTTCGCGGCCCGCCGCTTGCTGCTCGACGGAAACTACCGCCTTCATCCCAAACAGAAGCCCGCTGATGATCGCCAGCATCCGCACGCCGGCCGGTTCCAGCACCGTCCAGCGTTCGATCCCCGCCGTCGCCCCCACGACCAGCAGCCAGGCTCCCGCCAGCGCCAAGCAAGCGTTTTTCATACGCGTGACGGCAAAGCCCGCCAGCAGCTCCGCCAGCAGGAAGACTCCCACCCAGACCAGCGTTTCCGGGTGCTGGGGTAGATAGCCCGTCATCCAACGATCGCCCGCAGATTCGCCAGGGCGGCCAGTCCATAGGTCAACGTCAACACCAGAAACAGAACGACAAGTGCGACTTCCGCCGCCACATAAATCCTTCCCTCCGGCGCCTGGGAGCGATCAAAGTATGTGAACTGAATCACGATCCGCGCGGCCCACCACAGGGCAATAAAGCCCGTGACGGCAGCCGCCAGCGACGTCCCCTCCAGCAGCGCCCCCGGCAGGATCGCCGTCAGCAGACCGAAGCACAAGTTACTGACGCAGATATACCCGGCGTACGTCCAGAACACTTGCCGCGTCAGCGGATTCAGCTTCCGCGTTTCTTCCCCCCAACGCAACACGCGCAGAATGGCCACGCTCACAACCGCCAGCACGATCTGAGCAATTCCCAGACACTGCAGCAGCCAAACAGGAGGCGTCAACATCACAGCACCGCGACAGGGGAAAGGGTTTCCAGGGTTCTAACCCCCAGGTAACCGTCAACCGCAGCCCGCCATAACCGTCCCTCTGCAGGAAGGGGAGAATGCGGAGACGCCCGGGTTCGAGTCGACGTCTGGACAGCCCTGCAAACCTGCTCCTTCACCGTCGATCGAGTTCTTCGGCGCGCCTCCTTGCCTGATCCCCTTCCGCGACTCTGCCGATCTTTCTCAAGCTGTCTGCTAATGTGTACAAGGCTGACGCCAGGTAGCTATTGTCAACACTCCCCACGGGGCCGCCCAAAGCAAAAAGCATCTCCGTCAGTTCAATTTGCCGACGACAATGTTCGATTATCTTCTCATCGTCTTGCTTCATTTGATAGAAGGTTACCCAGTGCTCTTGAAGCACGATACTTCCGTTGTCAAACCCACATGACTCAAGCAGCGACTCAAACCTCAAGGCGACAATCGCATCAACAGATTCATTTCGCGTCATCGCGATTTGAATGGAATCACTCAGAAAATTGAGTTCATCGAAAGTGCTGCGAAATCTATCAGGTCTTCGAGGATGTGTCATCGTAGATCCGCCGATCGAGTTACATGGAGACCGACACTTCGCTTGCCCTTACGCAGCGAACGTAGGGGCCAGCCAGGAATCGCCGACTGCTGCTTGCGATTCACAAAACGGACTGGCCCGACTTGCCCCACTTGAAGCGTTGGCAGTCAGGCGTGGGGGACATCCTAATCTGTGGGAAACGGGCGACGCCATTGCTGCCGGGTCTCAACCGTCTGAAGCAGGCGTTATTTTTCTTCCGCGGGCGACTGACGGATCATTCGCCTCAGGGATTCAATCTCCCTTGCCAATGCAGCTTCACGATCACGAATCGCTCGCTGGTAGTCAGGAATGGAAAAGGACAGTATTTCTTCGATTAAAAAATAGCCGTCCGTCCCACAGGCGAAGGGGATGTTGGCGCCTTCCAGCAAAAGCTCCACGACGAGATTCCCAATCGGATTTTCGTCATAGTCCGCTGGCTGCCGGAACGTGATTTCCATCTTTTTGTGGTTGAAGTGGGAATAGAAGGAGTTCGGATTGTCGCGATCCTGTCTCCATAGGATCTCGCCGGCCTGGGTGGCTTGTCGTAACAACGAAAGAACCATGATGCAGGGTTGTTGCATGCGGACGACTGGGGTTGATGGCAAGTCATTCGGCAGCATTTCCTTGCATCCTTTAACTAGACCAAAATGGTAAGATATCCATTTGCCATCGATTTCGTTTAGAAGCTGCTTGGCTACCTCCATCCCTTCCGTTCCCCAGGGAAATGCCAGACTCTGGTCTTGAATAGCAACAATAAGACCCATTCTTCCTATCGTGATCCCATCAACCCTGTACCAGTACAGCCAGCTTAGATTATACACCTCCGAAGTAGAGCGGTAACCGTCTCCACCGACATGACGCCAGCTAATTCCACCCTCTCTCGTTGCAGCGGCGAGCAACGACAGAAAATCGAGGTCGAGCCTGTGCTTCATTTGCTGAAGTCCTTCCGAGGTAATATCGAAATTGCCTCGTTGCGCCTTCGATCACCTAAGGCCGATTATTCGTTCGCCCGAAGCCACAAGACGAGAGTGGGCCAGACAGACCTTAACATTAGTCCCGGTAATCCGGCAAGTTAAATCGAAGCCCGGAAAAGCCGCGGCGGGATCAGCCCGAGGCGCGACTCCGGGGGGACGGATCCTGCCCTGGCTGCTGGGCTTTTCGATTTGATTCCCCTCGTGGCGGCCAGTACGATATGGGGGCGCCGTGGGGCGTCACCTTCCGCATCTTTCCTGCCTGATGATCCCTTCCTATGACGCACAGAATCCTGCTCACGATTGGGGTAGCGCTGTCGATGCTCGCCAGTACGTACGCCGCGGAGCTGCCGGATTTCCAGAAAGAGGTCACGCCGATCCTGCAGGCGCGGTGCGTGCGGTGCCATGGGCCGGAAGTGCAGGAAGCCCGCATCCGACTGGACCAGCTTTCTCCGGACCTGATCGGCAATCGCCCGGCGGCGGAAACCTGGAACGAAGTGCGCAACGTGCTGCATGCGGCGGAGATGCCGCCGGAGGGCGAACCGGCCCTCACGGAGAAAGAGTTCCAGACGCTCACCCGCTGGGTGACGAGTTCGCTGGAGCAGGCGATCGCAGCCCAGCGGCAGACCCACGGCCGTGTGGTGCTGCGAAGATTGAACCGCGTGGAATATCAGAACACCATGCAGGATCTGCTGGGCCTCGAGATGGACTACGCCCGCGATCTGCCGCCCGACGGCGTCTCTGGCGACGGCTTCCGTAACAATGGCCAGTCGCTGCAGATGTCGGCTCTGCAACTGGAGTACTACCTGGAAACGGCCCGCCGCGCTTTGGAACGGGTGATTGTCAGCGGCCCGGCGCCGGAAACCTATGAACGCACCTTTACCGAGAGCAACGTCGCATCCTGGCTGCCCGGGATCGAACGCGCCAATCGCCTGGGGCGCAAGCAGGAGTTTCTGGGGACCATGCTCGATGAATATCCGGAGTCGGGCCGGTTTCGCCTTCGCCTGAAATTCAGCGCCGAGCTGAAGCCCGAGTATGGCAATCCCCTGCTGGAAGTTTCGATCGGGTATCGTGTGCTTCCCAAGTTCCCGCTGTTCAAAACAATGGGGCTAATCGAGATCGATTCGGACGAGCCGCAGGTGCTGGAGTTCACCGGCTATCTGGAGGACTATCCCATGCCGGTCCGCGAGCAGGTCAAGTTCCCGGGCCTGGTGATTCGCGTCCGCAATTTGTACGACGACGGCTCGCCGCTGCCCAAGGCCGACAAGAAAAGAAAGAACAAGCAGAACCAGCCGTACGAAGACGACGGCCTGCCCACCATCAACGTGGAGTCCGTGGAGTTCCAGGGCCGCGTGTTCGAGCAATGGCCGCCGCAGTTGCATCGGCGGATCCTGTTGGATTCGGACCTGCGCGAAACCGACGAGGCGGCCTATGTCGCCAAAGTGCTGCAGCCGTTCATGCAGCGGGCGTATCGTCGTCCAGTGCAACCGGCCGAAGTGGAGAAGATGCAGCAGTTCTTCACTGCCATTCGCGAGGAGTTCCCCACCTTCGAAGACGCCCTGCGCGAAACGCTGGCCATGGTGCTCATACGTCCTGACTTCCTCTATTTGATTGAACCGGCAGGCGAGGAGAAACGTCCCCTGCAGGACTGGGAGCTGGCGTCGCGGCTGTCGTACTTCTTATGGAGCACCATGCCCGACGACGAGCTGCGGGACCTGGCGGCGGCCGGCAAGCTGCAGCAGCCCAGCGTCCTGGAAGAGCAGGTCGAACGGATGCTGGCGGACCCGCGGTCCTGGAACTTTGTCGAACAGTTCACCCAGCAATGGCTGCACCTGGACGGCGTCGAACGAGTAGCGGTCAGCAAGGACTATTACCCGCAGTTTGACGAAACCCTCAAAGCCGAGATGCAGGCGGAGACGCAGCACTTTTTTGCGGAACTGCTCCGCACCGACGGCAGCGCGCTAAACCTGCTCCAGTCCGACTTCACCATACTCAACGAACGGCTGGCCCGGCATTACGGCATCCCGGGAGTCCTGGGCAACCAGTTTCGCCGCGTGCCCCTGCCTGCCGATCAGCACCGGGGCGGACTGCTGGGACATGCGAGCGTGCTGCTCAGCAATTCGACCGGGGAAGACGCCCATGCCGTACGCCGGGCCGTTTGGATCCGGGACCGACTGCTCAACGATCCTCCGGCCCCGCCGCCTGCCGACGTCCCCTCGCTGGAAGAAGCCGATCCCGAGTTCCACAAACTTTCGATCCGAGAGCAGCTGAAGATCCATCGAGGCAACGCGGCCTGCGCCAGCTGCCATCGCGACATTGACCCCTGGGGCATCGCCCTGGAGAACTTCGACGCTGTTGGCCTCTGGCGGGACGAAGTCCGCCGCAAGGTCGACGACGGCTTTGAAACCCTGCCGGTCCTCGCCAGCGACCAGATGCCCGATGGCCAGGAAATCGCCGGCGCCGACGCGCTCCGGGAATACCTGGCGACCAACCGGAAGGATGCGTTTGCGCAAGCCCTGGTGGAACGTCTGCTAACTTACGCCCTGGGCCGGCGGCTGGAACTGGGCGACCAGGAGATGGTGGACAAGCTGACGCAGGAGATGATCCAGAACGATTATCGGCTGGGATCGCTGGTCCGTGCTATTGCGGCCAGCGAACCTTTTCTGACAAAATGAGCGGCCGAGAAATCGGAACCCCACCAGGATCCCGACACGAAGGAAAACACATCATGGCGCAAAAATCCTGGCAGCTTGATCGTCGGGCTTTCCTGTTTGGAACGGGCGTATCGCTGGCGTTGCCTTATCTGGAATGCATGGGCGCGACTCCCGCGGGCCAGGCGGCGACGGCGCCTCGTCGTTTTGGCGCCATCTACTTTCCCTTTGGCGTGAGCGCGCCGGATCCCGAAAGCGAGCACGCTCGCTGGAGCTGGTTCCCCAATGGCGAAGGACTGAACTACACGTTCAACGACAGCCTCAAACCGCTGGAAAAACACCGGAAGAATCTCACGGTCCTGGGCGGCCTGTCCCATCCGCAAGGGCGCCAGATGGGCGGCCACGACACGGCCGACACCTTCCTGACCGGCGGCCTGGTGACGAGCGAGTCCGTACGGAACACGGTCAGCGTGGACCAGGTTGTCTCGCAGTTTGTCGGGGAACAGACCCGCTTCCCGTCGATGGTGCTCTCCACCGATGGCGGCGTCGGTGAACCGACCCGGTCGAGCACGCTCTCTTACAACGAACTCGGCCGGCCTCTCCCTGCGTTGAACCAGCCGCAGCAGATCTTCGAGCGATTGTTCGGCGCCGGCGAAGCGAACCTGGCGGCCAGGCGGCGGAAGTTGACCAGCGCCTCGGCCATGCTCGACAGCGTGCTCGAAGACTCCCGTTCCTTGCGCACCCGGCTGGGCAGCGTAGATCGCGAGAAGTTCGACGAGTACCTGGACTCGGTGCGGCAGATCGAACAGCGGGTGGAACTCACGCAGCGCTGGCTGGAAGTCCCCCGGCCCGAACTCCGGGACGAAGAGCGAAAGCTGCTGCACCTGGACGCCGACGACGAAGCGCCAAAACTCTACATGCGCACCATGTACGATTTGATCTACCTCGCCTTCCGCACGGACTCCACCCGGGTCGCCACGTATCAGATTGGCAACATGGCCGACTTCTCTTCCAAGGCCGGCAAGTTCCCGCAACTGGAAGGATTCAAAGGCTCCCTGCACACGCTGGCCCACGACTGGAACAAGCCCGAAGGCGCCAAGAACCTGGGCGAGTGGGACCGCTGCATGGCGGAGCAGCTCGTCTACTTCCTGGACCGTCTGGCGTCCGCCCAGGACGAACACGGCTCCCTGCTCGACAGCTCGCTCATCCTCTACGGCAGCAGCAACAGCCAGACCCACAACAACACCAACTACCCCTTAGTCCTGGCCGGCGGAAGCAGGCTCGGCATGCAGCACGGCCAGTATCGAAAATTCGGTCCGGACACGCCCATGTCCAACCTGTTTGTGACCATGCTCCAGTGCCTGGGCGCGCCACAGCAAACCTTCGCCGACAGCACCGGCAGCATGACAGAACTGTTCCCGGCGTAAGCACCCGCCCGGATCGACTGGCAAAAAATCCAACTGCAGACCCGACGTTTCCCAGGACGGACTGATTGGGGCCATGTCGATTTCACTAGTAACTCTCGAAGACGCGAAACTCCGATTCAGGGTATCTGTGTTTTACGGAGCGGCCTTCTGGAATGCACTCTCAGAATCAAGGCCAGGGCGATATCCGACGGCTAACGGGAAGTCATCGCGCAGCGGCTCGCTCGTCTGCAGGCCGTGAAGCGAAACGCAACGCGATCGCGTACTCAAGCGATCGGGCGGCGCCATCCCTGGATCGTATCGACGTAACGGCCTTACGTCCCAAAGTCGGTTGGTACGGGATTCCATTCCAAGGGAGATCGCGTCGTGCTGACGGGCTGGTAGCGGTTCCCGGCCGCCAGCTCTTTCTCAAACGACTGCCGGTCCAGCGTAAGCTCCAGCGGCCGGCAGTCGGTCGTTTCCAGTCGCACCTTCCAGCAGGCCATCCGCTGGGCCGGCACACGCACCGGACCGGCGAGCAGCGTTACTTCGCTCGAAGGGACCAGCGCCAGTCGCCCCGGATCCTGGCTTGCGCCGGGGGACAGATACGCGGCCAGCACGGCTTTTTCTCCCACGGTGAACGGACGCGCTTCGTACTACAGCGCCAGTTGACTCAGCAGCAGGTAGGAAGGGACAGCCATGATCAGCATCGGCGCCAGGGAGCAGACGATCAGCTTGACCGCCCCGCCAACCAGGCCGCACTGGGCGCGGACGACGACGCCGCACGGTGCAAGTATTTCCTCGCTGGTCGTCGCAACGAAGGAACCAATCGCATACCGGAAATCTATTTTCACAACGTCGGGAACACAGGCCGCCAGCGTGATCTTCTATTGTACCCTGAAGGCGTCAGCGATCCACTAAACGTCCGCCGTGTCGGTGAGAGCGATGCAGGAAAACACCGCACAGATCGCCCCGGAGACCTCGCTCGTTGCTCTTGGGTGCTGGATCAAATTGCGGGCGACCAGCTGCTTTTGTCCTTGTCGGGCTTGCGCGTCAGAAAGCGCCGCAATGGATCGGGCGCGTGAAATGCGTCCCCGACCTGGTAATCGCCGGGGCCTCGATATCAGCGAGCTCGTCGTTGATCGTGCAAGCCAAGGCCCGATTCGGCACGCAGATCTCCGGTGTTCTTTACGAAATCCTTATGCCTTTGCACGGCGCCTTGCGTTGACGCCTTGCACATCAGCAGCGGTCCGTCTTTTGAAAGCGGCTTTCGCCGAGCGGCATGGGACGAGATTCGCTCGCCCTGGTCGAATCGTTTGAATCTCGCAATGAACCACCATCCCCCTCGAAGAGATTCGCCAGGAGATTAGCAAATGGGCTCAGGGGGAAACTGCCTGGTCGGCGGCGTAATCCGCCTGCCATTTCCGCAGCAACTGCGGTTCCCCGGCGCCGCGATGCACGACCAGCCGGTAACGCAGCACCTGCGGCGCGTCGGTTGGCAGAACGACCGCATTTCGGCCGGGATAGACGGGGTTTTGCATGCTCTTCTGGCGGCGCAAGATCCAGGTTTGCGGATACTTCGGCAATGAAGGGTGCTGCAGGATGGCGACGCCGCTGGTCGCCTTGTCGAAGCGCGCCGAGAGATCGATCACCGGGCCCGCCTCCAGCGCCGTCTTCTCCGGTTCGACGGGCCCCTCGACGCCGACGAATTGCACCTCCTGCGGAAGTCGGGCGCGAACGCTGAAACCGCTGTATCCTTTTGGATCTTCGGAGCCGCCAATCTCGACTTGCGGATGCAGCGCTCGCAGGCCAATTTCAAAGTCGATCCTTCGCGCATCGTTTTCCTGCCGATACACGCGGATGGTGGTAGTCTCTTCGACGACCGGCAACGACTCGCCCGCCTTGTCTGCGAGCAGTTCCGAAAGCCAGGTGACGCGCAGTCGCAGGCTTGCCGAATGGCCGTCATCGGGTTCGATCTGTGCTTCCTCAACTTGCCAGCGCAACCCCTTCAGGGCCCAGCCGTCGCCGGCGTTTTTGCCATTCACACGCAACTGATGCCAGGCCCAATAGACGCCCCGCTGATGCAAATGGTCGGCCGGAAAATCTTCCGTCAATACGGCGCCGTCGAGATCGTAAAGCGGATGGAGATAGTTGGCCCTGGCGAACTTTCCCTCCTGGGATTTGGCAACGCGTTGATAAAACAGAATGCCGTCGCCGCCCTGCTCGGCAAAGCGAATGCCCTGGTCGGTGCGCGTCGCGACAATCGCTCGCGACTCATCGGCCGCCGCCGTCGCCAAGGTGCATGACAACAGAAGGGCAGAGAAAACAAATCGCATCATTCGTTTGGCTCCCGGGGTCTTCAGTTTCGCCGCCTCATTGGAACCCACGGCCGCCGGACCTGCAACCTTGATTCCTGTCCTGGGCGATGGCTACCAATGAATAGAAAGAGCCCATGGCGCCAGCTCCAGGCAGGGAAAGTTCACGGCGCCAAACGCTGGGCTGAAAGCACGACCAAGGGAAGATCGCATCAACAGCCTCCCTGGCGACCAGGTTGCGATCGCCTTTGACCGCCTGGGGGAACTACTCTTGCGGGTGATTCAACTGCAGGTCCCAGCGGCCGAGCTCGCGCAGGTGATCCAGGGCGGCAGTCAGCTTCTCAGCGGCCGCTTCCGCATCTTTATCTGCCGAATAGAGATATGTTACCTCCCCTTCGCCCGTGACATTGTCGACCCCTTCGTTGCCGATCAGGCGAATCAGGAGTGACTTGTCGCCCTGCAGATCGAGCGAGGTCTTGTAAAACAGCGACGCCCAAACCGTCAGCTCGGCGCCGCCCTGGCCTTTGTACGTGATGCGCACGTTGGGCGGATTGACGTAGAACTGGTTGGGGCCGAAAAAGATCTGCCCCTGATAATCGTCAATCGTCATGGCCGTCCCTTCTTTGGGTTTATCCTTGGGCACGGTGAAATCCAGCTTCCCTCCCTGCAGCGTCACCTGTCCCGGAGGCAGCTCGGAACTTCCTTGAAAGACAAACCCGTTGTTGGCCTGTTCAATATAGAAATCGCTCATCACCACGCTGTGGTTATCACGCACATACAGGCCATGAGTGGTCTGGGTCGAGAGACGCGTCAGAAAACCCAGGAAGCCGTCGCGATTTTTGCCGGCGCCTTCCACCACGACCGAACCTTCAAACGAGGTGCCGGCCAGTATCGTCGCCTGGGCGCAATTCTCAAAGCGGAGATTTCCCTGCACGCCGTCAATCTTGACGACCTCGTTCGGCCCCAGATTGCGGAACTGCATCCCTTTGACGAAAGGCTGCCGCTGATACATGCCGTAAGCGAACACATGGTCGTAGGTCACGTGGGTGGCTTTGCCCGATCCCTGCTGCAGCACGTCGATGCCGTTGTTCATTTTCCCCACATCGTGGTTGCCAATCGCCAGCGCCTGCAGCGTAAGGTGGTCGGGCTTTTCGACCTCGACCAGCACGCCGCCTTCGGCCCCTTTCCAGAACAGTTTGCTCAGAAAGCCACTGCCCCCCACATAGTAATCCTGGCCCGTAATTCGCAGCGTCTCTTTAATGACGTACACGCCTGTGGGAAGGTAGGCGATCGCCCCTTTGCCGTGGGCGCGGGCGGCGTCGATACACGCTTGCACGGCGGCCGTATCGTCGGTGCGTCCGTCCGCCTGGGCGTGGAAGTCCCGCCGGGCGTCGAACACCTTGCCAGGCACGGCGACCGTGGTGCGGAAGAAGCTGCGCTCGGCCGAAGCGAGACTCCCTTTGCTTTTGCCGGCCGGCAGCACGTAGCGGAACTGGGGATTGCCTCCGCGAATCAGCTCGTCACACCCGGGTGCGGTATTTTCGGAAGCGATAATTCGCTGCGTCTGCCGCATGGCCTGCACGGGTGCGGCGGCGCTCGGCGGATCGACAAAACTGCAATCGAACAGCACGACCGGAGCCCCATCCAGCTGAATGGCGCCCTGGGGATTTTTCCAACCCGAAACGTGGCAGTCTTGGATGGTGAAGGGGGAGACCGAGTTCTGGAAAAACAGAAACTGCTGCGAGCCAAGCGATGTGCAACGACGCAGCGAGCAGCCATGTTCAGGCAGGGCGCGCATATCGACGACCTTGCTGTTCTGGAAATGGGAATTGCGTGCATAGAAGTTGCCGTGATGACAATCGAGCCCCACGCCGCAGTCGCGGAATTCACAACCGTCAAAAGTCCAGTTGTAATCATTGAAGCTGGTAAACGAGGCGCCCACGGCGCAGTTCTCGAACAGGCAATTGTCGAACGTCGTTTCAGCCAGGGCGTAGCGATCCTGCTTGACGGCCAGCAGTCCGGCCGTGGTAAAATTGCGGAAAGCCAGGTGGCGATGCAGCACCTCGGTCTCAAAGCGTTTGGTCGAGTAATGGTTGAATCCGACCGCCGCTTTGCCGCCCCCTTCAAAGGTCAGGCCAATGTAGCGGGAAGCAGAGACCCCATCGTCCTGGAACAGGACCCCTTCGTCCGCCCCGTCCCAGACCAGCGTCGTATCGCGGCCATGTCCAATCACCAGGACCCCGATCGCCGGCCCGGTGATGCTCAGCTTCTGCGTAATCCGATACTTGCCAGGCGGAAAGTAGACGGTGGTTCCATTGGTTACTTCATCCAGTACCTTTTGGATCGCCGCCGTGTCGTCGGTCTTGCCGTCCCCTTTGGCTCCCTGATCGCGCACACTCTGCCAATCCGAGCGCGGCTCCCAGTCCAGGCGAGGGAGCTGAAGCGTCGCCGGTTCCGCCAGTAACACGGAGGTCCACAATGAGAAAACGATGCCAGAGGCAATTCGCAAAGTAAGTGAGATCACAGGACTTTTTCTGGATGGAGGTCTCAAGGAAAAGTGAAACTCCCTATTTTACTTGCCGGAATCCGCCAAGGGAACCGAACCCTGCGGTCGCCCGCTACAGGCGGAAAGGTTCACGGAAGACGTGGGCATATTCCGTTCGCAGGAATTTCCCGAAGCTCCACAGGGCCCGATCCGCTCGCCGGGGGTTGCCGTCCTTGAAGCTGGCGAAAAACGCCCGATAGTTCTCCAGGTAGGCGCGAACTTTCGCCGGGTTCTGGCGGGGGATCTCCAGGCGGGGCCACCCCTGCAGATACGCCATTGCCCGGTGCACGTGCTGGTCGTAAATGGGGAAGTGCTCGGGATGCTGCAGGTGCAGCCAGAAGATGCGCCAGATTGCACCTCCGGGGCGGTTCAAAAACTTCTGCAAGGCTTCGGTTCCGGCGTCGCGGTCGATGCGTTCGTCAAGGGAAAGGTAACGGCGGATGGTCCTGATCTTCTTCGCGGACAGCGGACGTCCGTTCTTCCAGGCGAACCAGTCGGCGATCCGTTCGGGTGTGAGCGGTTGACCGATGTTCGTCTGGTAAAACTCCTCGTCGTAGCCGGTATACAACCGCTCCCAGAAGCCTACAAACGCATGACGCGCAACATGCTGGACGCCCAGAATGGGCCAATGCTTCTCGTTCATGGAATGATGCTCTTGGTTCAAAGGATTGCGTAGCGACCCTGCCTGGCATCACCCCCAAGGCGAATCGCCCACCGTGTTTGGCGCCATACTACCAATGCTCCGCGCCGTGTGGACGGCATCGGCCAGGCGGGTCGGTCCTGAGACCGTTACTAAATCTACGCGCTGGCCCGTCAACCGCGATCGATTATTGCTGGTCCCCTGGGAACGCGTTTTCTGGCTGCGCCCGTAAGCTTCCTGTCATGGGACTGGCGACGCTTCCGTAACACAGTTCCGCCGGCCACTTGCGGTCACGCCGATCCCTCCGATTCGACGCCATCGCTGCGCCCTTTCCGGACACCTGCGAGACATCTAGCAGGGGGGGTGTTTCTCCTCATGTACGAGATTCGATTCTCTCGAGGGAGTTGACCAGGGCAGACCGATCGGATTCAATGCGCTGTTTTGGACTTTGTAAGGTTTGGAAGGAGGGTCACGTGGAAAACCTGAAGCACTTTACAGAACAAGTGCAGGACATGTTGCGCGTCGGCGAGGCGGCAAAACTCCTTGGCGTGACCTCCGAAACGCTGCGCAACTGGGACAAATCAGGGCGGCTCGTCGCAACTCGTCATCCGGTTACTGGCTATCGCTACTACCGGGAAAGCGAGCTCGAACGGTTTTTGCTAAAGGTGGTTGCCGAACGGAAGGCCGTAACCAATGAGTGACGACCTCTCCAAAGAGTCGTGCGATCGTCCTGTTGTTGTCGGTATCGGAGCCTCAGCCGGTGGGCTTGACGCGCTGATGCGGATGTTTGGCGACATGCCGAAACATCCGCCGATGTGCTTTGTGGTCATCCAGCATCTCGACCCGACCCATGAAAGTGCGTTGTCAACAATCCTGCAACGCAAGACTTCACTCAACGTGCAGGAAGTCACCGATGAGGTGCTGATTGAGAACGGGAATGTCTTCGTAATCCCGCCCGGCAAATACCTGTCAATTGACGGATGCAACCTGAAGTTGAGCGAACCGTCAGAACCGCGCGGTGCGCGCATGGCGATTGATTATTTCTTCCGTTCGCTGGCGGAAGACGCCTGTGAATACGCGATTGGCGTCGTGCTGTCGGGTACCGGCACGGACGGCACAGCGGGCCTGAAAGAGATCAAACAATGCGGCGGCTTGACTGTTGTCCAGGACCCGAGTGACGCCGAACACACGGGCATGTTGCAAAGCGCGATCGATTCCGTCGCCATCGACTACAAACTGCCGGCTAACGAGATCGGGCAAAAACTCGTTAACTATGTCAATCATGCTCGCAAACATAGCCTGCTGGCTGCACAGGATTCGATTCAGCATCACGATCAGCTGCAGATGATCGTGGATCACCTGCGCGAGCAAACCAAAACCGACTTCCGCCGGTATCGCAAGAACACCATGAACCGGCGTATCCATCGACGCATGGGGCTGGCGCAACTAACTTCGATGCAGGACTACCTGCTTTACTTGCGAGACAACCCCCAGGAATCGGCGGCGCTCAAGTCGGATCTCCTGATCGGCGTGACGCGATTCTTCCGCAACCCGGAAGCATGGGAGCTGCTCGAAAAACGCATCCTCCAACCGCTGGTCGTCAACAGCCGACCGGACAAACCGATTCGGATCTGGTGCGCCGGATGTGCGACGGGCGAAGAAGTTTACTCGCTTGCCATGCTGTGTCAGGAGAACTCGCTGCACCATGGCAAACGGGCCGCCTTTCAAATTTTTGCGTCGGATGTTTCTCACGAAGCATTAGAGACGGCGCGCGCGGGACTCTATCCGGAATCCGTTGTCGCCGATGTTTCGAAACCGCGCCTGCAGCAGTTCTTCCACAAAGAAGGACACTATTTCCAAATCACTCGACAGCTGCGGGAATCGATCGTCTTTGCCGAGCAGAACGTACTGGCGCACCCGCCGTTTTCGCAGCTTGATCTGATCGTATGCCGGAACCTGCTGATCTATCTGGAGCGATCCGCTCAGCAAAGGGTTCTGGACGTCTTTCAATTCGCGCTCAAGGAAGGCGGCGGACTGTTTCTCGGCAGCAGTGAATCCACCGGCGATTCGTCCCGACACTTCTCTTCCATCGACAAACGCTGGCGGTTGTTCCGGCGCACGGCGACCGCCTCGACGCCTCCTGTCAATCGCGACGCCGAGCCGAATCGGATGGCGACGTCCGGGGAGATGAAGTCCCAGACGAAGGATTCCCGCCGGGGTTCTTTAGCTGCGCTGGTTCAGCGGCAATTTGTTCGCGAGCTGGAAATGGGAGTGGCGGTCGTTAATGGGGATGATCAGGCGGTGTACCTGCAAGGCCCCGTCGATCAGTATCTCCAGGTAGCGGTGGGCGAACTCGGCGGCCAGCCTCCAGGCATCCTTGGTCTGGTTCGCGAGGGTCTGCGCGGCAAGTTGCGTGAAGTGCTGCGGAGCGTTCGCAAGTCGCACAAGACTGAAGAAGTGGAGGGGCAGGTTCGCCGCGATGGTCGCGACCACAGGGTTCGCGTGATCGCACGTCCTTTACGGGGAGAGGACGACGCAATCCTCTTGTCGTTTCTGCCCGCGACGCCAACTGCGCCGACTGTTTCCGCCTCGGAATCCTCCCACTTGAACGAAACGTCCGCGGACTTGGATGATGACGTCGTCCTCTCGTCCACTGACGACCTGCAGTCGCAAAACCGGGAGCTGGAACACGAACTGGCGGCGATGCGTCAACAACTGTCGACGACGATCGAGGACCTGGAGACCGCCAACGAAGAATTAAAGGCCTTGAATGAAGAGTCGATGGCCGTCAATGAGGAGCTGCAGGCCGGCAATGAGGAACTGGAGACTTCCAAAGAGGAGCTGCAGTCACTCAACGAGGAGCTCGTGACGCTCAACAATCAGCTGGAACTGAAACTTCACCAGTTGCAGGAGACGACCGATGACCTGAACAACCTTCTGCTTGGCAGCCATCTGCCCACCATCTTCGTCGACACACATTATCGCATTCGACGCTTTACCCCTTCATCAACGGACCTGTTTCACCTGATTGCATCCGACACGGGGCGTCTGCTGTCGGACATTCGCGCCACTTTTGAAACCGACGAAGTCTTTGCTCTTGCGCGTGAGGTTCTTGAATCCCTGCAGCCTCAGCAATGCTCTGTCGAGACGACCTCAGGAAAGAGCTACATCGGGCGACTGCAGCCTTACCGCAGCGAAGACAATCACATCCGCGGCGTGGTGATGACATTCGCCGACGTGACGGAACTGCGCAAGAGCGAGCGACTGGCTCAGTCGCGTCTGGCGGAGCTGAAGACGATTTACGAGTCGACTCCGATTGGTTTGTCGTTCATCGATAAAGACTTCCGCTATCGAAGTATCAATCGTCACCTTGCCGACGTAAACGGTGTTTCGGTCGAGGATACGCTAGGCCGAAAACTAAGCGATATCCTGCCCGATCCGCTGCTTACGGAAGTGCAGCAGTTATATCAACAGGTCTTTGACACCGGTGAGCCTATTGACCATATCGAAGTCACAGGCCGTACGACTGCTTCCGATGAACTGCGATATTTCAACGTCAGCTGCCATCCGGTCAGATCCGGCTTAGGAGAGATTGTTGGCATTAATTCCGTCGTCGAAGATGTGACAGATCGTAAACGCATCGACCTGAACCTGCGCACCAGCGAAGAGCGGCTCAGGCAGATCGCCGATACGACGGACTACGTTTTCTGGGTCACCCAGCTGGAACCAGAAGAAGTGCTGTACGTCAGCCCGGCGTTTGAGAAAGTGTGGGGACTCGCGCCCGAAGCATTACGCCGGGACCCGCGCCTTTGGACCCAGGCAATTCACCAGGACGATGCCCTGCGAGTACGGGAAGCTTTCGAGCGCTGGGTGGCTGATCCGGACAACCAGGAGTTTGATATCGAATATCGCATCGTGCGCGGCGATGGCGCTATCCGCTGGATCGGCGATCGCGGCAATGCGATCCACGACGAGGATGGCGCGCTCCGGCGCGTCGCCGGGATTGCTCGAGATATCACCGAGTCCATTGAAGCGGCGAACAAGATCGAGCAGGCCGAAGTTCATCTGCGGGCATTCCTTAATAGCGCGCCGGTAATGATGGGGATGATCGAACTACCGACAGACAACTCGGACGTGCTACACGTTCTGGACAATCGCGCCACCGAAGACTTCCTCAACTTTGACGTCGGCGACACCGCCGGAAAATGGGCAAGTGATTTAGGGGTTCCGCAAAAAACCCGTGACGCCTGGATCGCCAGATATCGTGAATCGCAGAAGATCGGGGAGCCGCTGCACTTTATCGTGGATTACGACGATCCAGGCGAGCGCGACGCGGATCCGGGGAAAAAACGCTGGCTCAACGCGACGGTCTGCCATCTCGGGCCGGGCGACGACGGACGTGAGCGTTTTTGCTATGTGTTCATTGACGATACCCAGAGGGTTCGGGCGGAAATAGAGCTGGAAAAGAGCCAGAGGACACTGGTCGGCGTGGTTCACGATTCGCCGTTTGGCGTCTATCTGGTCGACAGTGAACTGACAATGCGAGAAGTCAGTCGAGGAGCCGAGAAGGCTTTCGAGAGTGTCCGGCCGGTCATCGGTCGCACTTTGATGGAAGTCATGCACGCAATCTGGCCCGCCGATTTCGCCGAAGAAGTGATCGCCCGATTCCGCCATACTCTGGAAACAGGTGAACCATATGAAACGACGGAAACGACCGAACAGCGAGATGACATCAACGATGTCGAATCCTATCATTGGCAACTTCAGCGAATCAGTTTGCCTGATGAGCAGCACGGCGTCGTATGCTACTTCTACGATTTGACGCCGATCAAAAACGCCGAGTTCGCGCTGCGAGAAAGCGAAGGGCAATTGCGACTGGCAGTCGACCTGGCAAAATTTGGCGTCATCAAGGTCGATTATCAAAGCGATGAAGCCACTCTTGATTCCACCGCCGCTGCAATTTTTAACCTCCCGCCCGACCTGCCGGTTCCGCGTTCAGCAATCTACGATCGAGTCCATCCCGACGATCGCGAATTGCTGCTCAGCAAGATTCAATCGGCGTGTCGCGGCGCCAATTCCGGACTCGTTTCTACGGCGCATCGCATCGTTCACGAAGATGGTTCGACAAAATGGCTGGATCTCCGCAAGCGAGTTTACTTTAGCGAATCGCCCACGGACACTTCTCCAACGGCGACCCACTCGATCGAGGTGGTGGTCGATATCACCGATCGGAAGGAATACGAAGAGAAGCTGCAGACCGCGCGCAAGCAGGCCGAAGCGGCCAACCGGGCGCGCGGCGAGTTTCTCGCAAACATGAGTCACGAAATCCGCACGCCAATGACGGCGATCCTCGGTTACGCGGACATGCTGGGAGAACACCTGAAAGACCCCGACAACAAGCAATGTGTTAACACGATTCAACGCAACGGTCGGTTCCTGCTGGACATTCTTAACGACATCCTTGACCTGTCCAAAATTGACGCCGGCAAGATGGAGCTGGATCGCGAGCGAATTTCTCCGCAGTCTATTCTGGCGGATGTCATTTCCCTGATGAACGTGCGGGCGGAAGAGAAACAGATCCACCTGGCCGCTGAGTTCCACGGCGAAGTGCCGGAAACCATCGAAACCGACGGCACGCGTCTGCGCCAAATCCTGCTGAACCTGGTTGGCAACGCCATCAAGTTCACTTCCGAAGGAAGCGTCAGCATTCGCTCGCGATTCAATCAGGGAACCGGTCAGCTGGAGTTTGAAGTAACCGACACAGGCATCGGAATCGAGCCGGACAGGCTTGAAGGACTGTTCGAGCCGTTCACCCAGATTGACGCTTCCAACACGCGATCCTTTGGCGGGACCGGCCTCGGCCTGGCAATCAGTCGTCGACTCGCCCAGATGCTTGGCGGCGATATTTACGCCAAAAGTGAGCTGGGACGCGGTAGTTCTTTCACGGTTACGCTGGATCCCGGATCCGTTGAGAATGTAAAATTCCGCATCCCGAATATTGTCGATTCAACTCCGAACGAACCAGGTGCTGAAATCGCACTGACGGGCCGAGTGCTGATTGTTGATGATCGCCGCGATATCCTTTTCCTCGCTCAGAATTTCATCGAACAAGCAGGGGCGACCGTCATCACTGCCGGCAATGGCCAGGAAGGCGTTGACCGGATCATGCAATCGCAAAGCAACGGCGAGCGCATTTCCGTGGTGCTGATGGATATGCAAATGCCGATCATGGACGGATACACAGCGTCCCGAACCGTTCGTAATCAGGGAATCAACCTTCCCATCATCGCGCTCACGGCAAATGCGATGTCGGAAGATCGCGAGAAGTGCCTGGAAGCTGGCTGCACGGATTTCCTGACCAAGCCGCTCGACAAGCGATCGCTGCTGGAAATGATTGCGAAGTACGGAACCACGACATGATAGCTCCGGAAACCAAAATTCAATTTGCCGACGCCATCGCTTAAGATGAACGCCCACAAGGGATGAAACAACCTAGGTTGCCGCCAAACACGGAGTGTCCTGCTTTTGAAACTCTGAACCCTCGGTAAGGGAAGTCTCGCTCCTCGTTGTGCTTGTGAAGTCGTCGCTGGTCGAACCCTCGCGCCTTGGCCAGTTCTATTGGCTTCGGTCTCTCCTCAGCAACGCCGCCAATTCCATGGGGTAGTCGGTCAAAATACCATCAATCCCTGCCTCTGCGGCCTGCTGCCAGTTTTCAGGAATGTTACCGCTCACGGTCGCCCCGGCGATGAACGCCCTCTTGCCTGCCTGGTGGACGGCTTCGATCTGCTTTCCCGTTGGCAAAAAACGAAAGTAGACCCAATCACCCTCCGTCGTTCCCAGCGCATCCGCAAACTCGCCCGCCTTGTTGGCGACGACAGCAGTTTGGGCCGCTTGGGAAGCGGCTCTGATGTCTTGCCGCACGAAAGAATCGGAGATCGTCGTGCCGATGAAGAGCAGTCGGTGAAGTATTTTGTGCTGCGAAGCCATGCGCACAACCTCCTCTTGAACCGCATCAGCTTTCAAATCAACGGCGATGAGGACTTCTGTCTGGCCATGATCGGCTATCAACTTCAAGACCTCTTCGACAGTCGGAACCTTTTCGCCAGCGAACTTTGGGTCAAACCAGCTACCCGCATCCAGCTGGCGAATCTCCTCCAGCGTCAATTCCGCCACGTTGCCTGTTCCATTGGTGGTTCGATTTACCGTTTTATCGTGAATACAGACCAGGCTCCCATCCTTGGTTCGCTGGACGTCGAACTCAAAACCCAAACGCAGTTCAAAGCATGCTCGGAAATTTGCCAGGGTGTTTTCGGGCGCATGCTGGAGCAGCCCACGGTGAGCGACGATCAGCGGCGGTCGTTCCTGCGCAGCGGCGCAGTGGTGGAACGCAACCAGCAGAAGTACATACGCAAGAACTTTGAAACAGACTGTCATTTCGATCTCCCGTTTTTTCAATGCCCGGGCGCCCTGATCTCGACCCCATAGTTTGGCGCAACGGCTAACAACTTTTCGATCTCTTCCTTCGTCGGAGGCAGGGCATCTTTTGAACCTTCTTCCAGCGGCACGCCGACCTCGAAAAACATCTTCTCCAAGCCAGCAGGAGCCACTGAGAGAATCATACGTGCGGTCTTATCGGTTTCGTTCTTGAAGCTGTGTAGACTGCCCACCGGCATGTTGGCGAAGGCGCCCGCGGTGGCGACGATCTTCTGCTCGCCGACCGTGAAGGTGATCTCGCCTTCGAGGATGTAGAACGACTCTTCCTCCCGGCTGTGGATGTGCGGAGGCGGACCGCCGCCCGGAGGAACGATCGCTTCCCACATGGCGTACTTGCCGTTGGTGTCGTCGCCGGTCGCCAGAAATCGGTACACATCGCCGACGACGGCGATAGTGCGGCCTTCGTGAGGCTTGCGGAAGGTTGGTTCGGTCATCGTTGAATGGCTCACTTCATGGGATGCTGCTGGAAGAATTCCCACAGCAGGTCGTTGGCTGAGATATTCCTGGCCGACTTGCCGATGAAACCCACGGGGGGCTGCTGTCCCGGCCAGGTGTGACCGCCTCCTTCGATCAGGATCAGGACCACCTCGGACCCGTCCTTGCCGCCCTGGTAACGCCGTCGCGTCACTTTCATCTCGTCGCCATCCTGGGAAAGCGTGTCGGTCGTCGGCTTCTCTTCGCAAGCGTTCAGCTTCATCCAGGTCTGGAGCGATTCCTCCACGGTCTTGAACCTGATGAACGTAGACGCTTTCCCCTGCGCCTTCCCGAAGGGAACAAGGTTGTCTTTGTCGCCGTGGAAGTGAATGACCGGTACAGGCCGCTGCGGTTTACTCTCCTCGATGGCGATGGTCCCAGCCACGGGTGCGATGGCGGCGATTCGGTCGGAGAGTTCGGCGGCAAGCCGATAACACATCATGCCGCCATTGCTCATGCCACAGGCGTAAACCCGTTTCTCGTCGACGTTGACCACGGCGGCGAGATCGTCCAGCAAACTACGGATAAAGGTGACATCGTCGGCCTTTCCCTCGGCCATCTTGCCCTTGAAACCGCCCGCGTTCCACGTGCGGAATGGCCCCACGCCCGTACCGCTGGGATAGACGACGATGAAACCGGACTCATCGGACTTTTTGTTAAGGCCGGAGAACCACACCATCATCGAGCCATCCATCGCCGCTCCGTGCAGGGCCAGCACGACCGGCGCAGGCTTCGTCGGATCGTAGTCCTGGGGGACATGGACCAGGTATTTCCGTTTCAGCTCGCCCATCATCAGGCTGCGGGTGTGATCGCCAGGGCTGATGGCTTCGAGTTGGTCTTTGGGCGGCGATTCTTTCGGCGGTCCCTCCTGGCAGAACGAACACGGGGACATCAGCCCGATGAGGAGCAGAATGAGCAGCAACGATGTTTTCATGGTCAATTCTCTGTTTGCCGGTTCTCGATCGCCGCCTCATAGACCGTCACCGCCGCCTTTGCCATGAGGTGCATCGTGCGTCGGTCGGGCAGTAGCGGCAGCTTCTTGATTCCCCTCTTTACGAAGATCTCGGCGAGCGCCTCTTCAATCTTCTCTTCGAGTCTTTCGACCGTCTGGGGTTCCATGGGTCGGTACTCCCTGCTTTTGAAGCGCCTTCGGTTCCGTAGCCGCCAGCTATCAAAGCCGAATAGCGGCCTCAAGTTGCTTTGACTACTCAGTTTACGAAGTGTCGGCCACTATTGCAAAGCGTTGCGAAGCGACCCATTCTTTACGTGCAGGAGTCGTCAATCCGGCAGCCGCCACAGTCGGGTGGGTCCGGCGTCTAAACCGCCAGTCAGCACCCAGCGATTGTCAGCCGAAACACAAAGACACCCGCAGCATCCGCGTCGGTGCCGCGCGCTCCACAGTTGCTCGCCCGTCGCCAGGTCGAGCAGGTGCAGAGAACCGGCCCCCGTGCCGATCAACAGGCGATCGTCGCCGACAAGTGCGAGGCTGTTCGTTTCGGCGAGCCGCCGCGGACCGATGGGTTGCGTGACCCCGCCATCGTCGTGAATCTCACAGACGATGTGGTCGCCATTGACGGCCAGCAGTCGACCGCTGGAAGTTGTTCTCAGCCAGTAGTAGCGGGGGAAGCTTTCCTTGAGTTCGATCTTGCGTACGACATCCCCGGTCTCAAGCGAGCGAAACAGAATCTCGCGGTACGAGCGAAACGGAGCACGATCACCTTCCCGTCGCGTGCTCACGTGAACGAGTAACCCGTCAGCGTTGATCGTAAGACCAGGCGTACCGTCCTGCCACGAGAAGAAACGGCGCCGGAGTTCGCGGGTTGCCGTGTCAAAGAGAGCAAGACCGCCGAACGCCCCTTCGGTGTCGTGCAACCCAAGATAGAAATCGCGTCCCGCCGCCACGAGGGAGCCTCCGTCGGGACTGATCTGCATTAGCTGACTATGCACGTGTGGCTCGTCAGGGAACGTCCCGATCCTCTCGCCGGATTCGATGTCGAACTCACCTACGAACCACTTGTGTTGCTCTGGCTCATAGACCTTGCCGATCAGCGAGTTCCTCGGCGGATTGTAGGCGAACGGGGGATAGCTGCGGCGAGCCTCTCCAGGCAGTGGATGGGGATTTCCGTCGTCCGGGTCGAGAACATGGCTCCCATTTTGACCTCGGAACACGAACTGGCCGAGTTCTTTGACGAAGATCGCGGGCTCGGCGACCTCGCTGTGGTGGTCTTTCAAGATCAGAGCGAGACCGGGATCCTCCGGCTTCCGCTTCCGGTCCACCTTGTTCGGCAGTTCGGTCTTCTTCTTCCGCTTCGCAAGTCCCTTCGGCTTTTTCAGCTTCGTATCTTCCAACACATTCCGTACAAACACTTCCAGCGAGTCGCCGAGATACTCGAAGCTCCTTCGGTCGTGGTCGTAGTAGCTCACGCGGACGAACTGCACGGGGTCGAAGCGGAAGTCGATGGCATAGGCGTGTTCGCCGCCGTCGTCCCCGATGACAACGATCTGCTGATCTCGCACATCGAATCCGTAACCGTGCGACTTGTCGATGATCGTCTCGATCTGGTGGAGCCGAAAGCGACTCTCGACAACAGGATCGACGTCGATGTCAAAGCCGTTGGATCGCTGGAGGAAGGCGGTGTAGTCCGCCGGAAGGTCGAAGCCAAGCTCCTCCTCGATCTCGCGGATTGCATCCAGGGCAGCGGGCTGGTGCGCGGCCGGTCCGGTCGCCATCGTCTCAAGTCGCGTAGCAAGAGTCATCGCAGCTCCCCTTCAGCTCGGCCAATCTCGTCGTCGTTGTTCACTTCGATTCTCCCACTGCTCGACGTCTGCGAGCTTCCAAACCGGCCTTCAGCAGCGCCGCTGCTGCGTGAATCTGCGGCGAATTTTCGGCCTGTAAGGACCGCTGAAAACGATTCCGAAAAGCCGGATACTGGGGCGTTCTACCTGGTCCAAATCGAGGACCTGTCCCTGTACAACGAATGTATAATCCCGTTCCAGATGAGAGAACAGGACCACACCATGACCGCCTGGATTTTCCACCCTCTGCTGCTCCTCGGCGACCGACAGCGAGCTGGCAAAGTATGTCGAGTATCTGTAAGAGGAAAACAAGATCCTGCGGTCTCGCATCTACACCAGGCCAGCCGAGCGGGAGCGACTGTCGCAGCCAGGCAAGGCCGTGGGACGAGCGATCAAAGAACTGATCACGTTCGTCTCGCCGGCGACGTTCTAACACGGGATTCGCGACAAGAAGGGCGGCAAGCCAAATAACGAGAATCCCAAAGGCGGCCACCTGGACTACCTCACGGCCGAGCTCACCGACTATTACAATACTCGCCGCACCCACATGGAGCGAGACCAACTGCCGCCGGTCCGCGAAGAACCGGACGAGTCGCCACGCGGCGATGAACCAGGATGTCTTGGAAAGGAAGAAGCCGCTGGCCAACCTGTTTGTCTCGATGCTGAACGCTGTCGATGCGCCGACCAAAAAGTTCGCCGATAGCACGGAATCGGGGGAAAATAACTTCGGCGATTTTTCCCGTTTGGCAGGAATCGGAAACGCGACATCCACAAGGGTCGTGGCGAATTCCTTCTCACACCTCTTCCTCCTTCTTTGCGCCTTCGCGCCTTTGCGTGAGTTCCCCTTTTCCGCGATGCCGATTTTTCAACCCGCTCATTTTATCTTCCAGCCGTTGCAGGAGAGATTGGCGGTTTGATCACCAGGTGAAGCATAAGTAAAAGTTGAACGTCCTCGCTGTTATACAAAAACCGAAGAAGTTTTTTTCCCTCATTCCGAAGAACGGCCCGACGCTAGCGCGTTCGGCCCACAGGATCAGCCGGCTTGGGCTGCTCAGGTTTCGTGGTTCCTGTCGAGAAAAATACCGAAGTTTTTTTCCCGCGTTCCCACGGGCGAAATGACCGAAGTGATGGGCTGATCCATGAGGGTATTGAAGCTGGTCATTCTCCTGCTGCTGGTGCTCCTGCTCGGGTCGCCGGCAAGAGCCGCAGAACCCTTGCCGCGCGTGCGGGTTCTTGGCGATAACGCGCATCGCAATATGGCTCGATCCGCCGCCAGTGAGTTGGAGGGGAAAGTCACTTTGGTGATTCCCAGGATGCCGGTCGGCGACTCCGGCTTCGCCATCTCGCAGCCTGGTGGAATGCTCGCTGGCGAGAAGTGGGACGTGATCTACTTCAACTTCGGCTTCGCGGACTCGCACTACAAAGACCCCAACACGAAAGCCATTCGCGCGATGAGCAAACTCGCCGGCGGGGTGCGTGTTGCCACGCCACAGCAGTACGAAAAGAACCTGAGGGCGATTGTCCAGCAACTCAAATCAACGGGAGCCAAACTAATCTGGGCGAGCACCACGCCGATCCCGCATGCTTCTTACGACAATCTGCACGACCCCGGATCAGAGATCGAATTTAACGCCATCAGCGCCAGGGTCATGAACGAGCAAAAGATCTCGATCAACGACATGCACGCCTGCGTGCTTGCGAGCATGGACCTGATAGAGAACAAGAGTGATCGCACTCCCTTCGATTTCAAGGGACTCTCGCTTCATCCCCCGATTGCAGAATGCATCCTCCGCGAACAGCAGATAAAGTAAACGTCCTGGTGAAAACCAAACTTGACACCCGCCGTCCTGCAGTTGGGGCTTTCTAAAAGCACCAGCCGCCGACAGGGTGGAAGGAGGGGCTGAATCCGGTTTGGCTTCAGTGGAACGGCGTTGTTAGCGGCGCACTCGGTTCGCTGCTGATGTGGTGGACTTTCAGCAGCCTGGGTCAGAACCTGCCCGACATCCCCGTTCAATCGTCCAGGCGAATGGGGGAAACGAAGCTGGAGGGTTTTAACGCGAGCACCGAGCATTCAATGCGGTCCAGTATCTGCTCAGCCGTGTTGCCCATGAACATCCCCGTCACGCCGGATCGAGCCACGGTGCCCATGACGACCAGGTCGACGTGGTTGTCGCAAACGAATTCTGCAATCGCCGCCGGCGGGTCGCCTTTGACCATCTGGATGTTGTCCGCCCGGATGTTGGTCCCGTGCGTTTCCAGAAACTTGTCCAGCAGCGCTGCAATCTGATCGTGGTTCGTTTTCTCCAGGACTTCGAATTCCGCTGGCTTCATCCGGGTCCTGATCATCTGTTCATTCCAGATCGACCAGGCATGAAGCAGGGAGAATCGGGCGCCATAAAACGCGCCGATCGAGGACGCCAGTTCGTAGACCTGATCGTTCAGTTCCGCGTCGATCTCGCTTCCAGATGAAGTGTCGACACAGCCCAGCACTTGCTGGAACTTCGCCGGCGCGGCGGCCGCCACCAGCCATACGGCGCAGGGACACTTCCGCAACAATCTTTTGCCGGTGTTGCCAAAGAACCCCTGATGCGTGCTCTCGCGGCCCTTGGCCACGCGCAGCACGAGATCGTAACCGCCGCGTATCACCTCGCGAATAATTTCGATCGACGTTTTGCCCAGCAACGCCTGGGTTTCTACCTCGACGCCTGTCTGACGGATCGGTTCCGCGAGTGCTTCGAGCGCCGTCTTCTTCTCTTGGGCGATGAGCTCCCGCATGTGCTCATGATTCGCCAGGGTCATTCGGACCGTCCAGGGAAACTCCGGCACCACATCGACAATCTTCAGCGAAGCGTTGTTGCGAAGAGCGATTTCCGCTGCTTGCTGGACGATCGGGTGATCCGCAAATCGCGTATCGGTGGCCACAAGAATCTTTTTGAAGCGTTTCATTTTCAGGGGTGCTCCTTGGCGAAGAAAATCGCACAATGCTGCAGTTTGCGTGAATCAGGAAACGATTTTCTCTGTGAGCTTTCTTCGCAATCCTCGCGTCGGGCTAGCGAAGTCAGATGATCGATCGGGGCAGGGCGCCGCTGCGTTGGCCGCAATCTTGCGGGAATCGTAATGGTCGCAGCGGACGGCGACCTGCCGTTCAGGGACGGAACGTTTCACCTCAGGCCGTATCCGCATGCGTACCGAATCCTTGGATCAGGATGCGACTCTCGGCCGCTTCATGGGCGCGGATGCGGTGGGCCAGATTCTGGAACGCTTCCTTGACGCGAGAGGCTTCCTCGCAATCCCACTGCTTCTGGGTCGAATCCATGATTTGGTCCAGATCCTGGAGCAGTTGCGGATGTTCGCCTTCGATCCGCCGCACCTCTTCGCACAGACTGGGACAACGAGACAACGCTTCCTCAAGGCAGCCGCCTTCTTCCTCCTGCTGGAAATGCTGCACCAACTCGGTTCGCAGTTCCTGCAGGTCCTCCAGGAGCAGGGAAGGGGGTCGTCCCACTAGCGCTTCTAGCGACGGAATCCGCTCGTTTTCCAGGCGGAGCAAGCGATCGTTAATGCTGCGATGTTGAATCTGCAGATGGCGCAGCCAGGTATGGGAGTCGTCTGAAGTAAACATGGCTAATCCGTGGCGAGCTTCGTCGCCGGTTTTTTGTAGGTTAAAACGGGACAGGGCGCTCGGCGTACGACTTGCTCCGCGACGCTGCCCATCAGCAGTCGCGTGAGACCGGACCGTCCGTGCGTGCCCATCACAATCAGGTCAGCGTTTTCCTCTTCGACCAGACGCGCCAGCGCTTCGGGCGGATGACCTGTGATGAGATGATGCTGACAGGCCACGGCGGGGTCGTCCGGCACAACCTTCATTAACATCGCCTGCAGCTGTTCCGGGTCCGGGCTGGGCGGGCCGTAGTACATGTCGCCGGATCCATACGCCAGCGGCGTCTCTTCGACATGGACGATCAGCAAGACCGCCCCCGTGTCCCGGGCTAACGCGGTCGCGAACGACAGAGCCGCGTCGCCTGTGTGAGAGAAATCCGTGGGAAATACGATCTTGTTAAATTTCATTTCGTACTCCTTTCATGTTGCGGGGCCGCATTTGCCGCCAGGGGTCTTTCTGCCGGGCGTCGGGGTGACGGCGGCGGTCACTCTGCTTTATTCCAGTGCAGACCGCGCGCCAAAAAGAATTTTTATCGCCCACACGGTATTCAACGAGCCTGGCCCAGCGACGAGCGGAATCTCTGCGGGCTGTACCGCACACTTCGGGAAGATTCAGCACGCCTGGTTGGGCCATTTGTCGCCGCCTTTGTTCGCGCGAAGTCCTTTCCGGCAAGTCCATCGCAGCCCGCCCAACGAATCAGGCGAGACGCGTTCTAATGGTCGGGTACAGGAGACCGGAAGGAAGACGGCTTGAGCGCGAGGACGCCGCAGCGCACGTGATGCAGAATGATCTCCGCGGTGTTGCCCATCACCCATCCTGACAGGCCCGAACGTCCAACGGCGCCCAGAACCAGCAGGTCAATATCCTCGCGGGCGACGAACCGAGGAATAACTTCGACCGGATCTCCCATTTCCAGGCTGACGCGATCGTCGTCGCACCCCAGATCAAAGGGGGCAAGCAGCTTCTGCATGGCGTTTTCGACCCATTGTCGCGGCCGTTTGTCCCACTCGCGAAAATCCTCATGCTGATGTCGCGGCATCAGTAGTTCGGCGCCCCAGATATTCCACGCATGAAGGATAGAGAACTGAGCCCGATGCAATGCAGCCAGTTCGCTCGTTGTCTCGAGAATTTGACGGTTCAGTCCCTCATGCTCTGCATCGGGAACAACGGGATCGACTGCTCCCAGAATCCTTTCGTACCGCGGAGGCACGTCGGCTGGGACGACAAGCACCGCCGTGGGACATTTTCTCAGCAGGCTGAAACTGGTGTTCCCCATGCGCCCGGGCCGTCGACTATGGGGACCTTTCGCGACGCGCACGACCAGGTCGTGCGCGCTTCGCATGGCTTGCCGAATCACTTCGGTCGAGGTCTTCCCCTCAAGCACGACGTACGAAGCCTCGAAGCCGCGCGTTTGAAGTTGATCGACGATCTTTGCCGCCCGTTCACGCTTCTCTTTTAACAAGGTCTCCCGCACCTGCGGATAGTCATTGACCGCCACGCGCACATGCCACGGATGTTCCGGCAGCACATCGACAAGCGTCAATTGGGCGTTCGCCTGTTTTGCCAGCGGCTCCGCCCAGTTCAGCGCGGGGTGTGTTTCATCGCGAGTATCGAGGGATACGAGGATATTTTTAAAAATGTTCATCGCGCGGCCTTCGGCTGTTTCGTTTGTTCGTGTTGGAATACTGCCGGGCGGACTACGGCGATTTCCGAACATACTTATGGCAATCGACGCAGTGGAAGGTGACTTTGACATAGGCCAGAGTCGCACGATCCAGGTTTTTCTCGCGGGCCGCTTCCGTCAGCAGATCAATCTCCCGGCGAAATTCCTCGCTGCGCCGGGTGTACTCAGGCGTCTGCAGAACGTGCCACTGGGCGTCCTGGCTCAAGAGCGCCAACTGGTTCGCGCTCTTGGCGATCATGTCGTAATCTTCGGTGACTAACCCCTCCAGAACCTCCTGGGCGTGAACCAGCTTTACCTGCATGAACACCTTCGTTGTCGGGGTGTCCGCTTGCTCCTGGCTGTAAACGAGCGCCGAAGTGAACGCCGTCGCACAGAGAAGAAGGACGCCGATTTGCCAGAGATGGGGATGAAGTTTCATAAAGCGTTTCCTCAAAAAGTGACAAGTGATGACCGAGTATTCGCCTCCAATGATTCGAAACTTACTCTTCCATCACCGTCACAGCAGAAGCAAATCAGGGGCCGGAGTGCGCACTTGCGAATTTTGCGATTTCTCCCCGTGATGACTGTGCGGCAGAGGCTTCTGGCGTGCGATTTCGCCGTGAGTTGTGCGAAGCCGCACAGTCGGCGAGGGAAATCAGGGGCCTGATTGTTGTTTCCGCCCGATCCGGGGGCAGCCTGGCAAGGGTTGCGAGTCGCCTCCTTCGACGGCGCGGAATGTGCAAATGATAT
Source organism: Lignipirellula cremea (assembly GCF_007751035.1). Lineage (NCBI taxonomy): Bacteria > Pseudomonadati > Planctomycetota > Planctomycetia > Pirellulales > Pirellulaceae > Lignipirellula > Lignipirellula cremea. The sequence goes on along the minus strand of NZ_CP036433.1, from coordinate 531,621 downwards.
TCAGGAAAGGGCGATGCCCGGCTCGGCTGTCCTGTCTCCTCGTTTGCTGTTGAGTAATAAGATGTCTTTTACTTCGCCCGATCGAGTTCTCGTCCCGGTGGATTTTTCTGAGGAATCTATTCAAGCTGTGGATTCTGCGCTGGAGGTGGTTCAATCCCCTGAGAACATCTGGGTCATCCATGTGCTGGGTTCGATCTCTTCGGTGGAACCTGGAGTAGTCTGGCAAGTGATCGACGACGGCGTGCGAATCCAACACACCGAAGAAGCGCTGCAGCAGCGGCTTGCGGACCCCAGATACCAAGGCCTCCACAGACACGTGGTTGTGGGCGACCCTGGCCATTGCATCGCGGAATTCGCTGCCGAGGAAAACATGGATCTGATCATGCTTCCCTCTCATGGGCGAACCGGTTTCAACCGACTGCTTCTAGGTTCGGTTGCCGAAAGAGTTGTGCGGCTGGCGCATTGCCCGGTGTTGGTGATCCGCCGCTAATCTGCGGCCGACTACTTTTCCAGAGAAAGGCGCGAAAACCATGAAATCGATTTACGGGGCGGTTATCGCCAGCTACCATCGCGCCCGCCATACGGATCAGTTCTTTGATACCTTCTACGGAATCTTTCTGCGCAAGTCTCCCGAAATACAATTGATGTTTGTCCATACGGACTTTCCGCATCAGAAATTAATGCTAAAAGAGTCGCTGTTAGAACTGTTGCTCTTTGCGGAGTGTCCGGCCGAGTGTGAGGTCATCCAGCGAATCGGCAGGAGGCATACGGAATTGAAAGTGAAGCCGGAAATGTACGCCATGTGGGTGGATGCTTTGTGCGAGGCTCTGGCGCTGCACGATCCTGAGTTTTCGGCTGACCTGGAACAGGCCTGGCGAAACGCGATGCAGCCAGGCATCGACCTGATGCTAACCGTCGCCAAACCGCCTTCGGGGCCTGGTAACAGGAGCCGGAAGTGAAGATGGTCGTTACTTCGGTGCAAGCAGGCGTTTGATCGCAATGCTGGAGTGGTTCAGCCCTTGGGTTTTGCGATGCGGCCTGCTGGCCAATGTCCCACCAGAAAACCGGAAGCCGCAGGCTTGTTATGACAATTCCAATGGCTGAAGCTGGGGCGGGCGCCCCGATTTTTTGTTCTTCAAGACGGACCTTTTTCATGGATAACGAACGCCCTGTCGACTTGCTAATCGTCGACGACGACGACGAAATTCGTAAGCGGTCAGCCCAGTACTTTCAAGAACACGGCTACCATACGGCCGCAGCCGCCAGCGGAGCAGAGGCGCTGGAACAGGTTCAGAAGCAGGCTTTTCAAGTCGCCATTCTCGACATGTCGATGCCGGGCATGTCGGGTATCGAGCTCCTGACGAAGTTGCGGGAAAGCAATCCCGAAATCGAAGTGGTGATGCTCACCGGACATGGCACCATTGAAATCGCCGTCGAGGCGATGAAGCTCGGCGCTCATGACTTTCTCACCAAACCGGTGCGTTTCAAGCATCTGGCGGCGGTTGTCGACAAAGCAGCGGAAGCGGGCCGCATTCGCAAAGAAAATCGCCAGCTGCGGGCCGTGATCGAGCGAACGCAAGCGAGGACGGAAGGGATGGTCGGCGAGTCTCCCGCCATGCGCGAGGTTTTTCGTCTGATCGAACGGGTGGGTCCGACCGACAAACCGATTCTGATTCAAGGCGAAAGCGGAACCGGCAAGGAGCTGGTCGCCAAAGCGATTCATCAGGCCGGCCCCTTGGCGAGGCAGCCGCTGGTCGTCATTAACTGCGCGGCTCTGCCGGAAGCCCTGCTGGAAAGTGAGTTGTTCGGCCACGAGAAAGGTTCGTTTACCGGCGCCGTTACGGCCAAAGAAGGCCTGTTTGAGATTGCCGACGGCGGCACGCTTTTCATCGACGAAATCGGCGAGTTGTCGCCAACCCTGCAGCCGAAACTGTTACGCGTTCTGGAAGACGGCTGGATGCGCCGCGTGGGATCGGTCAAGGATTGCCGCGTGCAGGTGCGAATTCTGGCCGCCACCAACCGCAACCTGGCCGACGAAGTCGCGGCCAAACGATTCCGCGAAGACCTTTATTACCGGATTAACGTTCTGACGATTCCTTTGCCGCCTTTGCGGGAACGCGGCGACGATGTGCGGCTGCTGGCCGACAAGTTTACCGGCCCCGGCTGGGAATGGGAGCCCGCCGCCCTGGAGGCGATGCAAAAATATGACTGGCCCGGCAATGTGCGGCAGCTGATGAACGCCATTGAAAGGGCCAAGTTGTTAGCCGACGAGGAATGGATCTGCTTGCGCAACCTGCCGCAAGAGGTGCTCGTCCCGCACAGCCACGGTCTTCCCAAAACGCTTCAGCCCGAAGCCGACCTGGCAACCGTCAATCGGAGTCTGGTCGTGCAGGCGATGCGACGAGAACGCGGCAACAAAATGCAAGCCGCCAAAGTCCTTGGCGTAAGCCGTCGCAGCCTGTACCGCCTGTTGGAAAAGTACGAAATCGACCAGGCCGAGTACATCGACTAAAAAGTACACCGACTAACACAAGCTCACTGCCTGCAGCACCGTGTGCGGACGCTCGGTTAGTGCAATGACTCTCCTGATTTTCTGGGCAACGTTGTAACAAACTCGGCTCCGCCGCCGCGGGACGAACGGGCGATAATCTGACCGTCGTGGGCTTGCAAAATGCGGCGGGCGATCGCCATGCCCAGACCGGCTCCTTCGGTCTTGGTCGTGAAGAACGAATCGAATACCCGATCCACATGCTGGGGAGGCAGGCCGGGGCCATTGTCGCCAATCGTAATCGACAGCGAGGGCGCCGCCGTTCCGGTCGTGGCGGCGTACTCCACTTCGATGCGTACAGGATCACTGCACGCCTGCACGGCGTTCTCGAGAATGTTGCGGAACACCTGTCCTAGCGCAAACGCATCGACCTCACAGTGAAGATCGACCTCTGTGGTGTGTTCTTCCAGGCTGGCGTCTCGACCCTCGCGCATGACGGCGGTGTCGCACCATGCTTTGCGCAGGATTTCGCCGACGTCGCAGCGTTGCGGCCGCACGTGGATCGGAGCGGCATAGGCGCGTACCTCTTCGTAAAGGCGATAGAGATCGTCCTGCGCACGCTGGATCGATTCGAGCAACTCAAGCGAACCAGGCTGATCGTCGAGCCGATCTGCTAACAGGTCCAGGCAGGCCTGGCTGCGTTGCAAAGCGTTCCGGCTTTCATGGGTCAAGCCGGCCATTGCTTCGCCGATCGCCGCCAGTCGCTCGGATTGAATAAGCTTTTCCTGCAGACGGTTATACTCCGTCATATTCATGCCGGCGCAAATTAATTCGGTGATTTGACCTTGCTCGTTTTTCAGCGGGGCGGTCCACCAGGCGACATCGCATTCCTGCCCGGACTTGAAACGCAGCTTATGTAACGAGCCTGGATGCAGCCTCGGAAGCGAAGGCGCCTGCTCGGGAGACTCGCCAGGCAGTTCCTTCGGATCAGGACGAAGAATGGAGTCGACCGACTTGCCTACGAGTTCCTCCTGGCGGTAGCCGCTCAAGCTTTCAAAGTAACGGTTGAGACGCAGCACCCGGCCTTCGCCATTGAGCACCAGGATCAGCGCCTGGGTTGTGTCGAGAACAATCTGTGCGAATGCTCGTTCCCGCTTCAGTTCGCTTTCCACCCGTCGCAGATCCGCCAGACGCTTCAGGCGGGCCCGCAAATGCTCTGGGTCGACGGGCTTCAGGAAGAAATCTTCCGCGCCATGACGCAGCGCGATTAACGCCCCTTCCAGATCCGCATAGGCGGTGATCATGATCACCGCCGTGTCGCGCGCCAATTCGTTCAGCACAGGCAGAATCTGATCCGCGTTGCCATCGGGCAGCCGACGGTCCAGCAAAATGGCGAAGTAATCCGACCAGTTATCGCGATCCAGCAATTCCGCGAGCGACGTTGCGATTTCCACCTGGTACCCGTCCAAACGGAGAATTCGGCGGACGCTGTTGGCCAGGTCGGGCTCATCATCCACGATCAGGATGCAAAGGTCTGAATTCATGGCGTAATTAGTCGGCTTTTCCGGGCTCGAGAACGCGAGGCAACGTCAGCCGAAAGGTCGACCCCTGACCGGGCGCGCTCTCAACATGAATGGCTGCCCGGTTCAAATCCGCGTAGCGCTGCGAAATCGCCAGGCCCAGACCGATTCCCTTTGCTTTCCGCGTGAATAGCGGATCAAAGATTTGACTCAATTGCTCGGAAGGAATACCGACTCCCGTGTCGGCAATTTCAAACACAACCGTATTCTCAGCGCCACGGCAATCGATGGCAAGGGTCCCCCCATGCGGCATTGCCTGAATGGCGTTGTTCAGCAGGTTAAACAAAATTCGCTCAATCTGGCCTTGATCGCCGATGCAGTCCAGTCCCGGCTGGGACTCCTTCACCAGATGAATCGACTGCGGCACACGAAACGCGGCGAGCGCATTCGCGAGCGCCTCGTCGGCTGAAAACGCCGTGTGGTTCGGCTGCGGATCCCGTGCATAGTCGAGCAACTCTCCCACGATATGATTGGAGGAATTCAGCGCCCGTTCAATTTCGTTAAAAGATTCGCGTACGTCTTCGTCGGTGTCGTTGGACGCCTGCTGAAGAAAGTAAGCCGCGTTGCGAATCACGCCCAGCGGATTGCGGATCTCATGCGCCACGCCCCCGGCCAGCTTGCCAAGGGTAGCCAGTCGCTCTTTGCGAATCAACTCTTCCTGGGCCGCTTCCAGTTGACGGGTGCGTTCGCCCACCAGGCCTTCGAGTTCCTGCTGGAATTTCTTCCGTTCGGAAATGTCGGAAACGATTGCCACAAACACAGGATCGTCGGAACGCGGATCCAATTGCAAGCGTACTTCAACCGGGTAGCGGCTGCCGTCTTTGCGCTGGTGGATGGTTTCGAATTCCACCACGCGGACCTGGCGATCTCGCAGCGGAAGAAGGATCGCGTCGAACTGTTCGGGAGTGAATTCCGTTTTGAAATGGAGCGGTGTCATTTCCAAAAGCTCTTCCATCGAATAGCCCAGATTCTCCCGGGCGCCCCGATTCACGGTCAACAACTTAAGCGTGCGCGCGTCGAACATGTAAATTTCGTTCAGGGAATCTTCGAGAATCCGCCCCAGGCGAAGCGCCTTGGTCTCCGTCGCGACGTGCTCGCTCAGGTCGTACACAAACCCCGTAAAAAAACGCCCTCTGGAAAGCCGCACCTCGCTCACGGAAAGATGCATCGGAAAGGTAGCGCCATCGCTGCGGCGGCCTAGCACATTCCGCCCAATGCCGATGATCTTTTTCTCACCCGTTTGCAGGTATTTGGCTATATAGGCGTCATGATCCTCGCTATAAGGCGGCGGCATTAACAGGGTGACATTCTTGCCCAGGACTGCCGCCTCGGAATAACCAAACATTTGTTCCGCGCTCAGGTTCATGGATTCAATGAGGCCACGTTCGTCAATCGTAATAATTCCTTCGACCGACGTTTCCAGGATAGCGCGCAAGCGTGCCTCACGATCGGAAAGCGATTCAAAATCGCGCGCGCTGTGGTCATCAGAACTCATGGTCACGTCGATTCTCTCCCCCAGGCTAAAGATTGGATCATTCTACCGCGGCAAGTCCCAAGGCGCGAGCACTCCGCGGGTATTAGCTCGGCTCTTCCGACCAGGCCAATCGCTTGAGCAAAACGCCCGCAATCTCTCCTCCCAGCGAATCGAGAAATTACAAGCCAGCAATTTTCAGCGCCAGGCCTGAACCGTCGAATGGACGTACGTTCATGGCGACAGGCCCTCATCCGTAAGCATCATTCACTCTTGCCAGATCCGCCGAGCCGGAGCGTCGAATCGCTATTGTCATCTCCAAGCCGCCAATGCAATCACACTTCGGCCTGTTACATGCAAATCTAATGCCGCGACTCCAATTGAAACGGACGAAACCAGTCCCCCACGCCAGGACTGGGGCATCCATGTGCCCCGAGGCCGAGGCGACGATGCTCAACCGATGCAAGACCGAGTTCAAGATCACGCCTGAGATCGAGAGGGAGTATCTCGACGCGGCCCAGCACGTAATGAAGAAGCATCAGATTCAAGTCAATGACCTTCATGCCCTGGTCCTGCCCGAGTTAGAAAGGCTCTCGCCCGCCCCCTTTACCGACGCGGCGTACGGCAAAATGGCCAGGCAGGTCGCCGAAGTTATTACGAGCGCGATTCAGTCCAGGGCGTCCGACGACCATGCGGCCCTGGAACCGGCAAACGTCCCCTCCGATCGTGAACAAGCCGACGAAAACCCGAAGCATCTTTCCATTCTGTCAGGACAGTCCAACATGAGGCGTGAATCAGTCGTTGCTTTCCAGGACGCCGTAGAACAGGCCTATGGCAAGGAGCACGTGATCCTCGCTACGTACAACAGGAATAGCCAACCCATTTGCATGTGGTGCAAGCAGTGGTGTCTGCCGGAGGAAGAAGAGATAACCGAGAAGCTCCAGAAGGCGATCGAGGTCCATCCCAAAGGAACGTACTATTTGACACTCCCGCAGCACCTTCCGCTGCGCCACGGCGACTTCTGACCTTGGGAACTGGGGAAGAATAACTTCGGCTCACAGGAGTAGAACCGCCCGACGCTAGCGCGTTCGGCTCACTATATAAAAACCGAAGTTATTTTCCCCTCGTTCCTTGGCAGATCATGCGCGACAGCGTTTCGGATTTGAGGCTCCGCATGAAACACGCGATGAAAACGTTCCCATGGGGGTTCCCGGCGAGTCGAAGCTTCGCCTTGGCAAGGGCGCTCATAACGGTTTTCTGAGCTACCAACTTTGAGAGGACAGCGCCTTCGTCGGCTATCGAGTGCGATTGATCTGCAGCACATACTCGGCGTCGAACACTCGTTCCTTGCGCATGGGAAAGACAACGCCGGAACGAAGCGACCAGCCTTGGCCCAGTTCGGCGTGTATTCCGGCCGTAAGATGCAGCACCTCGTAGGCCGGCGGCGGCGAGTTGATCGCAAACGTTCCCAAGGCGCCGGCGGCGACAAAATCGTCGTCGTCATCATGGATCGGGAGCGTCGAATGAATCTCCGACAACAGCGCTAAGCCTCGACCTTGCGGGCAACAAGGCTGCAGCAACCAGTAGCCGAGACCGGCGTCCATCCCCAGCAGAACGGGTTGGTCAATCTTGCCGGCAAGCTCTGGCGTCGCCCCGTTAAGCGTCGCCTGGAAGGGGTCGCTGCCGGCCGCGATATCGAGTTGGGCGAAGGCATGTCCGAACCAGCGACCAGAGCGTTCCGTGTAGGCCGCATACGGCACGACATGCACCGCCTGGGAATCCACAGTAGCATGCAGCGCGCCGTAGGTAATTGCTCCAGAGGAGCCCGTTGGCAGTTCCAGTCCCACGCCAACCGAAAACGCGCGACACTCATCAGCATACATCAGTCGCTTCAGCAACAGATTCAAATTCCCCAGACTATTGGATTCGACCCCAAACCCCGCGACGTTCGCACCGGCGCCAGCGACGCCGGTTGTATTGAGCGCGGAACCAAAAGGCATGCGTACTTCCAGCGATGTTTGGCCGCAATCCAGCAGTTTTTCTACAGCGATGACCGAACGATACAGCGACTGCGAACGGCTGGTCGGCGTGAGTCCGAAACTGCCGTCGGTTTGTACGTCGTACGCGTTCGAAAAATAGTTAAAAGAAGCCCAAACCCGGTCGGCCGGCAATGCGTGATTGTTCTCGGCCGCGCGCAAACCGGAAATCGCGGCGCCGACGGGGATTTCGGTTGCCAGAGCCGGCAGCAAGCCCGAGGCGGGAGTAATCACCAGCGTTGGCCCGGCCCGGCGGTAATCGCCGAACATCTCCGGCACGGCGAGTAACTGCGATCGCGAAGGGGACCGGTAGTACGACTGCAGATCAATCGTTGTGGAAGCTTGCCGCGCCGGAGAAAAAAAACTGGCGAAGGGACTGAGGAAATCGGTCTCAGCTACCAGCGACGCAGCACTTGAACCGGGGAACGGGTTCACCGCCAGGGGGCGTTGCGATTCCGCAGGGGCGCTCGGTGACTCGTCGAAATCTTGCGCAGAACCAACCAAAGGCGCCGCCGCAATGCATGCGGCTGCGAGCCAGCAAAGCCAAATCCGTCTGGCCATGAATCGATGAGTGGTTGGGGGGCGGAGTTTTTAAAAAACTTTTGAGTAATCTATTTATCGACCGTCGGCGACGGAAACTTGTCTCAATCCGACCCGCTCTCTTTCCGGGGCTACAACGAATCCGCCAACTGTTGCAGTGTGGTCCACTCTTCGATCGATGACGCCGATTTCAGTTGTTCGTTTGTTGATTGTGTCGTTGCGTTGCGCCATGCCGCCACAGCGGCCATCAATTCCGTTTTCGCTCGAGTGCGGTCGCCTTGGGCAAGGGAGATCAAACCCCGTTGTCGCAAGTTTTCCAGTCGCAGGCGAATCACGTCGGGTTGTTGATCCGTAGAGTCGATTCGCGCGAGTAATCTGGCGTCAACGACTTGCCACACAGGCTCCGCCTGAGCGCCGCGGCCGCCTGCGAGCAGTTGCTCAATCGCTTGTTGGTGCAATTCAATCAGCCGGAGTCGATAGGTGCGATTATGGGGGGCAAGCATCACCAACGGCTGAAGAAGCTCGATGGCCTTGCTTAGCGACGGGGAAACGGGCGGGGCGGCAGGAGCGGCGTGTTGATGGTCAAGGATGGCTTGCATCAACAAGCACTCGATGTAACGTTGCCAGATCATGGCGTCGGTCGGGTGCTGTTGAGAAAGCGATTCGAATTGAAGCGTCGCCTGACCAAGCAGTTCTTCGGCGCTGCCCGGCTCGCCTTGCTGCAGCTCCAGGCGGGCCAGATTAAATTGCCCCTGCGCGAAGTCGCGTTGCAGCCTGGCGTCGTGATCAGTATGGGCAAGTAACGTTTGACGCATCTGTTGCGCTGCTTCTTGAAAGCGTTTGGCTCCGACAATGTCGCCCTCTGCAGCAGCGGTGAGACCGCGGTTCATCCGCGCGTTCGCCAGTTTGCGTTGCGACTCTGCGGTCGGATGCCTGGCAGCCTTGGTGCGCAAGGCGATCGCCTGGTCGAAAGCGACCGCCGCCTGTCGATATTCGCCCAGGCGATGCCGGGCCTGACCGAGCCCGTTATAGGCGTCGCCCAGCACTTCCTGCAGCTCGGCCGTTTGCTGCAGCGCGGGAGGCGACTTTTTCCCGCTAGAAATGGCCGCCTCCAACTGCGCGATTGCCGGTTCCGCGCCGTGCAATTCGAGCGCAAGCAACGCCCTCGCCGTGCGTGCTGCGACGACGTCGATCGGCAGGCTTTCGTTCTCCTCGGCAAGTTCGAGCAACAAGGTGTAATGCTCTAGTCCGCGCTCGAGCAATTTTTCCCGCACCAACTCTTGCCCCGGCTGGGAAAAAAGGGGTTCCGTGCGGACGAATGCGAACAACTCATTGAGCGCCGCCTGGCCCTGTCGGTTGTTGGCGACGACGCGGCTCAATTGGCGGTTGGTCGAGCGCCATCCGATGCCCGCCGTGACCGCCGCGAGGAGCAGCGCAGCGGCAAGCGCCGCCGAGAGAGCCGCGGGCACGGGATTACGGCGTCGCCACCGCAGCAGCCGACGGGCGAAACCCAGTGGACGGGAGCGAATGGGCTCGCCCCGTTGACGCCGCTCAAGATCATCAGCCAGTTCGCCTGCCGTTTGAAATCGCAACGCCGGTTCTTTCTGCAGACATCGCATGCAGATCGTTTCCAGGTCGCGATCGACTTGCGGATTGAGCAAACGCGGCGAAACCGGATCGTCCTCGGCGACCTGTCGCAGCGTTTCCACGGGGGTTGATGCTTGAAAGGGAGGCCTGCCCGTAAGCAGATGATACAGCGTGGCGCCGAGGGAATAGATATCGGACCGAGCGTCGCATTCCTTGGGTTGGCGGATTTGCTCAGGCGACATATAAGGCGGCGTACCGAGATGCTGGTTGGTCCGCGTCAACTGCTCTTGGGCGGCGTGGATGCGGGCCAATCCAAAATCGGCGATCAACACACGGTCGCTTTGGACGTCGTAAAGCAGGTTGGCAGGCTTCAGATCGCGGTGTAGCAGGCCGCACGCGTGCGCTGCAGCAACGCCCCGCGCAGCCTGAGCGATCACGTGCGCCGCGCGCTCATTGGTAAGCGGTTGGCGGCGCGTCTCCGCCGCCAGATCGCCAGCGATAACCGGCATCGTGTAGTACAACTCGCCGTCAATTTCGCCGGCGTCGTAGATGGGCGTGACATTCGCATGCGAAATTTGCGCGGCGGCCCGAACCTCCGTTTGAAATCGCCTGGCGATTTCCTCCTGCATGTTGGCTGAGAAGCCTTCAATCTTGGCAATCTTGATCGCCACCTCGCGGTTGGTCGGGGAATGATGCGCTAGATAAACGCTTCCCATGCCTCCGCGACCCAGTATTTTGAGCAGCTGATAGGGACCGAACGGCCCGGCGCCGTCCGGTCGCTTTGCCACGGGCGCGCCGCTTGTCGAGTGGAGCGGGGCCGTGGGCGCGTCGCCGAGTGCGCGTCGCCAGGTAGAGGGCATCAACTGCAGTTCCGGAAAGCGTCGCTGGTACTCTTCCGCCGTGGGCGGACTCGACGAGCGCTTGCGCACCCAAACCTCTTGCTCGATCAGTCGCTGCAGGATTGCCGGCTCACGCAGTTTGGGGAAGCGGTCCAGATAATCTTCCAGCAGGCAGGGCTCCCTCGCCGACGTCGGCTGGGAGACTTCCGCGGTGGTGCGAATCCTCCACGGCTGACGCCAGCGGAACTCCAGATCGATACAGATCAGCTCTTCCAGCGTGGGGAGATACGCCGGCGATTCACAGCGGGGAAGATAGTCGGCGATATCGCTTTGGCTTCCCTTGAGCCAATCGGATTCGAACTCCTGGCGGGCTTTTTCATCGAGATCGGTCATGATGGACTCGGCGATTCTGATTCTCCGAGCTCCAGGTCTTGCTGAAGAATCTCGCGCAACAGTTCGCGGATGCGACCCTGCATCCGGCGTACCGTACGTTGACTGCAGCCGATCGCTGCCGCGATTTCATCCTGCGTCTGGCTTTCCAAGGTGCGTTTCAAGATGGCTTGCTGCTCTTCACTCAATCGCCGCAACAGCGCGTCGAGAAAGTCGGAAAAATCCACCTCCGCTAATCCTTCTTCGTAGAAAGAGATCCCTTGGCCGGGATCTTCGGGCAGGGCCTGTTCGCGATCCATGCGACGACGATCTCGCCCATGAAACCGGGCCTGCATGCGCGCCTTGTTCAGGGTGATCGTGAGCATCAGCCGCCAGACATCGTTCTGATCGGCCAGGTCGAATTCCCCTTCTCCTACACGACGAAAGAACGTGCGACAGGCCGATTGAACCACATCTTCGGGATCAACGCGGCGTTTGAGTTTTTGAGAGAGCTGTCGGTCGGCGATGCGGTGTAACGGCCCCGCGTAACGATTCCAAAATTCCTGCTGGACCGCGGAATCGCCCGCCGCCAACGCCGCCATCCACTGATCGCTCGGCCATGCTAGTTGTTCGTTCACCTGATTATCTCCTCGAGTGCGGGGCGCCTGGAAAACGCGCGCCCCTGGAGAGATTGCCGTAGGCGGCATCGGCCGGACAAGAAAATTTAATGTCTCACAACCAGTGCAGGCCGCCAAGCTGTCGAGGGTCGCGATTCGGCGACTTGCGCCCTCGGTCAGGCTCGAATCTTCATTTTTCTGAAACGGTTGTCCGGTTGCACCCGGACGACGGCAATCCCTAGGGCGAGGCGACACACGCTGTGTGTGTCATCAACAAGAACTCTCACTGGAGAAACATATTATGAGACTTTCATGGATCAATGTCTTAGGCGTTCTCACCCTGATTGGGTCGTTTGCGGCTTCCACGCAAGTCGCTTCGGCGCAGTTTCCTTTCGGCGGCCGCGGCGCGTCGGTGAATCCCGGCGCCCGACAACTGCCTTCCCGAATGTTGCCCCGGCCGACCTCTCGAACGTTTGGTCTGGGCAGTTCCAACGCTCCGCGAGCGAAAGATGCTCCGCCGCCCTCGGCGCCTCCGAGCACCTGGCGCGACTATGTCCACGACAAGAAAATCAAAACACCGCCGATCCGACCCAAATCGCAGGTTGGCCCTCAATTCCAAGGTCTGGGCGCTTCCAACGCTCCGCGAGCGAAAGATGCTCCGCCGCCCTCGGCGCCTCCAAGCACGTGGCGCGACTTTGTCCACGACAAGAAAATCAAGACGCCGCCGATCCGACCCAAGTCGCAGGTGAACCCGGATTACTACGACGGAGTGTGGCGACGGCCGGGCGGCATGCAAGGCTTTCCCCCGCCGCAGTCGAAGCCTTCGCCGCGACAAAAGACTCCTCCGACGTTTCCCCGCGACATCAGGGCGCCTTATGTACACCCGCCGCGTGATCTGAAGCCGCCGAAGTTTCCGAAGTAGTCTTGGTTTTCCTTGGTCCCTTTTTTCAACGCCCCGCCTGCTCTGGGCGGGGCGTTTTCTTTGTTCGCTGTTTTTTTTCGTTCGCTTTTTAGAAGGAGGAATCCCATGGCGACGCCCTGCAACGATCGCCGCAGTTCCGTTTTCCGGCGTGCTGCCGGCGTCGGGCTGGGCGCGTTCATCATCTGGCAACTTTTCTATCTCACGCTGGCCAACGGATTGGAGACTCTGGAGGTCGTAATGCATCGATTCCCCGCCATTTCAGAGAAGTACACCGCCGCCCTCGACGATAGTCGGCGCGGCGCCAATCCGACCGCCCTGGCCGGCGCGTCGTCCTTGATTTTTTTGATCGACAAGTACGGCCAGATCACCGAGCAGCCGCAAAGGTGGTCGTTGTTCGCACCGAACGTGGCCGATCAATCCTGTTTTCTGGCGTGCGAACTGCGTTGGGAAGGCATAGAAGAGTCGGTCTGGTTGTTGTCGGAGAATGAGCCGTCGAACCCCGACTCTTACCTTCGCTTTGGAGGCAATCGCCTGCGGAGCATTGAGCAGAACCTGGCGCCGGGATTCTCCTGGCGCGCCGGTGAATCAGAACTTGACGCGCAGACGCGTTGGGGCCAACAGATTCAGGACAAGCTGGCGCGGGAATACGACATTCTGCAAGCGTGGGTCGCGCTACGAGTCGAAGCCTTTCTCGACCTTCACTCGGACGCGCCAGCGCCCAGCGAAGTCATTGTTCACGTTCGTGGATATGAGATTCCCGCTCCGTACGCAAAAAGACAGGATCGCCCGGCCGCGCCGTACTGTGTTGCATTGGCCCGCTGGGTTCCCAGCGCCGAGCCTCCCGATGACTATCTGCCGCTGGAAGCATACGACCCCGTGATGAACGTATTCGTTTTACAACCGTTTGACCTACTCGCCGCGAACGCGGAGACCGACCAATGAGCTCCACACGAGAAACAGAATCGCCAGAAAAGGAAGTCGTTGGCGTTGAACCCTGGCTGCCCCGCTGGCTTGGCGGTCGTTGGTTTACGGCGCCGGTCCGCGGTGAACTGCTGGCCGCATTACGAATTGGCGTAGCCGCCGTGCTGTTGCTCGACCAACTGTTGACGATGCTTCCTCAGATGACGGCCCTTTATGGTGAAAGGAGCACCGGCGCGCCGCACTTCTTCAGTTGGATGTTTCAACAGTCGAATTGGAACTGGTCGCTGCTGCAAGGGATCGGCGATGGCCAGGCCCTGCAGCTAGCGATGTGGGTCTGGATGGGCGCGACGATCTGTCTGTTGCTCGGCTGGAATACGCGCGCCGTTGCGATTGTTGTGTGGGTGCTTTCCGTCTCGTTCACGAACTTGAACGTCAATTCCATCAACGCTGGCGATCACATCCGCGGCATCCTGCTGATGTATCTGATGCTTACTCCCTGCGGAGCGGCCTGGTCAATCGACGCCTGGCGCCGCCGGCGAATGCTCGGCGCAGTTCCGCAAATCTTTGTTCACCCTTGGGCGCTCCGTTTGTTGCTGGTGCAACTCAGCTTTATGTACTCCGCGAGCGGCATTTGCAAGCTCTCCGGAGAGAGCTGGACGCACGGCGACAGCCTCTATTATGTGATGCAGGATCTAACATTAACGCGTTTTTCGCCACAACAACTCGAGTTGCCGATTTGGTTGACCCAGATTGCGACCTGGTCGGTGTTAGCCTGGGAAACGCTTTTTCCGCTGTTGGTCTGGAATCGCCGTACACGCGTCGCCTCGCTATGGTTTGGCGTGTCGATGCACGTCGGCATTCTTATCACCATGGAACTAGGCGGCTTCCCCTTGTATCTGCTGGCGGCCTATGTGCCGTTGATCCTCGAGGAATATTACGGCGGCGACCAGGTTCTGGGACCTTTCGGGAAATTCACGGCGCCCGAACGATTGGCGACGACAGCCCGACGGGTTGGTCTCTTGCAAATTGGCGGTTGACATTCTACATCTTCGCCCCTTCGGTTCTGCAGACAAACCCCGGTTTTTTTGGGTCGGAGACTTCGCCCGGGCTTCGACTTCCCATGGATCAAAGTTCCATTTCGTTGATTAGTGGAGGGACTTGCCAAACGAACGGATACGAATTCGAGGTTGCAGTTGGATCAGGCGGCGACCGTCGAAGCGACTGCCGAGAAGGGGAAGTCGAACGCTCAGAAGCGATCTGGCGGCGTCTGCACGACGCCAAAGGTGACTCCGCTCTGCGGCCGTGCCTTGTGGTCCGGCCGAGCCTTCCGCCGAATGAAATCGCATGCTGTCACGTTCCTTGCGAACGTCACGAGGGACCTTTAGACTTCGCACATGCGGCATTCGTCTTACGTGAACCGGTCGTCTGGAGAGGCTTCGCATGTTCAGGTGCATTCTGATTCTGATCCTGATGCCTGGCTGCTTGCCGTGTGTCGGGCAGGCAACGGATCTTGATGTCGCGTTCGGAGTCATCAAGGCAGCAGTAGCTGACAAAAAAGTGCCGGGGGCGATCGGCCTGGTATCTCAGCATGGACGAATTCTGCGAGAAGAGGCGCACGGTCATTCCGACACGCGTCTCCAGCGACGCATGACCCCACGTACGCTTTGCTGGATTGCCTCGATCACAAAACCGGTCACCGTGGCGGCTGCCATGAAGCTGGTGGACGCCGGCCAATTGGCTCTCGACGATCCGGTCGAAAAGTACCTGCCGGACTTCAAAAAGCAGACTGGGCCCGGTGGCAAGCACTATCCGATCACGATCCGTCAGTTAATGAGCCACAGTTCGGGGATTCAATCCAACCCGCCGTTAAGGCCCGCATTCTTTTTTGAAGCCGACTGGTACGCCCGTGACATTGACGAGGTTGTCCACGAGTTGGCAAAAACACGTTTGTTGTTCGAACCTGGCGCGCGGGTGGCGTACTCTAACGCAGCCCCTTACCTGTTAGCGCGCATCATCGAGCTGCGCGCGGGAATGCGGTATGACCGGTTTGTGCAAACCGCAATCCTCGATCCGCTTGAAATGCGAGACACCTACTTCGCGCCGCCGCGTTCGGTCGCAAGTCGCATGGCGGAGGTTGTGCGACGGGAAGACGATCGCGACGACACGGTTTTCTTTCGCTTCGATCCCGCCTGGCAAATCAAGATGGCGATGCCGGACGGAGGTTTGTTCTCTACGCCGGCGGACGTGGTCAAGTTTACGCAAATGTTTATCCGTAACGATGGCAAAGTCCTGTCCCAAGAGTCCGTCCGAACGATGCTGACAGAACAAGCTTCCGGCTGGGGACTGGGGTGGGCTTTGAACCAGGACGGCTCCTTTTATCACACCGGTTCTTCGGGAACATTGACCTGGGGTAATCCTCATACCGGTGTGGCCGGTGCGCTGTTTTGTCAAATCCAGGATTACAAAACAAAAGGGCACGAGAGCCTGAAGCTGCGCGATCAATTTCGCGAAGCGGTGGATACCGCAACGAAGTCGCCCAGGTGAGACCCAACGAAAACTCGCACTGCCCCAGATGTGGGTGTTGGCGAAGACTTGCCTGTTACGCCGCAAACGACACCTGATCAAACGAGGTTATTCTTATGCTGAAACTCAATGTCGGCTTGTCGAGAAAGATCGGCGAAGCCAACTACGGCTCCCGAGGTCCGAGCGTCCACTTGGAACTGGAAGTCGAAGCTGGCCTGGCGAGCGAACCCGATGCCTTGCGGGAACGGGTGCGGCAACTCTTCCGCATGGCCCGCGCGTCGGTCGATGAAGAACTGGAAGGCAACGCCCAGGCTTCCAATGGTCACAGCAACGGTCAAGTCAACGGCCCGTATCCGCCGTCAAACGGTCACGCGGATCATGCCAACGGCAACGGCCACCACGAAAACGGCTATGCCTCGCAGCGTCGCAAGTGAAGGCGATTCACGCCATCGCCCGCAGGCAGCGAACGCCTGACCGGCGCTGCGCTGGACCGACTGCCCCATCGCTGTCACATCCTGGAGGCCGGCGGCGCGAGCTACCGCCTGCAGGATGCCAGGCGTCGTCGCTCATCAAAACCGTCGCAAACCTAACGACGGCGACAATCGCCACAATCCGTCGCTCCTCCAGAGGAGGGACGGTTGGCTTGACGCCCTCTCTATCCCGAGACTAACCTAAGCCCAGATTTCTTTCATCCCGAGCGCTACACTTTTCACCTGCCAAGCGCTGCACTTTTGGGCTGGCGTTTACAAGAGTGGTTCTGGAAATAACCGTTTCCTGTGAAACGCTGTGGGGCGGTCGGGTCTTACGTCGAATTACCCGGTTCGTTGTTCAGGTCACCCAACACCCGTTGCAAAGCCTCGTACTCTTCCCGGCACTCCGAGCAAACAGACAGATGTTGCTCGACCATCTTGAGGCCCTCTGGCACCGAGTTCCCAGCCAGTTCGAGTTCGGCAAACTCAGCGACCAGCGCAAGACACTGCTCGCAGTTGATCTCTTTGTCATTGGTGAGGCCGACGAGCCGCAGCAAGGCTTCTAGTTCTATATTGGAAAGTGGCATGGTTCGGTCCTTATTTGGCAAAGGCGGCACGAATGTCGTCGGCGCCATATCCGGTCGCCTCCAACCCTTGCTTCAGCTTCTTGCGGGCGTCGTGCGTCAGCTTATAAACGGCGTTTCGATTGCTCCCAAGTTGCCGGGCAATTTCTTCCTGCGGCATCCCATTCATCTCGGCCAATATTGCCGTTCGCTGCTTCTCCGTGAGTTGGGTGTCGATAACTTCCTGCATCTTCTCAAGAATTGTATTTCGTTCTACCTGGTTGCCGGGTCCCGAGCTATCATCGGTCGCAAACCGAGAAAGCGGCGATGTTTCGTCAACCACCTGGTCGAGCGACACATCCCGCCAGCGAGATCGTCGAAGTTCCGACATGGCGACATGTATTGCGATGGTCGTCGCCCAAGTGACAAACCGACTGCGGCCTTCAAACTGATCGAGCCGCTCAAGAATTCGCAAGAGTGAATCTTGTACGGCGTCTTCCAGAAATGGATCGTCGGCACGAGCGTAACTCGACAATGCCTTGCGAAGATGGCGCACGAGAACCACTCGCAACTCGGAAAGAGCCGAGTCCCGTTGGTCGTCGCCGTGCAACAAGGCCGCATAGAGTGGTTCTTTGTCTTGGCTCATGGTGTTGGCTGCTGGACTCCTTGGACACCAATCGCAAATGCACCCGGTCGGCTTATGCCGACCGGGTGCTTGTCTGCCTGATTACGCTGCTGTCAGTTCTGGGGCGACGGGAAAATCGACTTCCGTGCCTGCCACATGATTGAAGTAGTTGGTGAAGATGTTGAGAGCGACATTCGCCACAATCTCAGCGATCTCGCCGTCGTCGTAGCCGGCTTGTCGCACGGCCTGAACATCCTCGTCGGAAACCCGGCCACGCTCGTTGACAATCGTGCGAGCGAACCGGAGAGCGGCTCGTTCCTTGTCATCTTTAGCTTCCGCACGGCGGGCATCGCAGGTTTCTCCTTCGGTCAAACCGGCTCCTTTGCCCAGCGCCGTGTGCGCTGCCAAGCAGTATTCGCAGTTGTTCGTCTCGCCCACGACCAACGCAATCTGCTCCCGCAAGCGAGCGGGAAGCTGGCCGGTGGAGAGCGACTGGCTGAATCCGAGATATGCCTGGGCGACGGCAGGGGAGGTCGCCATCGTAGCGATGATGTTCGGTACTTGGCCCATTTTTTTCTCGACCGATCCGAGTAGATTGGCGGTCTTCGAGTCAGCCGTGGTTCGATTGACAGGTTGAATTCGAGGCATCTTGTTCTCCTTGTGATGAAAATAATTGGGGGTCGTTACTGTTGGACGCCGTAAGGCACGGATTTCTTACTTCGCAAAATCAAAGTCTTTGATTTGCCGTCAGAGCGTATTGGTCTGCCGCAACGTCGCCAGTTGTGCTTCGGGTTCATGCACTCGCTGGTGAAGCTGCTCGACGACTGGAGTAACTTCCCGCTGCGGAAACCGTTTGTGGATATGCTGCGGACAGTTGATGTCCCATGCTTCAATCTCGAAGAGAACGACTCGTTCAACTTTGCCGGGGTATTCCGGGTCACGAAGTCTGTTCTCCAGTTGAGCATCTCCCTCGACGACCCTCGCCTTGCCCCAGAGCTTGATGCGACGGCTATGCACGTAGTCCATGAGGAAAATGAACGCCTTGGGATTCTCCGATAGATTTCCCAAGCTGATGTACTGCTGGTTGCCACCGAAGTCAGCGAAGCCCAGAGTCTTCTCGTCGATGGCTTTCAGGAAGCCGGGCGCACCACCCCGGTATTGGATGTAGGGCTGAGCTTGGCCGTTGGCCGTGCCGAGGTAGAACATATCCAGATCGGCAAGGAACGCTTCAAGCTCAGGCGTGACGGTCGTTTGCCAACTTCCTCGCTCCTCCATCTTGCCGTAAGAAGCGCGAGAACCCTTCGCCGTTTGGATCGCTTTGACGGCAGGCGTGAAGGCGATGTCGCTAGGGTATTCGTGCATTTCCTGATTCCTTTACGGTGGAGTGGATTGAATTGTCAGTTCAGGCGACATCGGGAATGCCAGCGTCATCTTGCGGTCTTGGGCCGGGCGCCGACCAATGGAACTTGCGCTGCTCTTCCTCAATGGCAACATCGTTGATGCTGGCCTCTCGACGCCGCATCAGACCCTCATCGTCGAATTCCCAAAGCTCGTTGCCGTAAGCTCGGAACCACTGTCCCTCGGCGTGGTGGTATTCGTACTGGAAGCGGACGGCGATCCGATTCTCCGTAAAGCTCCAGAGCGACTTGGTGAGCCGATAGTCAAGTTCCTTTTCCCACTTGCCAGTCAGGAACTCTCGAATTTGCTCACGGCCACGGATGAACTGGCTGCGGTTTCTCCACTGCGAGTCTTCCGAGTAGGCCAGCGAGACTCGATGCGGGTCACGGCTGTTCCACGCATCTTCGGCGGCACGAACCTTGGCGATGGCGGATTCCAATGTGAAGGGTGGTCGGATGGATGTTGGCGACGGTTTGTTCGGCGGCGATACAGACGGGACAGCCGGCGAAAAAGTGGCTTTGTTTTTCATTGCAGCTTCTTTCGGAAAGAACAAAGAATGGAACGGGATCGTCGGCCTGCCTCGTCAAGCGAGACAAGGCGTCAACCTGGTCGAGCCTACAAACTTGCTAAGTGTCTCACGGGCGGCGGTCAGCGATTCCGCCAAGGCTGTTCCGCCATGTTCGTCGTTCTCGACAGCCACGATGGTCACATCCGACACGCCAATGAAGTCGAAAGCCGTTCGTAAATGCGGATCGAGATGATTGTGTGTTTCATTTCTCCCTCCGGGTCCGTAGCCCCCGTCACCACGAGAAACGACGGCAATCAGTCGCTTTCCGAAGGTCAAAGGTTGGTAACTATTCAGCCTTCTGCGGCAGGGGCGGGATTTTTCCGGTTTTTGCGTAGTTCGCGAGGGCTTCGAGGATCGTTTCGAGCGGTTGTTGATTTCGCAGTTTGAGGGTGCGGAAGATCGTCATCAGTACCGATTGGGTGAGCATGCCGCGGTCGCTGTGGTTGCCGTAACTGTTCTTGCGGATCATCACCGCCGGACGAATCTGACGCTCGCCGTGGTTGTTGTCCGAGGGGATGTCGTCGTGCCATAAAAAGGTCAGCAGCTGGTCGCCGTACTTCGCCAGGCGTTTGGCGAGGCGGGCCGCGTCGGGGTGGTTCCAGGCTTCGCCGGCGATGGTCGCCAGTCGGCTTTCTAAACGCATCGCGGCGATGTCGTAGTCGACCGCAACCGTTGTCGCCTTGGCGGCGTGCAGTTTCTTCGCTTCGCGATAGACGCTGATCACTCGCCGCGCGAACGACTGCCAGACCTTGTCACCGGCGTGTTTTTCGTCGACGTTCGCCATGTCGCGCAGCAGGTGCGGCCAGCACTTCTGTTTGTCGGCGCAGACGATCGCATCGTACGGCGACCAGAAGTCGGTAATGAGGACGCCTTCGAAGGCTTTGGTAAAAAACTTTTGTAACGCCGGCGAACCGCGACTGCGATCGATCATATAGAAAGTCGCATCCGGCCCGGCGAAGCACCACAGCCAATGCGTCTTGCCTTGCACTCGCCAGCCGGTTTCGTCGGCGTTGAGCCGGGCCGAGTCGAGACATTCGGCTTGAATCTGCACGTACCAGGCGAACAGCAGAGTCGCCAGCCGATGCCACATCTGCATGAGCCCGCCCGGCGTGACCTTCATTCGCAGATGGAAGTTGAAGGTGTCGACAATCTGGCTGATCGTCAGTCCCTGCAGGTAATGGAGCACGGCCGACAGGACCAGCGTGCGATTGCCGAGCGTGCAGTTCGGCAGGACGTCGGGCGGCTTGGGCTCGACGCGTTTTTTGCAGGTCGGGCAATAGTCGCGATGCAGGATGTCTTCCGTAATGACCGGCTTGAGGCCGTCGGGAATGTCTTCGCTGCGGCGAGTGCGAGTGTCGCCTGTTCGCTGCAGCTTGCCCTGGCACTCAGGGCAACAATCGAGTTGGAGTTCGCGGCGCCGATCCGGCTCAGGAAGCGGCGGTCGGGTGACGCCGGGATGTCCTTTTTGTCCGCCGCGTCGCCGCTGACCTTTCCTGGGCGAAGCGGTCGGCTTGGCGTACGGCGGAACGGCGGCCGACGGCGTGTTCGGCCCGGCCGCCTGCTGACCAGCGACCCGCTGCGTAAGCGCCAGCATGGTAAAGGCGATAATCTCGGCCCCGGCCGCAGCAAACGTTCGAGCCTCAGCCTCACTCAACCGCCCACGCAGCACCTTCTCCAAAAAGGCGGCGTCCACCAGGCCATCGTCGTTAGAAAGGGAAGCGTCCATGATCCCCAAAACAGAACGAATTTGTCGAAATCAGCCAAGAGCGATTTCAGAAGGCTGAAGGGTTACAAAGGTTGAAACGGGGCCTTTTTGTTGTCAGGGTTGAACGAGAAGGTGCGACCCACTCGAACGATCTGGTCGATGTACGCTTTGAATCCGCTGGGCATTCCGAAGTTGTAAAATGGAATCCCCGCCACGATGAGGTCAGCCGTGAGAAACTCGTCAACCAATTCGTCACTGAGGCGAAGGGCGGCTCTCATGCTACCTGTGCGTCTTTCCGATGGCGTAAATGCACCAGCAATCCAATCCTCCGTGACATGAGGAATCGGGTTTCGTCCGATGTCTCGGTAGGTGACGGCATCAAGCGGATAGGCTTTCCGCCACTCCCCAACGAATTCGGCGGTGAGGCGTCGTGTGTGCGACCGCTCGCCTCGTGGACTGGCGTCAAGGTGTAGCAGATTTATCATCGTCGTCTCCTTTGGTAGATGCTGATTACGGGCGTTGGGCCAGTCGCTCGATGGCTTCGCCGGTACTCCACAAGTCGCTGGCGAGAAAGCGAAAGTTGGTGATTGCCGCTTCGTACCCGTCGTAGCCAGGAATCTGTGCGGCTGCGGTGGCGTCACCGACGACGGCGACTTCGAAGCCTTGTTCCAAGAGTTCACGCAAGTGAGATTCGACGCACAGATTGGCTGACATCCCGGCAAGGACGACTTGCTCAATCCCTCGTTTGCGGAGTTGAAGAGTCAGGTCATTGGATTCAGGACCGTAAACCTTGTGCGGGCTGGTAACGACCGTCTCCCCATCGTTGATGAATGGCTTGTACTGCTCCAACCAATCGGCTCCCGATCCCTCGAATCCGTTAAGATCAAGCGCACCTGGCCGGTCAAACATCTGGATGTCGTGCATCAACCGTTCGAGCGCTCCCTCGAACCGCCACTTGTGATCGTGGGGGTAGTAGTAGTGGGGGCTAATGAACAATGGCACGTCGCTGTCCTTGGATGCGGCGAACAATTTGCCAATGTTTTCGACGGTGTTGTTGTCCGTTACGTTTTGGCCTACGACCGACCAACTGACCCCCTGCGGACTCAGAAAGTCGATCTGCGGATCGGTGACGACGACGGCGACACGCCCCCTGCGAAGGTCCAAACCGGGGCGGGGGATGGCGGCGTCCGGCTTGCGGCCAGAACCGTAAACGATGGCGGGTTGGTCAGCATTGATTGGCGTCGATTGCGACATTTCCATCCTCCTGATAAATACAGACAGGTCTGTATAGGAATGGGTAAAAAAAGAGAAAGCTACCTGCGCTTCCTCGACGTTTTTGAAACGAGGGCCAGCGCAGCATCCCTCGCCAAGTCAGCCGGTTTCGAAGACTGCTCCATCACGGCGGTCACTATTGCTCCTTCGACCAAGAGTGAGACGGCGGGTGCTGTCGTTTCCGCTACCTTTGCTCCAGCGGTTTCGTCAATGATCTCTCTCAACATTGTATGGAATCGTTCCTTATGCTGGGCAGAGAACTGCGAGCCTTCGTGCCCTGCGTCCGCCAACTCGACACAGGCGTTGATGAACATGCAGCCCCGAAAGCCGGGGCTTTCAAACCAATCCTTGAGCGCCGCAAAGAACGCTTCCAGGCGATCCATGCCTGCCTTGATGTGCCGTTCCATCCACTTCTCGAAGAGGCTGTCGAACTTCTCTTCCCGGTACTTGAGAACCGCTAGAATCAAGTCGTCCTTGGAGGAAAAGTGGTTGTAGAGCGTCATTTTGGCGACTTCCGCCTCGGCAATGATGCGGTCAATGCCTACGGCCCGAATTCCCTCGGCGTAGAACAGTCGCTCGGCTGTCTCCACCATCCGCTGTCGGGCGTCCGTCTTCCTGGTTCGTTTCTTGCTCATGACTACAATGTACAGACCTGTCTGTATTTGTCAAGTTCGGCATGACGGAATTTCCTTTCCTTTTGATCGAGTCTGCGCAGCAGCCTTCGGTTCCGTAGCCGCCAGCAACAAAAGTCGAATAACGGTCTCAAGTAGCGTTGATTCCTTCGTTTACGAAGTGTCGGCCACTTTTGCAAAGCGTTGCGAAACCATGCATTCTTTGCGTACAGGAGCCGTAATCGGGCCGTTCCTCCGTAATCTTCCGTAGAGATTTTGGGCGGCCTGAGGCCCACGATCGCGAACTGCTATCGAAGAAGAATGAGCGCGGCTCGGCACTCCCGAGAGGACGATTACGGGTCAGGGCGCCGTTGCCGGCTCGTCCAGCTCGCGGTCAGGTGATTCGATCTGCTTCTGCCAGAGACGGTCCCATCGAGCCGTCTCCCAGTTGTCGCGGGTCACATACGATCGGACCGTCATCTGGTCGTGATCGGCGCCGGCGCGGTCGATGATCTCGACATAGAGCAGGCCGTGGGCGAGGCCGACAGGCATGCCCTTGTGGAGTTTGGATGCGCCCGCGTCGTCGGGGTCGTAGTTGTCGATGCCTTCGACATCAGGGCCGATCCGTTTGCCATCCCAGCGGCGGTGTTTTGGCGGAGAACCGTGCGTGTGACCGTTGAAGATGGCGACGACGTTGTAGTCCTGGATCGCGTCGTAATACGCGGCGAGATCTTCGGCGGGCCAGTCGTACTCTGGGGCGTCCAGGTGCAGGTGGTGGGAGAGGATAACGGGCCGGCCACTGTCGCCCACGTGTTTGACGAGATCGGCCTTGAGGAACTCCAGACTCGCACGGGGTGCGTAGTGATGATCTTCACGACGCTGCTCGCCCTCGCCGACGAACATCCCCAGGTTGATCAGATGCACTGGCCCCCAGTCCCAGGAGTAGTGCAGCCCGTTGGAAGATACGCTAACGACGCCTGATCGGATCTTGTTCCGCGCGATGATGGCGTCGACAACGAAGGTGTCGCCCTGCGGCCCGTCATGGTTGCCATGGATCTCATAAACGGGCAGTGGAATCCGCCCATCTTTCCCGGTGAGACCGTAGTCAGCCAGGAACCGTTGCCACTCGAAACGCTGCATCGCGGGGTACTGGCCGCCGTTTTTATCGAGGCTGTCGATCAGGTCCCCCGTATTGATCAGACCACGCAAATCAGTCGCGACCGTACCGCCGCCCATCGTCTCGGGCAGCTTTGACCCCGGCAGGGCGAGAACTCGCTTTACGAAACCGCTGTTGGCCTGCTCGGATAGCGGATCGAGCTTCATCGGCTTGTCGGCGTGCTCGGCCAGGTACTGAGGATCGCCGCAGACGAGAAAGCAGATCCTGGTTGTAGCAACCGACGCGACGTCGTCGCCAAGCGCCGGCGCGGAAGCGAAAACGCAGCAGAGAATCAGAAACGATCGGATCATGGTTGGTTCTTCAAGGCACTAATCTGGCTGACTTTCCCGGCTCTAACGGTCGCAAAAACCCGCTTCTGAAAAGCCGGTTTCTGGGGCCGCTTTCTTGGTCGAAATCGAGGACGTACTCCTGTACAACGAATGTGTAATCCCGTCCCAGATTAGAGAATATGACCATAGCATGACTGCCAAGATTTTCCACCCTCTGCTGGCCCTCATCGCCTCCGCGACCGACAGCGAGCTGGCAAAGGATGTCGAATTTCTAAAAGAGGAAAACAAGATCCTGCGATCTCGGATTCCCGGGCAAATCCACACCTAGCCAGCGGAGCGGGAGCGGCTGCTCACGTTGGGCAAAGCCATCGAAGAACTGATCACGCTCGTCTCGCCGGCGACGTTCTACCGCTGGGAGCGCGACGAGAAGTGCGGCAAGCCGAAGACTGAGAATCCCAAAGGCGGGCAGCGCAAGCCGAAAGAGATCCGCGAGCTGGTGATCGAAATCGCCAAGACCACCGGCACGCCGAGACGCTTGGGGCCGTCGACTTTTTCTCCGTCAACTCGGTCACGGCAACCGGCTTGCGACAGATGTTTGTGCTCGTCTGGCTGTGCATGACGACGAGGGAAGTGATCGTTTCCGAATCGACGCTGCATCCCAACTCCGAGTGGGTCGAGAAGCAAGCGGATTGTTTCGTCGATCAGACAGCGGGCCGGGACAAAAAACCCGACATCGTCATGCACGACCTGGATACGAAGTTCACCAAGGAGTTCACGTCCTAGCTCAAAGAACGCGGGCTGAGGACCAATCCCTTGCCCAAAGCGAGCCCCAACCTCAACGACAGATGCGAGCGGTTTATCGAAACGATCAAGCTGCAGTGCTTGAACAGGTTCATCGTGTCCGGCAAGCGGCATTTGTACTACCTGACTGCCGAGTTTACGAGCCATTACAATACTCGCCGTGCTCACATGGAAAGCGACCATCTGCCGCCAGTCCGGGAAGAACCGGAAGAGGTGGAGAAGCTGAAGATGGACCAGATCGAAGTGAAGTCGTACGTCGGCGGTTTGGTAAAATCGTTTGAGCGAAGGGCGGCGTAACTCACCCTGCGTTCATCTGCCAAATTGCTAGGTTCGATGGGTTCGCGAAATCGACCCGCGCCAGATTCGGCGCTATCAGCCAGGCAGGCCGACTTGCTCGTCGTTAGGCAAGAAGGTCGGATCGTTCTCGTGGCCGGTCGAAATTCGGCGTCGAGATGTCCTTGCAGAATTTGAATCCCACATCGACGTAACCGAGATCAGCTGCAATGTCGACGACGATATTGGGCGTTTCCGACGGCTCCGCGACCTCGGTGGCAAGTGCTACGACCAGGAAAGCAAAAGCCACGATCGCAAGCGGGATTCCGTTATTGCTTTCTCTTGGGTCCGAGCCTTTCGCCACCGCGTCAGAGTCACTTTTCGACGCGGATTCAAGTCGTTCGCGAAGTTGTTCCAGGCGAGCTGGCTCCTGTTCGGCGAGGTGTGCGACGGTTTCGTCGGGTACAAACTTGAGCATCGGATTCTGCCCGCCGGGGAACGGTTCCGCTGCCAGGCCGAGACTGGTCACAGAAACCAGCCACCCCGCGATCAGCCCAATTCGTGCGGCGGGAGGATGGTTCATGGGATGCTCTCTTTCCTTAGGGAAGGCAAGTTGCCGATTTTGGCCGGGACGCGGGATACTCGACGTCAGGGCGCCACTGCTGGCGGAGCTTCGTCCTTGTTGTTCGAGGTATTTTTGTCGTCCGTGCTTTCTGACGGTTTTTTCTTGAGCACCCGATCGAGAACAATCGCTTGAAAACGTTCGCCCGTCGCTTGGTCATTAAAATAACGCGGGTCATATACCGCTTGATCGTCGCGATCAAGGCGTTTCCAGCCCTCGGCCGTCTTCGAGATCGTCAGGTCGCTAACGCCATCATCGTTGGCGTCTGTCAGAATTAAATCGACTTGGCCGTCACCGTCGCGATCATAGAACGCCCGTACCGGCGCGAGTTGCAGAACGAATTCGAATTCGAATTGGTCGCGTTTCGCTTTTCCCGCTTTGAACTCCTCGACAAACGTCTCCGGCGTGTCGCCGTCCAGATCGAACAGCAATCCTGACGGCGGGACGTCTTGCGCGGGAACGAACATCCAGGTTTCCATTTTGTCGTCTCCATCGAAGTCCAACAGTCGACTGGCCGCGGCGGCTGGCCAGACGTTGGGGACGAAGACCTCCGGCCTTTCCGGCCTAACGGCCAGGAAGTCTTTCACCTCGTCGAGGTGCACGTGGTAGCTGAACTTGTCCAGATTAACGCCGCGTTTCTGGTCGAGTTTGGGGATCGCAAAGTTCACGGCGATCAGTTCGCCGTCGGTGTTGACCAGAGGTCCTCCCGAGTCGCCGGGATTGATGCCGCAACTGGAAATCAGGGCCTTTCGCGGAGTACTCTGGCGAAGCGATTGTTCGAACGCCTCCTTCGGTGCGCCGGCGAGCGTGAGTTGCGGCATGATGTTGTCGATCAGGTCATGCGGGTACTTGCCGATGCCGACGACCTCGCCGCTCCGAAGCGACCAGAAAAGGCCGCTGGTTGGATGGCCGATCGTGAAGCAGTCGGAGCCCGGCGGGGAAATCTTTTCGGCCAGTTTGATCGGCGTCAGCTCGCGGCCTGCGGGGATCGCAATCAGCTTGAGCAGCGCCAAATCTTTCTCGGGGCTGGCGGCGTAAATGAACGCCGGATGGCCCTCCTTCTCCAGCACCATGAAGCCGTCTTCCATATGTCCAAAATGGATAAAAGCGACACGAGCGCTCGTGCCCTGATGGACGCTGGCGCCTGCGATCACGTGGTTGTTGGTCAAAATCCAACCCTCGGCGTCGACGATGAATCCTGTACCGTGGCCGCCGCCCGAGCGGACCACGACAGTCGACGGCGCTACCTCGGGGAAAACAACCGCGCCGGGTCCGCGACTGGGTCCGGCGAGCAACTTCAATTTATCAATCGCCAGCTGCGACTCGACGTCGAGTGGGGCGAGTTTTGGCTGCAATAACTCCAGAGCCTGGTAGCTGTGGACCGGCAGCACCACCGTGCGGCCCTCAGGTTGCTGCCCCGTTGCGCAAATCGCAAACGCAAGGGTGTATACATAAACGGCGACGGGGCCAATGTGGCGCAATCTCATAACAAAATCCAATTGGTTTTAGCGGCGCTCGGGGATTTGACACAATCACATAAATGGCATTCTAGTCGCCCACGAAAGAGAGCGGTAGAAAAATGATAATTATGATGCCGGAAGTGGATCATCCCACCACGCCGCTTATCACAGATCGCGCGGAGATCGAACGCGGGAGTCGGGGTTTTTTGGTCGCAACAGGCTGGATTTGACGCGATCTCCGATATGCCGCAGGCGGAGCAGACTTCTTTCGTGGTCCGAAATGTGGCAACGGTTGGCCCAATTCGTAGGCGCCTGGATCGGGAGCGTTGCCCGCATATCCGTCGTTGAGATTCGGCGCGACTGCACTGGCGTCCACTGCTTTTCTCATGGCCTGCAGCGGGAAGTGCTGCGGGGCGAGGCGTGTTGGTTCCGCAGGCACAGTCCAGATCTCGAAAATGTCCTGTTTGCGAACCTCGCGACTGGGGCGGAGTGCGGCCCACAAAAACAAAAGGGTTGTCAGAAGCGATGGTCACCCAGGATTTAAACCTCCATGAAACGACTCCTGCTCTTCGCATTTCGTCTTTCAACGTGTTGCCTCCTCCAGGCAAGAGTCGTCGCCTCCCGCTTGAACCCAGCGGAACTGGGACCGTTCGCCCAATGGGCGAAGATCGAGATCCAACTGGCCGGGCCGGACCTGGCAGGGGGAGGCGATCCCAATCCCTTTGGGATCGAGGTCGATGGCGTCTTCCCAGGACCAGGCGGCAAGGTGGTTACCGTCCCCGGATTCTACGACGGCGACGGCCGTGGCGGGCTGGACGGCAACGTGTGGAAGGTCCCTTTCCCCGCTGACGAAGTGGGCGAGTGGTTGTTCCGCTCGCGGTATGAAAACCGTTCGCTGCATGACCAGACCGCATCGTTTACCGTCGTCCAGGCGATCAGACCAATGACGATCACAACTCCAATCCATACAATTCGCTTGAACACCTTCACTCCTGTGGATGACTCAACCCAATCGCCTTCGCAATCACGAACCCCGCCCGGCCCATCGTCAACCAACAGTTAGAAGGTCGACTCCAAGGCCCAACTGACCAAGGATGGGCACGGCAACGACCAGAACCGACTCGCCCAGCGCCAGCCGACGAAGAGGACGACCACCGTGACGACGGTGGTGCATCCAAACAGAATTCCCTGGGTGAGAGTCATGAATGTCCAACCCATCACTCGCCAGTGGGCTGAAAGAGTTGGTACGTCTTGTAATCGCCGTAGACATTTTTCGGAATTCCCGGTCATGGCTATCGTGCGGTCGAAGAAGCCCAGGATGGCAGTCCCCTGCGTCCCTCGGTACGTCATCGAACGACCGAACACGTTATCGGCCTGATGATGGTCGTTGCGCAGGCGAGTAATCCACTGCAGCAGCGCCGCTTGCAACTGCCGCGGCTTGAGCATCGCCAGCAGCCTGCCGATGGTGTCATGACCTGGCACTCCAGCAGGAAGGTCGAAAAACTGCGCGAGCCCGTCCTGTTTTTCCAGGCCAAAATCTTCGATATCCGCCGGCCCATCGGCGCCGGAAATAACCGCAGAGACCACGAGAAAGAGAATCGAATGCAGGGGGTGATCACACCGCGACGTGACGCGAGGATCCGTCACGACTTCAAAGCACTCTTGAAAAGCGGTCACTTGGGGAGAAGCCATATTGCAATCCATTCCACTGCGAACCAGGCGTCAGTCGAACGCGAATCCTTCGCACCAATCCCTGCCAGACGATTATTCGCCGCCCCTTGCCTCAGGCAAACCCTCGGGAATAATTGGCCGCGAATTTGATGCGATCGCCGTGGCCAGCCCCCGCCTTTTTCTACTTTCGCCCAGCTTCTGTTTGCACGCAGGGGGCCGGGTCGTCGGTGGGCTGCGGTGCGCTCGTTTTCGAACGCCGGCGGAGATGCGTACGCTCAACCAGGGGGCTGGGGGGTTTTGGTGTAGAATGACGTCGCTTTGTTCGTTCAGGTCGTGCTGCTCGCCAGTGATCTGCCGTCCTCCCAGGCGGCTTATGGGAGTTTCAATTGAAGGCATCTCCGTTGTTCCGGAAACAGTCGCTCATCGCCGTGCTTGCGGTGCTGGCGATCGTGATCCATCTGGTCCTGCTTTACGGCCTGCAGCAGGAGGGACGGATCCCGCAGATTCCGCTGCTGGCTGCCTTGTTGCTGGGAGGCGGGCCGCTGGTCTGGGAGCTGCTTGTCAAACTGGCTCGTCGGGAGTTCGGGTCGGACCTGCTGGCGGGTATTTCGATTATCACCGCAGTCCTGCTGGAAGAGTATCTGGCCGGAACGCTGGTCGTGTTGATGCTGTCGGGCGGCGAAGCGCTCGAGGCGTACGCGGTCCGTAGCGCATCGTCGGTGCTGGAAGCGCTGGCCAAACGGATGCCGTCGATCGCCCATCTGAAGACAGGCTCGCAACTGCAGGATGCGCCTTTGGCCCAGATCGCCGTCGGCGACGTGGTGCTGGTCCTGCCCCATGAAATCTGCCCGGTGGACGGGATCGTGCTGGAAGGGCACGGGGTCATGGACGAATCGTACCTGACCGGCGAACCGTATCGCATTTCCAAGACGCCTGGCGCCGCCGTGCTGTCCGGCGCGATCAACGGCGAAGCCGCCTTGACCCTGCGCGTCGCCCGGGTTGCCGCCGATTCGCGGTATGCAAAGATCATGCAGGTGATGAAAAGTTCGCAACAGCAGCGACCGCGGATTCGCCGCCTGGGTGATCAACTGGGGGCCATTTACACGCCGCTGGCCGTGGCGCTGGGCGTGGCCGCCTGGGGGTTCAGCGGGGACCCGGTGCGGTTTCTGGCCGTGCTGGTCGTGGCCACGCCGTGCCCGTTGTTGATAGCGATTCCGGTGGCCGTGATCGGCTCGATCTCGCTTGCCGCCAAGCGGGCGATTGTCATACGCGACCCGTCAACGCTGGAAAATCTGGCGGCCTGTCGCACGGTGATCTTTGATAAAACGGGCACGCTGACCTATGGCGAACCGCAACTGACAGAGCAAGCGTGCGCGGACGGTATCGAAGCGCTGGAGTTGTTATCGCTCACGGCCAGCATGGAGCAGTATTCCAAGCACCCGTTGTCGCACGCCATTCTGCAGGCAGCCAAAACCCAGGGAGTCGCCCTGCACCAGGTAAACGAAATCAGCGAGAAGCCCGGCGCTGGCCTGCGCGGCGTTGTCGATGGCCGCACGCTCCGCATCACCAGCCGCAAACAGCTGCTGGCCGAGCAACCCCAGGCGCCGATTCCTGCGGCAGCCGGCGGACTGGAGTGCGTGATCCTGGTCGACGGCGTCTTCGCTGGGTTGTACCGCTTCCGCGATCAGCCCCGCAGCGACGGGGCTTCGTTCATTCATCACCTGGGACCGAAGCACCAGATTCAAAAGGTGATGCTGCTCTCGGGCGACCGCCTGTCGGAAGTCAAATACCTGGCCGATCTGGTCGGCGTCCATGAGGTTCACGCGAGCAAAAGCCCCGAAGAGAAAGTGGAGATTGTGCGGGCTGAAACGGCGAAAGCCAACACGCTGTTTGTCGGCGACGGCATCAACGACGCCCCCGCTCTGCTGGCCGCCACGGTCGGCGTGGCCTTTGGCCAGAACAGCGACGTCACCACGGAAGCGGCCGGCGCCGTGATCCTGGATCCCACGCTGAAAAAGATCGACGAGTTCATGCACATCAGCCAGCGGATGCGGCGGATCGCCCTGCAGAGCGCGGTCGGCGGCATGGCCCTGAGCATGGTGGGGATGCTCTTCGCGGCGGCCGGCTATTTGCCGCCGGTGGCCGGTGCGATCAGCCAGGAAGCGATCGACGTACTGGCCGTGCTGAATGCCTTACGGGCGGCCTGGGCGCCGGCCACGCTCACCGACTTTCAGGCCGAAAGCCGGCGGGGCGATGCGGATTCTCCCCTCTCCAAATAGAGCCTCTTCCACTGCCAGCGATGGCGCCGTGATCCGGAACCACCGCCTGACGAATGTTTCCGACTTCGCCCGCTACGACAATCGCCTGTCCGACGAGGCCGCCGGCCGGCAGCCACAGGAACTTCTTTTGAGTCAGTTTCCGGGAAACGTCATGGGGAAACAGGCATGCCTTCTTGCTCTCGCGGGCGAACCTGCCTGCCCCTTTTTCTGGTAGAGCGTACCTCTTTTCTTCTTCTCATCGGGAAGAGGTTCCTGGGCAAAGATCGGCGCACGTCGGCTGCTCTCCCGTGCCCGATCGCACAATCTTGAGCGAACGGGCACACCCGGCTGCTCCGTGCTGGTGACGACTTTTTCTTTCCGAGGCCGGAAAACGCGGGGTTTTTGCGAACGCAGACAAGACGCCAGGAGCGGGCACGAGAGTTGCAAAGTCTGAAGGCGGTTAGCCAGTTCCCCCTTCGTCTTCCAGGAGTCCGCGGCATGTCCACTCTCGCCACCTCGTCACTCGTCCCTCCGACGCGCCCTTATTTTGGAAAAGAAGCCCAGGCGCAACTGGCCGCCGAAGACTCCGAAGCATGGCGGTCGGTGATCACTATCCTGCTCACCATCGTTACGGGAGGTCTGCTGGCATGCGTGCTGACCGTACTCACCGTACTCGCCGTGCTTTGAACGACGCCTGTGATCGCCGCTCCTGGCGCCCTGGAGTGGACGCCTCAGGCGTCCGCCGAATGGTCGGCGGCAGCTTCGATATGCCATAAGGAGTCGGAAGTCGTGACGCCCCGCAGGGCCTGCGCGATGGCGGCGGTGCGGCGCAGCGCTTCACGCAGCGGCTTGGACCAGGGGCCGTGCTGGGCCTGCTCCCAGGCGGCTTGCGCCAACGGCAGAGAAGGGTCGTCGTCGCCGGCCAGCGGATGCTCGGGGAGCTGATCGTAGTACGCGCGGAACATGGTCGTCGCGGCGAAAAAAGATCGCATGCCGACCTGGTCGGCCAGCGCGGCCTGGAGCCGCAGGCAAGCGTGTTCGTGGAACCGCTTGGCGGGATCAAAACTCTCCAGGCCCCAGTCCGGCTGCTGCAGGCAGGCGGGACCTTCGCACAGCGCATGGCAGACTTCGTGCAGAATCATTTGCGCCAGGCAGTCGTCGGGATCGAGCGTTTCCGGCGTACCGATCGTGAGGACGCCGGCCCCGTTCCAGGAGACGTTTACCTCATCGCTGCGTTCGATGCGCATCCCCATCCGCCCGGCGGCATGGATCCAGATCAGCGACACCGGATCGGCGTACGTCTTCTCAATTTTTCGCACAAAGAACTCGTGACGTGACAGGGCGTAGCTTGCTGCGGAGGACGCGGAAGCGGCCCGGCTTATTCCTGGGAGACGGGCTCGCCGAAGGCGTTGACTTCGGTCTGGGCGGCGGCTGACAGGGGCGGCTGCATCATCTGGCGGATGACGGCCTGGAGCTTGTCGCGGCCGGCCTGCTGGGCGGGCGTCAGTTGCTGCAGATCCAAAGGCGTCTCCCGCAGGGTGGTCCCGGCGATGTCGTACAGGCGGCCATCTTCAAACAGCTTGTACTGGTGATCAAGGGCGAAAATCGAACGTCCGTATTTCTCTTTGTCCCAGCCTGGCCGCGGGTCGTACCAGAAGAACGCCCAGGAGCGGGGCGAGGCTTTCTCGCCCAGCAGTTGCGGGGCGAAGCTCACGCCGTCGGTCCGCCAGGCCGCCGGCAGCTGCTTGCCAGCGAGCGCCGCGAGCGTGGGCAGAAAGTCAGAAGGTTCGATCAGGTCGGAGTTCACGCTGGCCGGAATGCGACCGGGCCAGTTGGCAATCAGCGGGACGCGAATCCCGGACTGCTGGGGGGTCGCTTTGCCGCCCTGCACCTTGGCGCCGTCGAACCGGGAGGTGATCCGCCGGTCGGTCCCGTTGTCGGAATAGAACAGGATCAGCGTGTCTTCCCGCAGGCCCAGCTTTTCGATCCCTTGCACCAGGCGACCGACCAGCTGATCCATGTAAGCGACCATGTCGGGGAAGTGGGCGGGGCTGACTTCCTGGCGACGGGACGGATCCGACCAGGCGAGGGAAAGGGGAGTCGGCGTCATCGGCCAGTGGGGCAGGGCCATCGGGTAGTAGACGAACATCCGCTCGTCCCGGTGCTCCTGCATGAAATCGAGAAGGAAGTCGACCGACAGATCTTCGCCGTACTTTCCCTCAACAGCCTGGTGCAGCTTGCCGTTACGCAGGAAGGTCGGGTTGGCGTAGCGCGAACCTTTATCTTCCGTATGCAGGGAGTGGAACAGACTGTAAGCGTCGAAGGCCGCATCGCGCGGATGCATGCCAATGCCGCGACGCTCAGCGGCGCCGGGGAAGTCGGGCGGGTCGTACGACTGCAGCTGCCACTTGCCGGCAATGCAGGTGGCGTAGCCGAATCCTTGCATCAGATGGCCGAACGTCTTCTGGTCCGGCGGCAGGATCCCAAAGCAGCGCCAGTTGCGCTGGTTCTCCAGCCCCGTCATGATCTCCAGCCGCGTCGGCGTACACAACGGTTGCGAATAGGCATGCGTAAAACGCAGCCCGGTGGCAGCCAGCTTGTCGATGTTGGGCGTTTGATAGTCGACGCCGCCATAACACCCGAACCCCTCGATCCCCAGGTCGTCGGCCATGATCAGGACCACGTTCCGCGGCCCCTCCGCGGCTCCGGCGGCGGCGACCAGGAAAGGGAGTAATGCGACAACAAGAGCGGCGATTTTCATCAGATCAGGCCTGCAGACGTCGAGAGATGGCAAGGGCGACGGCCGCTGCCATGCGAGCCTTGGCTCACGGGACGCCTGCCCCGTGAGCTGCTTTGTGGGGGAAACTGCCTGGCGCCGATCAGGCCGAATACAGTTCGCTCAGCGGACCGGTGCTGTCGGCGAAGGACGGCTGCTGGACGCCGATGCAATTGAGCATGGTGACAAACAGATTCGACAATGGCGCGTCGTCGCCATACTTCAGGTAACGACCATGCTGCAGGCCCAGCTTGCGGCCGCCGGCCAGCACAAGCGGGTAGTTCTGGTTGTTGTGCGTGGTGCTGTTGCTGCTGCCGTAGAGCACGACCGAATGATCCAGAATCGAGCCGCCGGCTTCTTCTGCGGTGGATAGCCGCTCCAGAAAGTGGGCGAATTGCCCGGCCATGAAGCGATCCCAGCGGCCCAGCGCTTCGGCCCCTTCGGGCTTGTTCCAGCCATGGGCCAGGTTGTGGAGCGAACCCTTGAAACCTTCCAGTTGCGGGAACTTGCCTGCCCGGGAAGAGGCGTCGGCCATGTTGGTGATCTGGTAGGTCGCCACGCGCGTGGAATCGGTGCGGAACGCCAGATAGATCAGGTCGTACATGGTGCGGATAAAGTTCTGCGGCGCCTGGTCGTCGGAATCCAGGTGCAGCATTTTCCGTTCTTCGTCGCGAAGTTCGGGCCGCGGGATTTCCAGCCAGCGCTGGGACTGGGCGACGCGCTCTTCGATCTGCCGGACCGAGGCAAGGTATTCGTCCAGCTTCTCGCGGTCCTGGCGACCCAGCTTTGCTCGTAGCGAACGGGAGTTCTCCAGCACGCGATCGAGCATCCCCGAGGCGCTGGTCAGGCGTCGCTTCTGCGCGAGGGAGTTGGCGTCGCCGGCGCCGAAGAAGCGGTCAAAGATCTGCTGCGGCTGGTTGAGCGCCGGGACAGGCCGGCCTTTATCGTTGTAAGAAAGCGTGCTGGAGCGGGTCGGTTCACCGACGCCGCCGTCGGTCGACATGACGAGCGAAGGGAAGCGAGTTTCTTCGGCGAACTGCTGGGCCGCAATCTGATCGACGGAAACCGTATTCCGCAAAAAGCGGCTGGTCAGCAGGGCCCCGGTCAGGAAGGTGTCGCCCGTATCGTGGCCGCCCATGCGGCGGCCGTTGGGATGCGACATGCCGCCCAGCACGGTCAGCTGGTCACGATGCGGCTCCAGGGGTTTCAGGCTTTCGTTGAACTGGTAGTCGCGGCCTTCACCGTTGGGGAACCAGCGCCACCTGGCCTGTTCGCCGTCTTCCTTGGGCAGGCTCACGCCGAAACCAAAGTACATGGCGCACAGCCGGCGGGGCGGTTCGACCGCGGCCTGCTGCGAGCCGGCTGCCATGCATTCCAGCCAGGGCAGGCCGAGCGAAGCGCCCGCGCCCATCAGGAAGGTGCGTCGTCCCAGTCGCCAGGATTGATTCGCCATCGGGTACCCCGTCCGTTTCTTGTCGATGAAGAAAGCAGGTTCGCCCCCTTGGGGCGGTCTGCTATCAAAACACGGTTATCGAATGCTTGTCTCTATTTTGTCTGAAAAGGTTCGCTGTTGACAACCGCAAGTATCAATTGCCGCATCCGGTAACCGTCGGCGGCGAAGTTGCGCGTCAGTTCGTCCACGGCCGGCTGGTCGAGCAGTTCCAGACGACGGCCGACCGCGTACGTCAGCAAGCGGGTCGCCAGCGAGCGGGCGAAGTCGTCTTTCCGGTCCGTTGCGAGATAATCCCGCAGGCTGTCGAAACCTTCCAGGCGACGTCCGCCCGGCAGGACGTCGGTCGCGTTGACCGGCTGCGCTGCCCCCTGCGGACGACGGATCTCATCCCGCCACAGGCCGACTGCGTCGAAGTTCTCAAGCGCGATTCCCCAGGGATCCAGGTTCCGATGGCAGCTGGCGCAGGCCTGTTTCTCGCGATGCACTTCCAGTTGTTCGCGGATAGAGAGCTTCAGGAAAGCCGGGTCGGCTTCATCCAGCGACGGCACGTCCGGCGGCGGCGGGGCGGGCGGGTCGTTGAGCAGACGATCGCGAATCCAGACGGCCCGGCGAACCGCGTGCGAATCGGCTCCGGTCGACTGGCTCAGCAAAATACTGCCATGCGCCAGCAGACTGCCGCGATGCTGGTCCGCCGGCAGCGACACCGGGCGGAACGCACGGCCGTACACTTCGGGCACGCCATAATGCCGGGCCAGCGGCTCGTTGAGCATGGTGAAGTCCGACGCCAGCAGCTGCAGACCGTTTGCGTCCTGCTGCAGCAGATGGGCGAACAGCGCGACCGTTTCGCCCTGCAGTTCCGTTTTCAAGGCGTCGTCAAACCGCGGGTACAGCTGTTTGCTGACGGCGACCGCATCGACCACGCTCAACTGCAGCCATTGCTCGGTAAACTGTTCGACAAACCGCGCTGACTGCGGGTCGGACAGCATCCGCTCGACCTGGGCGGCCAGTACCTGCGGCTGATGCAGGTCGCCCGCGGCGGCCCGTTCGCGGAGCGTCTCGTCGGGGCAGGTGCTCCATAGAAAGTACGACAACCGCGAGGCCAGTTCCCAGTCGTTCAAGGGACGTTTCTCGGCGGCGGCCGGCTCGACAAGGTATAAGAAGTCGGGCTGGATGAGGACCATCGCCAGCGTTTCCCGCAGGGTTTCTTCCAGCGTGGGAAAGGTGGGCCGGATCGCCTGGTAGAACTCGACCATGCCGGCGACTTCAGATTTCTCCACCGGCCGGCGATACGCCCTGGCCATGAACGGTTCCAGCACCGCGGCGATGTAGGCCGCTTCGTCTGTTTCGCGCAGCGGGGAATCGAACAGGATCCGGCGATGCCGGGCGGGCGGCCAGTCGTCCAGCACGGGCCCTTCGAACTCGACCCAATGCACTACGATCGTGGGCAAATGCGGTTCCGGCGGGAACTCGTTCCCCTTCTTCTTTTTCTGCTCTTTGTCCTTGATCGCTTTGGGCAACGGGGAGCCGTCGTCGTACACGTTCCGCACCCGGACGACCAGGCCAGGAAACTTCCCCTGGCCGCGGACCGGCAACGGGAAATTTTCGATGCGTCCGTAAAACTCCAGCGTTTGTTCTTCGGCCGAGGTGATCTCGACCAGGTCGAATTCGTTGAACAGGATCTTCGTGTCAGGACGATAGCCGACCGCAACTTCCAGCAAGGGAAAGCCGACGTTCGGTTTCAGCTCGGCCGAGATTTTGACCCGCACGCGGAAGTCGCCTTCGTCAGGATAGTCGTTAACCATCTTCGCCAGGAACTGCTGCTGGCGTCCCAGCAAGTTCGACATATGGGGATTGCCCAGCCAGCCGCCCACGTTGCTTTCGGTGAACGTATGCGAGAAGTTCTCCGGCGCCGGGCCGACGACAATCACCCGGTCCAGCGCCCGGCGGGCCGTCTGCAGGTAATATTCCAGCTGCAGCGGCGACATCTGCAGCGCGGCCCCGTCGTTCCGAAAGCCATCGGCCGAAACCGGGTCCGGCGGCAGGTCCCGGGCGTAGTCCATCGGCAGGTCCAGCAGGTCGGCCATGGTGTTGGCGTACTCGGTCCGGTTCAGTCGCCGCATCACGACGCGGCCGTCCGTATCCCGCTGGGCTTCGATCGCCTGTTCAATGGCGGCGGTTGCCCAGCGCGTAACGAGGGCCTGCTGTGCCGCGGTCGGCTGTTTCTCGTCGGGAGGCGGCATTACGCCCGCGTTCAGGGCGTGCAACACCTCGTTCCAGTACTCGGCCGCTGCGCGATCGTTGACCAGATCGGTCGACAGGGTATCCAGGCGAATGTCTGCTTCCTGCTTGTCAGGCCCATGGCAGCGGAAGCAGTGCGTGCGCAGGACGGGCAACACTTCCCGTTCAAAGTCAGGAGTCGCCAGAGTCTCGGCGCTGGCCTGCGATGCCAGGATCATTCCCGCCAGCAACAGGCGGAGCGAAGCAGAGCAAACTCGTGCCATCATGGGCGAACATTCAGAGGCAGGGAGGATGGGGGCAGGAAAGGCAGGCGGGGGATTGACCACCCGGTATTTTAGCACGATCGGCGGCTCGCTGGAACAAAGATTTTCGGGAAATCTGCGTCAGCATTCGCGATGCAGGCGCCTCCTGCGAAAGCTAATCCCGTTGCAACTGCTGGATGCCTTGCTCGGAAATTTCGGTTCCTTCCAGATGAAGCGCGGCCCGCTCCTGCAGTTTCAACAGCTGCGGAATGGCTTTGTCGGTAAGAGCGACTCTGGTGCTGCGTTGCAGCTTGATTTTAGGATTAGCCGCTTTGGCCAAGTTGAATGGCTAATCCAAGCCAACCGGAATTCCTTGCTGCAACACAGCACCAGGCGTTCGGCTCCCAGGATCAGCGGCACGTACCGATCAGGTAGCGTGGTTTCTGTTGAGCAAAATACCGAAGCAAGAACCGCCCGACGCCAGGCGTTCGGCTCACTGAATTAGCCAACCGGAACTCCTTGCTGCAACACAGCACCAGGCATTCGGCTCCCAGGATCAGCGGCACGTGCCGATCAGGTAGCGTGGTTTCTGTTGAGCAAAATACCGAAGCAAGAACCGCCCGACGCCAGGCGTTCGGCTCACTGAATTAGCCAACCGGAACTCCTTGCTGCAACACAGCACCAGGCATTCGGCTCACAGGATCAGCGGCTCGTGCCGCTCAGGTATCGTGGTTCCTGTTGAGCAAAATACCGAAGCAAGAACCGCCCGACGCCAGGCGTTCGGCTCACTGAATTAGCCCTTTCGAGTCGACCTGAGCGGCCCCAGCCGACGGCTTTATAATACGGGCGTCCCTGGCGCCTGGCAATCTATTTCCACTCTCCAGGAACGTCGCCATGTGGCTGAACTCGCCCGAGTTTAGCCGCTGCTCCCATCGCCGAGAAACCTCCTTCCAAAGCTTGGCGACTTTGGCTACGTGTTGGCGCCGGGAGCGCCGCCAGGGTATATCCAGGGGGCTGCCGTCGCGCCGTTCGTTAGAATGGCCGCAGTGACGGGCCTGCCTGTCCCTCTGAGTTATCTTCGTTGAAAGCGCCCCATGCCGTTCGTTTTTCCCGCCGTCGGTCGCCGCGTGCGAGTCGCCTGTTTGCCCGTCTGCCTGGCGATCTTGCTGGCGCTCAGCGCCGTCCCGGCTTTCGCCGAGTACGAAGGCTGGAAGCATAAGGGCTCGCTGTTTCTGCTGACCACGCCCGAGGGCTCGAACCTGCCGGCAGGAGCAAAGGTGGAGAACTTCCCGCTGCTCGTCCGACTACATAGAGATGGTTTCGATTTCCGCCAGGCGAAACCCGACGGGGCGGACGTCCGCTTCTCGACGCCAGCCGGCGAGCCGCTCGCGTTTCAGATTGAGCAGTGGGACGCCGCCGCGGGAGTCGCCAGTATCTGGGTGCGGATTCCTGTCATCGAGGGGAACGCCCGCCAGGAGATCCGCCTGCACTGGGGGAACGCGGATGCGGCCAGCGCGTCTGATGGAGCCGCGGTGTTCAACGCTTCGAACGGCTACCTGGGCGTGTGGCATATGGACTCGGCCGTGACGGATGCGGTCGGCGCGATTGAATCGCAAAATACAGGCGTCGAACCGACGACCGGCGTGATCGGCCAGGCGGCCCGCTTCCCCGGCGGCAAGGGGATTTTCGGCGGCGACCAGATCGACAGCCTGCCGGTCGGCTCCGCGCCGCACAGCACGCAGGCCTGGTTCCGGCCGCGGCAGGCGAACGGCATCGTCATCGGCTGGGGGAACGAAAAGGGGCAAGGGAAGATCGTCGTCGGCTACCGCAGCCCGCCGCACGTGCGGGTCGACGGCTATTTCTCCGACGCCAACGTCAACGGGCAAACGCCGCTGCAGTCCGGCGAATGGACGCATGTCGTCCATACCTACCAGCAGGGCGAAGCGCGGCTGTACATCAACGGCCAGCTCGACACGGAAAGTAAAACCAGGGCGACGCCTCTCTCCATCCAGAGTCCGGCCCGGCTCTGGATTGGCGGCTGGTACAACAACTACAGCTTCGTCGGCGACATCGACGAAACGCGCGTCTCCCGGACCGTGCGTTCCGCCGACTGGGTGCGGCTGGAATACGAAAACCAGAAGCCCCTGCAGACCCTGGTTGGACAGATCGTGCCGCCAGGAACCCGGCTGGCCATGGCCGAGTCGAAGCGGACCGTCGCGGAAGGACAATCGCTCACGTTGCAGGCCGAAGCCGG
This sequence comes from Lignipirellula cremea, assembly GCF_007751035.1. NCBI lineage: Bacteria > Pseudomonadati > Planctomycetota > Planctomycetia > Pirellulales > Pirellulaceae > Lignipirellula > Lignipirellula cremea. The sequence goes on along the minus strand of NZ_CP036433.1, from coordinate 491,022 downwards.
CGGCGCCCAGAAGCTCTACTGGATCCGCCAGCAGGACGGGCAGGAGACGGTCCTCGCCGTGGATCAACGTAGCCTGTCTTTCGACGCCGGCCGCGTGCAGGGGGACCAGTCGTTGACCCTCCAACTGAAAGCAATCTACCCCGACGAAGTTCGCACGATCGATCTGCCGCTGGTCATCACCGAAGCCATTCCCGAACCGATCGTAACCCTCAAGGCGCCGGCCGACTGGGACGGCAGACAAACGATCGAAGTCGTCGCCCAGGTCGGGAACCTGCCGGCCATGCAGGCCGCCGGAGCGGGCGAGCTGAGCTACCATTGGGACGTTGCCGGGCTGGCCACGATCAGGGAAACGGCGCCCGGCAAGCTGCTCCTGCAGCGGGCCCAGAACAGCGGCCGTCTGACGATCACAGCCCACGTCAGCAACGGCGGCAAAGAGGTCTCCGCCACAACCCAGATCCAGGTCCAGGAACCGGCGAAAGACGCCTGGGTCGAGCGTTCCCCCGACCCGGACGAGAAGCCGGTCGACAACCAGTTCTACGCCCGCGATGAGAAGAACCTGGGGACGCTGTACTGCAATGGAACGCTCGATCCGCGCGCCGACGCAACCTTCCTGAAGGTCTACGCGGAAGACGAGCTCTACCAGTCGCTGCGGCAGCCGGTGGCCGCTGATGGCAAATATGCGTTCACCGCAAAGCTGGAGCCGGGGCTGGTCCACTACCGGGTCGAGTTTGGCAGTACAACCGGCGGCGTCGACAAGGTGCTGCATACGGCCGGCAACCTGGTCTGCGGCGATGCGTTTCTGATCATCGGCCAGTCGAACGCCCTGGCGACCGACACTCGCGAACAGGCGCCGGCGGAGACGCACGACTGGATTCGCAGCTACGGCAAACCGACCCGCGGCGACACCGACGAGAACCTGTGGTGCAATCCGGTCTGGAAAGCCCGGCAGGGAGAAAAGGCCGAGTTGGGCTACTGGGGGATGGAACTGGCCAAACGCCTGCTGGCCAGCCAGCAGATGCCGATCTGCATCATCAACGGAGCCGTCGGCGGAACCCGCATCGACCAGCACCAGCGCAACGAAAGCGACCCGACCGACCTCGCCACCATCTACGGCCGGCTGCTCTGGCGGGTGCAGAAGGCCCGCCTGACTCATGGCGTCAAAGCGATCCTGTGGCATCAGGGAGAAAGTGACCAGGGCGCCGACGGCCCCGATGGCGGCTATGGCTGGGAGACGTACCGCGAGTACTTTGTGCAGATGTCGGGCGGCTGGAAGCGGGACTTCCCCAACGTCCAGCATTACTACCTGTTCCAGATCTGGCCCAACGCCTGCAGCATGGGGAACGGGCACGGCGACATGCTTCGCGAAGTCCAGCGCACGCTGCCGGACTGGTACTCCCAGATGGAGATCCTGTCGACCCTGGGCGTGAATCCAGCAGGCCCTTGCCATTATCCGCTGACTGGCTGGGCCGAGTTCGCCCGGTTGATCCAGCCGCTGCTGGAGCGGGACTGCTATGGGAAGAAGATCGCCGGCCCGCTCACGCCGGCCAATCTGCGGCAGGCGAGGTTTGCGAATGCCGACCGCCAGGCGATCGTCCTGGAGTTCGATCAGCCGGTCGCCTGGGACGATACACTGTTGGGCCAGTTCTACCTGGGCGAGGCGAACGAGCCGTTCGTCTCCGCCGTCGCGTCGGGGAATGCACTGACGCTGCAGCTGAAAGAGCCTGCCGTCGCCGACCGCATCACCTATCTCCAGGAGAAGAACTGGCGACCGCAGCAAGTCTTGCGAGGCCAGAACGGCCTGGCCGCCTTGTCGTTCTGCGAGGTCATGATCGAACCGGCCGAGTCCGCGAAGTAAAAAGGCGGCGCGCCATTTGCACCTTGAAAGCAGGCGCCAGGACGGGTCGTCCGGCCGCCCGGTCTGCGGGACCGAACTTCCCGCCGCCGCATCTCCCCTCATTTTCTCAGGAGCCAACCGATGTCAGCGACCATTACCCAGCAGCGTGAAATCCATTTGAAATCGCGCCCCCAAGGCCTGCCGACGCCGGATAACTTTGAGCTGGTGGAGACGGCGGCCCCGCAGCCGCAGGAAGGCGAAATCCTGGTCGAGAACGAATGGTTCTCCGTCGATCCCTATATGCGGGGACGGATGAACGACGGCCCCAGCTATGTGCCCCCGTTCCAGATCGGCCAGCCGCTGGAAGGCGGCTGCGTCGGCAAGGTAATCGCCTCCAGCCACCGCAAGTACGCCGCCGGCGATTACGTGCTGGGCAATCTGGGCTGGCGTAAGTACTGGACCTCCGACGGCAAGGGGATCCAAAAGATTGACGCCAGCCAGGCCCCGCCGCAAACGTTCCTGGGCGTGCTGGGAATGACCGGCATGACGGCGTATGTCGGGCTGATGAAAATCGGCCAGCTGACAGAAGGAGACGCCGTGTTTGTCTCCGCCGCATCGGGAGCCGTGGGCTCGATCGTCTGCCAGATTGCCCGGCAGAAAAAGTGCCGCGTCGTCGGCAGCGCCGGCTCGGCCAAAAAGATCGACTGGCTCAAAACCAAAGCGGGCGTCGACGAGGCGTTTAACTATCACGAAGTCGACGACGTTTCGGCCCGACTGCGGGAGTTGTTCCCGGAGGGGATCGACCTGTACTTTGACAACGTCGGCGGGGATCATCTGGCCGGAGCCATCGACAACATGAAGGACTTTGGCCGCATTGTCTGCTGCGGCATGATCTCCAGCTATAACGACGCCCAGCCAGAACCGGGCCCGGCGAACCTGTTCAAAATCATCGTGAAGCGGCTCCGCGTGCAAGGCTTCATTGTGCGCGACCATCTGGACATGTACCGCGAGTTCCAGCAGCAGATGGGCGAATGGATCGCGGCCGACAAGATCGTCTGGAAAGAGACCGTCACCCAGGGCCTGGAGAACGCCCCGCAGGCATTCATCAACCTGTTCCACGGCGACAAAATGGGCAAGGCGCTGGTGCAGGTTTAAGCGGCCATTCGCATTGCTCACGACAGAATCGACAGGCGACCCAAAAGGGATTCACCGCCGAGGACGTGGAGGAACACAGAGGAAAGGAGGAGCGGATGGGACGTTTTCGTCTCGTCAGGCGAGGAAGGCGGCAGAGAGATTCTCTTGTCTCTTCCTTCAGAAGCCATTCCAAGCGCCGAACCGCTCTTCAGTGCGACGCGCGACGTATTGTTCCTCCTCTTTCTCCGTGTTCCTCTGTGGTTAACTTTTTTGGCGACGCCTCACGGCAGCGAAAACGCATCGAACCCGTTGCCGTTTACTTGTTGCCGATCGAATACAGATACTTGTCGGTTCGCAGGAACAGGCGATCGCCGGAAATGGCGGGGCTGGAGTTGACGAGCGTTTCGTCGGTTGTGATCGTGTTGACGGCCAGCTCCTTGTACTCCGGCGCGGCAGGCAGCACGGTGACGCCTTCGTCGCGGGTCGTCACATACAAGCGATCGGCTCCCCGGACGATCGAGGAGTAAATCCGGGCTCGCGTGTCGAGGCGTTCGCGATAGATCGGTTCGCCCGTCTTTGCGTCGAGGCAGGTCGCGATCCCCTTGTCGCTGGCCCAGTACAAATGGCCCTGGTAGTACACCGGCGACGTCACATTGGCGCCAATGTTGACCTCCCACAGTTTGTGCGTATCGGTCACATCGCCGCGGCCGCCCAGTCGCACGGCGATGCACCGGTTCTGCCTGCCGCCCAGGCAATAGACGACGCCTTCATGCGAGACAGGCGCCGGCACCACGTAGTCGTCGATGCCTGCACAGCTCCATAACTCCTTGCCGGTCGTCGGGTCGAAGCCGCGGATGACGTCGATCTGGTTGACGACCAGCTCCACGGCGCCCTCGGCCGTTTTCGCCAGGCAGGGCGTCGTCCAGGAGCGTTTGACTTCGTCGATCGCCCAGGCCTTTTCGCCGGTCTGCTTGTTAAAGGCGATCACCTGGTCGCCTTCGATGCTGGCGTTCACGATCACCAGATCGCCATGCAGCACCGGCGACGACGCCGATCCAAAGCCGGCCGTTTTAATGCCAGTCTCTGCCTGCCAAAGCAGCTCGCCCTCGGTCGAGTACGCAATCAGACCCGACACGCCGAAGTAGGCGAAAACTGCTTTGCCGTCGGTCGCTGGAGTACCGGTAGCGTAACCGTGGTCCTGGACGCGGTTGGTGACATCCTGGGTATGCGGGCTGCCGGGAGTCGACTGGTCCCAGATCACGGCGCCGTCTTCCCGATTGATGCACAGCACATGCAGCTGCAGTTTGGTCTTGTCCTGGACCTCGGCATCGTCCACGCCGTAACCGGAAAAGGCGGTCAGATAAATGCGGTCGTCCCACACAATCGGGCTCGAGGCGCCGCGTCCGGGCAGTTCGGTCTTCCAGATAATATTGGTCGAAGCGTTCCAGTTCAGCGGCAACTGCGCGTCGGTGCTGGTGGCGTTCCCGTCCGGTCCGCGAAACTGGGGCCAGTTCTGGGCGAAAGCATCGGCGCCCAGGGCGAGGCTCGCCGTGAGAAAGAACGCGGTGATTTGAGACGACATAATGACAACCTGATTCCAAAGAGGCCGCGAATTTGCAAAATTGCAGTCTATCTGGCGCACGCCAGATCTCAAGGCAAAAACGCCCACATGCTTGCCGGACCCCCGACTGCCTGAATTCCGGCCCGCGATCCGACAGACAAGCGACTGGCGCCCCGCCATCCGCTACGATGCAGCAAGGGGGCGTTCGTCCGTCAGCCTGCGGCCCGCTTGCCAAAAATCGGCAGCGCCGACCTGCCGGGCCTGGCGAAGGGGCCTCTCTGTGTGTACCTGACGATTGTTTATCCCGCTTCTTGATGAAAGGTTTCCCGATGGTTCGCAACCTGCTTTTGATGACCCTGGTGCTCGGCTGCTGCCTGCCGCTGCATGCCGCCGATCCCGCCCTCACCGTAAAGAAGGGTGATCTCTGGGTTATGGCCGGCGACAGCATCACCGCCCAGCGACAACACAGCAACTACATCGAGGCGTTCTATCGCACCCGTTACCCGGAACTGGGTCTGCAGTTCCGCAACTCCGGGATTGGCGGGAATCGCACCTCCAGCATTCTGGCCCGCTTCGATTACGATGTGGCCGCCTGGAAGCCCACCATCGTCAGCATTGAACTGGGCATGAACGACGTCGGCTCGGGCGACGACCCGGCTAAATACATCGATGGCATGCGTCAGCTGATTCAAAAGATCCGCGACATCGGCGCCCAGCCGGTCCTCATTTCCTCCAGCCCCGTCAACGACGGCAGCGTCACCGGCGACTGGAAAAGCGATCGTTGCCGCCGCATTGATCCGTATACGGTCGCCCTGAAGAAACTGGCCGAGGAAGAACAGGTGGTCGTGATCGATCAGTACCACGCCCTGCTGGACCTGTGGGGGAAGAACCACCGGTCAGAGACGCCGATCAACCTGACCGGCGACGCCGTCCACCCCGGTCCCGTCGGCCAGTACACCATGGCGGGAGTGATCCTGTCGCAACTGCAGGCAAAGCGGGACGTCAGCTCGGCGACCCTTTCCGCCGACGGTAAAGTGGGCGCCGCCGAGGGCTGCAAAATCTCCGACGTCTCCGCCGCCGATGGCAAGCTGGCCTTCACCCGGATCGACGAAGCCAGCGCCTGGCCGATCAGCCCCAAGTCGCAAGCCGCCGCTGATCTGCTGCCGGAAATCCACGACCTGTCCCGCTGGATGCTGACCGTTACCGACCTGCCCGCCGGCGAGTACCAGGTGACGATCAACGGCAAACCGGCCGCCGTGCTGACCGAGAAAGAACTGGCGAGCGGCTGGAACATGGCGACCGTTTTTGAAGGCGCGATCGCCGATCGCTCCAACAAAATCGTCGGCCTGATCTCCGGGCTGCAGGGCGGGTTGAACAACAACTGGCGCCTGGCCAGCAAAGAACAGGACGCCGAAAAACTCGCCACGGCCCAGCAAGCGATCGAGGCCCAGGAATCCCTGCTGCAGGCCGCCTGCGCCCCCGAGGCATGGCGGATCGAGATCGAGAAGAAGTAAAGAACGGCTACTGGCCGCTTCTTTTCGTGGAGCAGGTTTCCAACCTGCTTTTTCAATGGCACATTGAAGACTGGAGGGTTGGGAGCGATGACAGGTTGGAAACCTGTCCCACCCGCCAGAGTTTGGCTATGTGGAGCCGGCTCCCGAAAAAGGTAACCCGCCGTGGCTCGGGGGGAGTTATACTACGGGCTTGTCCCTCGCGAGTCTGCGTCCCTTTGCGGGCTCTTCCGGGACGACAGGTTGATGATCGAGCGGGTCGTTTCGGCGGCCGGCTCGAACTCTTTTTTATCGATCGCGACCGGCGTTCCCTGGAATCGACGGCCGCCCCTTCTCCGCCAGCGCCGGATGGACCGATGACCCGTATCCCACAAGGCCGCTCCCTGCCCAGGGCGCGGCGAAACCTGTTTGTATTGCCTGTCGTGCTCGCCTGTCTGGCCGGCGCAGCGACGGCTGAAGAGACGAAGGCTCCGGGCAAGGCGCCCGAGGCCGCGCTGGTCGAACAGCGCGGCGAGATCGCCATTCACCGCGATATCGAATACGCCCAGGTGGGCGGGCATTCCCTCAAACTCGATCTCTACCTGCCGACCAGCGCGAAAGAGAAACCACCTCTGGTCCTCTTCTTTCATGGCGGAAGCTGGAAGGCCGGCTCCAAAAAATCCTGCCAGGTGACCTGGCTGGCGGAGCACGGCTATGCGGTCGCCAGCGTGGACTATCGCCTGACCAAAACGGCGAAGTTCCCGGCTCTGATCCACGACTGCAAAGGCGCCATCCGCTTCCTCCGCGCCCATGCGGACCACTACGGCTATGCGGCGGAACGGGTCGCCGTTGCCGGCTCTTCGGCCGGCGGCCACCTGGCGGCTCTGGTCGCAACCAGCGGCGGGGTGGAAGAACTCGAAGGGAACGTCGGCGGCAACCTCGACCAGTCCAGCCGCGTGCAGGCCGGCCTGGTCATGTATGGCCCCACCGACCTTTATTACAATGCAACGGTCGAGCAAGAACGCTGCGACCAGCCGCAATGCCCGTTGTATCAACTGCTGGGCGGCAAGCCATCGGAGCTTCTGGAGGCGGCGAAACTGGCCAGCGCCACGACCCATGTCAGCAAGGACGACCCGCCGATCATCCTGCTATACGGCTCGGCTGATAAATCGCTCGTCAAGCCGCTGCACGGACAGCGCCTGAAAGACTGCTACAATGAATTGGGCCTCGACGCCACGTATCAACTGATCGAAGGCGCCGGCCACGGCGGCCCGCAATACCGCGACGAAACGCGGACGAGAATGATCCTTGATCTGCTCGGCAGCCAGCTCCGCGGAGAGTAATCGCCGCGCTAGAACGGCTTGTAAAACTGACCTTACCGTACCGGCTTTCGTCGCATCGGCTCCCAGAGCATCGCTGTTCTCCTGGCGCAGCCGTCCGACGACAAGGCCCGCGGTTAACGCGGGCCAGCCGCCGCAACCTTTTAATTCCCTACCACCACGCGAACCTGCCACGATGATATTGAAACTTTCACCGCCGCTAGAAAAGCAACTGTTCCTCTTGCCGCTGCTGGGCGTACTTTCCGCCTTGCTGGCCGTAACGACCGCCCAGGCGGCCGACCCGTTTCGCTTTCAGCCAAACGACCTGGTCGCCATTTACGGCAACGGTCTGGCCGACCGCATGCAGCACGACCCGTGGGTCGAGACCGTCCTGCAGAGCCAGCTGAAGGGACAGAACGTCCGCTTCCGCAACATGAGCTTCTCCGGCGACATGGTCAACAAGAAGCCGCGTAACAAAGGCTTCACCAACGACGCCGAATACCTGCAGCATGTGGGGCCGGATGTCGTCTTTATGTTCTATGGCTACAACGAATCCTTTGATGGTTTCGAAAAAGCCGACGCCTACCAGGCCGAGTTGGTGAAGCTGGTCGAGCAGTACCGGGCCCTGCGTAAAGAGAAAGGCGTCGACGCCCGCTTTGTGCTGTTCAGCCCGATCGCCTATGAAAACACGGGCGACCCGAATCTGCCCGACGGCGTCCAGCTGAACGCCAATCTGGCCGCCTATACCGAAGCCACGCGACGCGCGGCCGCAGAGACCGGCGCCACCTTCGTCGACTTGTATTCGCCGACCATTCAGCTGTTCGCCGCCAGCCCGGAACGGTACACGCTTAATGGCGTGCATCTCAACGCCAAAGGCTACCAGCAGCTGGCCGGGATCATCTCGCGAGCCCTGACCGGCAAAACAACTCCGGCCGACGACCGGCTGGCCGATGTGTACGCCGCCGTCGCTGACAAAAACTGGCACTGGCACAACCGTTACCGGGCCACCGACGGTAACGATATCTGGGGCGGCCGCTCGACCCTGACCTTTGTCGACGGCCAAAGCAACGCCGACGTACTCAAGCATGAACTGATCATGCTGGACGTCATGACGGCCAACCGCGACAAAGCGATCTGGGCCGCCGCCGAGGGGAAAAAGTTCACCATCGACGACAGCAATGTGCCTGGCCCGGTCAAAGTCATCTCCAACGTGGGCGGCAAGAGCAAAAGCTCTAGCGCAGCCAAAGAAGGAACCGTCGACTATCTGTCGCCCGAGGAAAGCGTCGCCCAGATCGACGTGCCCGAAGGCTACGAGCTGAACGTGTTCGCCTCGGAAGAGCAGTTCCCCGACCTGGCCAACCCGGTGCAGATGCAGGTCGACGCCAAGGGCCGCCTGTGGGCCGCCTGCTGGAACACGTATCCCAAGTGGGAGCCGCTCAAAGAAATGAACGACACCCTGATGATCTTTGAGGATACCGACCACGACGGCAAAGCCGACAAACGGATCATCTTTGCGCATGTGCATAACCCGCTTGGTTTTGAGTTCTGGGGCGGCGGGGTGCTGGTCACTTCCGGTCCCGATCTGCTCTTCCTGAAAGACACCGACGGCGACGACAAAGCCGACGTCCGCTATCCCATTCTGCAGGGACTGGGCACGGCCGACACGCATCATGCGGCTAACAACCTGGTCTACGGCCCCGATGGCGGCATCTACTGGCAAAGCGGAATCTTCCTGGTCCATAACCATGAAACGCCGTGGAAACAGAACCTGAACATCGGCGCCTCGGGCATGTACCGCTTTGATCCGCGGACCTTCGCCATCACCCCGCACGCCGGCAACTCGCCCAACCCGCACGGCTCCTGCTTTGATTACTGGGGCTATAACTACGCCAACGACGGCACCGGCGGGAACTCGTTCCAGGTGCGGCCCGAAGGCCAGGGCTTCAAAATGTTCAAGCTGCTGGAGAAAGAATTCCGGCCCGTCGCGGCCGACGCCATTCTGTCTTCGGAACATTTTCCCGAAGACATGCAGAACGACTTTCTTATCTGCAATACGATCGGCTTCCTGGGCGTCAAACAGTACGACCTGGACCGCGACGGAGACGGCGACAAACGGGCCTTCGGCGAAGTCTGGGGCACGCCTGTCAAAGCCCTGCTGGATAGCCGCGACCGCAACTTCCGCCCGACCGACGCCGTGATTGGCTCTGACGGCGCGCTGTATGTTTCCGACTGGCAGAACGCGATTATCGGCCACATGCAACACAACATTCGCGACCCCAACCGCGACCATCAGCATGGCCGCATTCTGCGTCTGACGATCAAAGGCCGCCCGCTGCAGAAGCCGGTCGCCATCGCCGGGGAATCGATCGAAACGCTGCTGGAGAACCTCAAGCACCCGATCAACGGCGTCCGCCACCGCACGCGCGTCGAACTGAGCGGCCGCGACTCCCAGAAGGTCATCGCCGCCACGGTCAAATGGATGCAGGACTTCGACCCCAACGACGAAACCGAAGCCCATCACCTGCTGGAAGCCCTGTGGATGCACCAGCAGCACAATGTCCGCAACGAAGAGCTGCTGCACACGCTGCTGAACTCTAAAGTCAAGCACGCGGCCATGGCCGCTGCGACCGTGCAGCACCTGTGGCATAACGTGGATCTGACCGGCTCCCGCGGCTTTGTCGCCGAAGCCGAAAAAGAGGTCGTCAATTTTGATCCGCCCAAGCATCTCAGCCCGGCCGACCAGGAGGTCTACAAAGTCGGCGCCGAGATCTACCAGCGGGAAGCCCACTGCATGACGTGCCATCTTTCGCATGGCAAAGGGAACGGCAACGTGTATCCGTCCCTCGTCGGCAGCCCCTGGGTCAACGGCAGCGAAGAACGCCTGGTCAAAATGGCGCTGCACGGCATGTGGGGGAAGATCACCGTCAATGGCAAGACGTACGACCCGGCCCGCGGCGTGCCGCCGATGACGGCCTTCCGCACGCTGCTCAAAGACGACGAACTGGCCGCCGTCCTGACCTTCGTCCGCAACACCTGGGACAACCAGGCCTCGACCATCCGGCCCGAGACCGTCACCAAGGTTCGTGCGGAAACGATCGACCGGACCACCTTTTGGCTGCCCGACGATCTGCTCGCCGAGCACCCGCTGGAAGCGGAGCTGGTGTTGAAAGATATCGGCATTGATCCCGAAGGCTTCTCCAACCTGGAACTGGAGCAGGAACTGCTCAGCGCCGATCCGGCCGAACTCGCCCGGATCGCCATGGCCGATGGCGACCTGACCCGCGGCAAAGAGCTGTTCGCCAAGGGAGCGGCCGCCTGCTTCGCCTGCCATGATCCGCCCAAAGGCGCCGTTCGCCTGGGTCCGGACCTGACGAAGATCAAGGAGTCGCTCAAACCGGAAGAGCTGGTCGATTCCGTGCTGCGGCCGTCGAATCGCATCGACAAAGCCTTTGCCCAGGTCAACGTGCTGACCGTCGACGGCAAGCTCTACACAGGCGTTCGCGTCTCCGAAGACGAGAACGAAATCGTGTTGCGGAACCTGGCCCAGCCAGAGCCGATCACGATCAAAAAAGCAGATATCGACGAAGTGGTCGACTCCCGCACCTCGCTGATGCCCTCGAATCTGACGCGCCAGTTAAAGAATCGCGGCGAGTTCAACGATCTGATCCGGTATGTGCTTGAGATCAGGAAGCGTTAAGTTCCGCAGCGACATCGCCGAGGAGCCGCCGCCAGGGCGCCCTCGGCCGGCGGCGCAGAAAGTCGCCTTGCGGCGCGCATCTATTTCTTAGGCAACGCCGCGATGATCTTTCTGACCTTGGCGGCCTGCTCGGCGTCCAGATAGTCGAAGCAGGCCATGCCGTTGCCGACCAGGTCGTACTGGTTAAACTCCCAGACGACCTTGCGATCCCGGTCCAGCTCAAACAGCTGGGGGTTCTCCGGTCCTGCATGGCAGTTGCCGATCAGCAGCCGGCCGTCGGGTAACTCTTTCAGGCAGGCCGTCCACTGGAGCGTGATCTGCGTATCGGGTACTTCGTTCTGGATCTGCCAGACGACCTTCTTCTCCGGCGTGACTTCCACGACCGAGCGGCCCGAGCCGGAGCAGATCAGCGTGTTGCCGCTGGCCAGCCGGATGGCGCCGTAAACACGCGTGCCGATGGCGTACTCCCAGACGATCTCCCCTTGCGGATTGTATTCGGTCACCACGCCCGGCCGTTCGGCGCAAACGAGGTAATTGCCGCTGGCCAGCACTTCCGCCTGGCGGGTGCTGCCCCGGCCGTCTTTCCCCAAAGGGGTCGCCTTGACGATCTTGCCGGCCGGATCGACGAGAAGAATGCGGCCGCTGCCAGACTCGGCGATCATCGTATTGCCGTCGGCCAGTCGGGAAAAGGCATGCACGCCTGAGCTCTGGTAACTCCAGACAACCGTGCCGTCGAGCTTCATCTCCTTCACGGTGTCCCAGTCGTCGTGGAACAGCAGATGGCCGTTCTCCAGCATCTGAAGTTCATGATGCCCCGCATGCCCCCGCTGCGGGCCAGCGGTCGCAATCTTCCAGAGCACGCTGCCATCCCGCTCGCACAGCGCAATCACATTCTTTCCATACGACGCACTCACCAGCACCAACTCCTGCGCTACGGCCGGCACGGCCAGCAGCCATGTCGCCAGAATCACCACCAGGCAGCACCCTCTCATCAGAATCTCCTTCAAGCAGGAACACAGGCAGACGCCCACGGCGTCCGATCCCCCAAACATAGCAGGGAACCGGGCCGCATTCGCTCTCCCCGTTTCGGCAATGCCGACAGAGAGAGCGGAAACCGGCAGGGGATCTGCCGAGAGAAGATCCGCTTCATTCCGTACGACGGGCACTCCTGCCCGTCGAGTTGGACGGCAGCGTCGCCCAAACTGGACGACGATGGCTGGGCGTCTGTCGTTTGCCTGCGCCGCGAGTTACGCGTCGTCGCGGCAATCGTGAACGGGCAGGAGTCCGCGTTCTACAGGAATACGGGCCGCCTTCGCTCTTACCGCTTCGGCGACTCCGAGCGTTCCGCCGTTATCGCAGGGATCGCAGGTAGGCGACCAGGTCGGCCAGTTGCTGCGGGGTGAGGTTGCCGACGATCCCTTTGGGCATCATCGAGACTTCCTGCTTGACCCGTTCTTCGATGTCGTCCTGCAGCAGTTCGCGGGACAGGCCGTCGGCCTGGCGGATGAGCACGGTTTCGGCGCTTTCCTGCACGACAAACCCGGCGTAGACTTTGCCGCTTTCCAGGGCGAAGGCCCAGGTGTCAAAGCCCTGGGCGATCTTCTTGCTGGGCTCCACGATCGACTCGATCAGTTCGGCCGGGCTGTAGCGTTTGCCGATGTCGACCAGGTGCGGCCCCTTCGGCTGTTGCCCATTCGCATAAGTGTGGCAGTGGATGCAGGACTGGGCCCGGAACAGCTGCTGTCCGGCGGCCGGATCGCCTTGGGCGGCAAGCGCAGCGGCCAGCACGCGGTCGTAGGTCTGGTTGCCTATCTGCTGGGGGTTGTCGGGGTCGACGGCCGGCGGGCGGATCGGTTCTTCAGGCTCCTTGCTGGCGGCGATGTCGGCGGCAGAGACGCCATCCAGCTTCACCAAGTGACGGGCCAGCTGTTCGCGTAGATGGGCTGCCACGTTTTCGTCCGCTTCGTTCAGGGCGACCTTCACTGCCGCAGCGATGCGGTCGGACTCGCTCCATTTCTGGCGATCGTAATACGGGCCGGTCGTGTCGGGCCGCGTGCCCCACCAGCCGGGGCTGTCCTCGGTAAAGTCGCCTTCGCGATGATAAAGGCGAATCAAGGTCGTCCAGACTTCCCGCCGTAAACCCGGATCGCGAGTGTTCGCCAGCACGCGGAACAGCCCGTCGATCGCCGCCGGAGTGTGCATCGATTTGAGCGCCCACAGGGCGCCGCTCTGATACGGTCCCGGCAGCGCGGCCAGCGTTTCTTCGACCGCGCCGATGCGCACGAGCGCCGCGGTCGCCAGGTGCGGCAGCACACGCTCGGGATGCGGCTGGCGCCAGTCGTCGCCTGCGGCCTTCTCGGCCGGCGGCGTGACCATGGTTAGCGGCAGCAAGGCCTCGGCCGCTGCGGTTCGTCCGGCCTGATCGGCGGCCGTGTTTTCCGCCGCGTAGATGCGGCCCAGGGCAATCACCGCGGCGGCCTGCACGCGAGGATTCGCGTCCCGCAGGGCGGCCACGATCCGGGCCGCCGGGGCGGTTTGCGCCGTCTGTCGTCGATCGGTGAGCGCCCGGATGGCGAACTCGCGGAGCGTATCGCTGTCCAATAGCTTGCCCAGCGCTGCGGCCGCATCCGGCTGCAGCATCTGCCCCAGCGTGAACACGGCGGCGGCCCGTCCGTACAGCGGCTGCGTCTCCTGGCTGGCCAGCCGCTGCAGCCCGACGATCCACGGCGCCGGGTTCTTTTCGGCCCGGCGAAGCAGTTCGCGCTGCACCGTAAAACGCCAGGCGGCGCTCGGCTGGGTCAGCTCGGCCAGCAGCGCATCGTCGCTCAGCGTGTTGATCGCCGGCGTCGGTTTGGGCGTGTAATCGACCGGCACGATCTGGGCGACAAAGCCCACGTCGGGCCCGCCATAGGCGAACTTGCCGTTCTTCCAGCTGCTCACAAACATCCGGCCGCTGGCGTCAGCATCGATATCAGTCGGCCGAGGCAGCGTGAGAAATACCTCCTGCTGCGCGTCGAACGTGGCGCCCTGAGCCGGCGGACGATGGCTGAACACCTCGTTCCGGCCCCAGTCGCACGTCAGCACCAGGTCGTTAAATCCTGCCGGCCAGCGGGGGTCGTGAAAGTACATCACTCCGCAACCGGAGCCGCCGCCGTAGTCGGCCAGGGGCGGCATGATCTCTTCGCTGAAATTCTTGTACAAGGAAGGATAGCCATAATTGGCCGACTGCAGAATGTGCGACAGCCGGATATCCCAGCCGCCGCCGTCGTTGGTGTTATCCCGGGTGAACACGTTCATCAGCGGATCGATGGCCGTGTCCAGAATGTTCCGCTGCCCCCAGGAGAAGATTTCCATCTCCGCGCCGTCGGGACGAATACGCACCACGCCGCCGCCACGCTTGCTGAGCGTAGTTCCGTCCTTGGCGACCGCCTGGTGGAAACCGAAGTCGCCGACCGAAATGTAGATCCAGCCGTCGATGCCCATGCGGATGCCGTTGGTCGTATGGTCGGCTCCACGGCGATTAACCTCGCTGGTGCTGATCCCTTCGATCAGGACTTCGCTCTCATCGGCAACGCCGTCGCCGTTCGTGTCGCGAAAGACGCTCAACAAAGGCGGATGCAGCACCCACAGCGAACCGTTGTCGTAGACCAGCCCGCGGGGATGATCCATCCGGGCGAACTCGTTGATCTGGTCGGCGGCGCCGTCGCCGTCGGTATCAATGCAGCGGAGCACCTTCCCTTTGCCGGGCTCCTTGCCAAGCGAGCCCTGCTCATCGACGCCGACAAACACCTCGCCCGTAGCTGCCGTGGTGAGGCAGACCGGGTAGTTCACTTCCGGCGGAGCGCCGAACAGGGTGACGTTAAACCCAGGAGGCGCCTGGACGTCGCCGATGCTGGCGTTACTGCCGGCCGCGGCGGTCAGGCTGGCCGGCAGCTCGGGCATCTGCTTGTCGGCGTACGCTTCGAACTCCCAGATGCTGCCCCAGTAGTTCGGTTTCGATCCCAGGAACACCACACGCAAAAATCGGGTGTCGGGGGCGTCGACTTCGTGCGGCGTGATCCGCAGATTCTTCTTGTTCTTCGCCTGGTTCACCAGTTCCCGCCAGGCTTCGCCGTCGGCCGAGCCTTCGACCCGGTAGCGATAGGCGGTGTCCTCTTTTTCCCAGTGAATCCGCAGGGACTGCACCGCCTTGGCTTCACCCAGGTCGACCTGCCAGTACTCGCCTTCGGCTCCGCCCTGGGCGCACCAGCGGGTGTTCAGGTCGCCGTCGAGAGCGAGCGGGGCGAAGTTGCTTTTTCCCTTCTCTTCGCTGCTGGCGGTCGCCTTGCCGGCGGCGGCCAGATTCCCCTGGCCGATCGGTTCCGCGGCAGGAAGCAGGCCCGTCAGGCCGAACAGGAGAAGAAGACTGGCGATAACCGTGATGCGCATCGGGGGTAGCTCTCGTAACGTGTGGCGACCAGAAATCGCCGCACTGCGATCGGTAGAAAAGATTCCCCCAGTGTATTCCGTTCGCCCACATTCTCAACCAGCGACGCTCCACGACGCCGGCCGATTTTTGACAGAGCCCATCCGGTCCGTAGCCGAACTCGCCAGAGTTTGGACCCCGCTTTGTTGGGGCAGCGTCCTCCGTCCAAATTCTGGCGACTTTGGCTAGTGCTGTGTCAAGGCAAAGAGTTCGGGTTCTTCCAATTAGCCGTTTTGGCGATAGCCACGGTTAACTAAAAGGAACAGCGGCTCGCGCGAAAATGGCCAAACCTGAAATGGAAACTTGACGCACCACTAGGGGCTGGCGGAGCTAGAAGGAGAAGCCGGAGCGGATCATGAAGGTGTCCGACGGGGCGAACTCGGTCGGGTCGTCTTCGAATTCGATCTCGCGGCCGAAGACGTAGCCGACTTCGATCCGGCCGTTGCAGCCGCTGGCCAGTTTCCGTTCGTAGCCCAACAGCAGGCGGAAGTCGCGGATGGTGAGCAGATCGTCGACCCCCGACGGTTGCCGTACGGCCCAGGTGCCGCCTCCCAGTTCACCGGCCAGGTAGACCCAGTCTTCGCCGCCGCTGTCGGACCAGGGCAGGTGGTGCAGTCGGCGGGCGACGCGCGGCCGGGGAGCGGTCACTTCCACCCGCCAGTCTTCCGTCGGCGTCCAGATCAGGCCGACATTCGGCAACACGGGCAAGTCGTTCCGGCCCGTATAGGCGGCCCCAAGAGTCAGCTGCACCGTCGGCGTCCATTGATACGTCATCAAGCCGAAACCAAACAGGCGAAACGCCTGATCCGTCGCTTCCAGGTCGGACGAAATACCAGGCGACAGGGCGACCATGTAACTCACGCGGTCGCTCGATTTCTTCATCCACATTAGCGTCGCCGAAGCCCGATAAACTTCGCTCGGCAGGTCGATCCCCAGCGGGCTGTCGAACTGCGTGACGCCAAAGCTGGGCGTCACCAGGATGGGCGATCCCAACACGGGGAACGGAATAAAGGTGGTAGCGCTCACGCTCGCTTCCGTCATCCCCAGGCCGTCGGCGCCGCCGCCGGACAGCCAGGTTCCGGTCAGCGTGCGCTTCTGGAGCAACCTGAAGGGCGGCCGCGAAGGGGAAACAGGCGGCGCGAATTCCACTACCGGCGGCAAGCGATCTAGCTCCGGCGAATCCAAGAAATCGGAAGAACCGTAACCGTCGACCGGGTCCCCACGATCCGGCGCGCCGCGGGGAACCGGCGGAGCAAACGGGCGGGTTCCGCTCCGCCGCTGCTCTTCCTCTTCAACGGGCGGCAGTAGCTGCGGCTGTTGCGCATCGCCGAACGACGCCAGCGATAGGATCGCGACGCCGAGCACGGCCAGCCGCAGCCGACGCCGGTATTGTTCATTCCCTCGCATGGCGGACATCTTCCCTGATGTACGTTTCTGACGCCTTCGTGTCAATTCCATCCCACGGCCGGCAGCCGTGTTACCCTGGCGAAAGGTCAGTCGGCATGACGGCCCGCGGTCGGGCCAGTCGCCTGCGGCCGCAGGCGCAGCGGCAGTTCCAGGAAGCCGCGGGTTCCCATCCGTTTCAGCCAGCGCAGCTCTTCTTCCGGCACGGCCAGTTCCAGGTCGGGAAAGCGGGTGAACAGCGATTCCAAAGCAATCGCCGTTTCCGCCGTCGCCAGCTTGAAGCCCAGGCAGACATGAATCCCGCCGCCGAATCCAAGATGACGATTCGGCTGCCGGCCAATATCAAACGTTTCCGGCTCCTCGAACTGGGCCGGGTCGACGTTGGCCGAACCCAGCAGAGCGAAGACCATTTCGCCCCGTTTCAGCGACACCCCGTACTTCTCCGCGTCCTGGCGGACGTAACGCGGCTTGGTGAACTGAATCGAGGAGACATAGCGGAGCGTCTCGTTGACCGCCGATTCCGCCAGCGACCAGTCATGGAGCAGGCGATCCTTTTGATCCGGATGTCGCAACAGGTTATGCACCCCCGTGGCGATCAGGTGGACGGTCGTTTCATGGCCGGCAAAGAGCAGCAGAAAGGCCATCGCCAGCAGTTCGTCTTCCGACAGCCGCTGGCCGTCCTGTTCCGCTTCGACCAGGGCCGAGATCACGCCCGGTCGCGGCCGCCGGCGACAGACTGCCAACTGCTCCTTGAGATAACGCAACAATTTCCTGATGCCAAACATGGCCCGCAGGATGCTCCACGGCGACGAGGCGTTCGTCAGCCCGCTGGCGAACCGGCTGAACTTTGCCCGATCCTCCTCCGGCAAGCCCAGCAGCTCGCAGATCACGGCCAGCGGAAACGGTTTGGCGAAGTGCTCCATCAGATCGGCGCGGCCGTTATCAGCCAGCGCGGCCGCTTCAAAGTGATCCAGGAAGCGGCCGGCCAGGGCGACCAGGCGAGGGCGCATCTCGTTCACCGACTGCCGCTGAAACGCCTGCTCCACCAGGCTCCGCAACCGGCGGTGATCGGGCTCGTCGGTTGTCAGCATGTTCTTCGTCAGCACCCGTAACGACCGCGGCATCCACCACTTCATGCCGGCAAAGTTCTTCCTTCCCGCATGCCGCGGCTCCAGGGCGAACTGCTTCTGGTCGCGCAGCACATCGACGGCCGCTTCGTAAGTGGTCGCGGCCCAGGCTTCGCCGATCAGCGGCAGCTTGACGCGCACGACCGGCCCGGCCGCCCGCATCCGCGCGAACGTGGGATACGGGTCCCGTTTGAAGGCGATCGAAGTCAGGTCAAAATTCTGCAAGGCCATCTTGGCGATCTTTCCGCGGCGAAGAACTGCTGCGTTACCTGGCGGGCTTGTCGGGCGGAACGACGACTCAAACTCCTGCGGTCGCCAGTTCCTCGGACGCATGGGCGACACTGGCGGGCGTCGCGTCGGGATCGCCCGGTTTCTTCCGCGTCAGCAGCAGAAACAGCGGCGGAATCACCAGCAGCGAAAGCAGCGTGGAAGCGATCAGGCCAAAGATGATCGCCAGGCACAGCGGCTCCCACATGGCGTCGCTCAGCATCAGCGGGACCAGGCCAATCGTGGTGGTGAGACTCGTGCTGAAGATCGGGCGGATGCGATCGGCCCCGCCGCGGGCCGCCGCCTGCTTGACGCTGGCGCCCTGGCGCAGGTGCTCGTTCATTGTTTCCACCATCACGATGGCGTCGTTCACCACGATGCCAATCAGCGAGACAATGCCAATCATGGCCGTGAACGAGAACGGCATCCCCAGCGCGTAAAAGCCGCTGAACGTGCCGATCATCGCCATCGGAATCGTCATCACAATAATAAACGGCTGCGTGAAGGAGCGGAACAACAGCACCAGCAAGGCAAACACCAGGAACAGCGCCACCAGCATCGCTTTACCCGTCGAGCCGAACGCTTCGGCGGCGTCTTTCGCCTCTCCACCCATGGCGTACGAGTAACCGCTCGGCCAGGTTTTCTGCATCTGTTCGAGTTTCGGCGTTACCTCGTCGACCACTTCGGAAAGCACGCGATCCTCGAGCTTGCTGGAAACGATAATCGACCTCTGCCCGTCCTGCCGGGTGATGGACAGCGGAGACACGCCCATCGCCGGGGTCACGACCGACGACATGGGCACCGTTTTTCCGTTGGGCTGGAATGCCCGCACGGTCATCAGTTCTTCCATCCGCGTAGGGCCGCCCAGCGCGCCGCGGCGACTGGGCCAGGCCATGCCCAGACGGATCTCCAGGTCTTCTTTCACGCCGCCGATGGCGAACTTGCCGATCTCCTGGTCGTTCATGGCGTAGCGAACCTGGCCGGCCAGTTCGTCGTGCGTGATGCCGTAAAAGTCGAGCGCTTCCCGTTTGGGCTGCAGGCGAATGTCGACCTGCATGTTGCCCAGGTTGTCGCGTACATCGGCGGCGCCGGGGATTTGGTCGAGGGCGGCCTGCACCTCTTTGGACAGTTCCCGCAGCGTGTTCATTTCGTTCCCGATGATCTCGATCTGCACCGGGTCGCCCGCTTCCGGCTTGCCGGTTTCGGCGGCCAGGATCACCTTGGCGCCGGGGAAGTTCTGGTCGACCACCGCGACAATCTCCGCCCGCAGGTCGTCGACATATTCATAGGCGGCAAACGCGCGTTCTCCCCGCGGCAGGAACACGCTGGAGAAGCCGACCAGGTAATCGCCCTGCGTCGGCGCCAGCGCATCGGTCAGGGCGCCGGTCGACATGGGACTCTTCTGGCCGACAAACTTTACCGATGTTTCCAGATACTGTTTCCCGCGCAGGATCTCGCCGACCAGATCCGCGCAGGCCTGGGAGGTGTCCAGCGTGGCCCCGGCCGGCAGCTCAATGGTGACGCCCAGGTTGCGGCCATCCCGTTCGCTATACATCTGCATCGGCAACGTGCCAAAGGCCATCGTCGCCGCGACAAAGCCGGCCAGCGTGGCGACCACATACAGCGAGGCCACCCATCGATTGGCGACGGTAAACCGCAGATTCGCCTCGCGTACGACGCTCGTCAGCCAGATCGTCAGCCGATCGACATACGACTTTTTATGGCCCGACTTTTTCCGTTTCAGCAGGTACCGCGACAGCGGCACGTCGATCGCGATCGCCACGATAAAGCTCATGACCAAACAGCAGATGGTGGTGATCGGCAGGATGCGAATGAACTTGCCGGAAACGCCCGACACGGCCATCAGCGGAGCCAGCGCCAGGATCGTCGTCATCTGTCCCGCGAAGGCCGGCAACGCAAACCGACGGACGGTCGACAAGGCGGCCTGGCCGAAGGTCCAGTCTTCGACGTAAACCCCTTCGTGCATCCCTTCCATCATCAGGATAAACACATCGACCAGCAGTCCCAGCGCCAGCACCATGCCGATGAGCACCATCTCGTTGAGGGTGAAGCCCAGCATCCAGATCAGGGCCATCGCCCCCAAAAAAGACAGCGGAATCGAGAGCCCTGCAATGATCGCTTCTCGCCAGGTGAGCATGAACAGCAGCACCACAAACACGCACAACATCGCCTGCCAACCGTTATTGAACACCCGCAACAACGACTCCCAGATTTTGTCCGACTGGTCGTTGGTGATTTTGTACTCCAGCCCTTGCGGCCAGTCGGCTTCGGCCCGGGCGGCGGCCGTTGCGGCCAGGGCGTTCTCGATCGCTTTGAGCGTATCGGCGCCTGGCGCCTTGGTGAGCGAGATCTCCACCGCCCGTTTGAACGGACCGCCGCCAGAGCTGAGAAACGCCCGGGACGTCTCCCGCTCCAGGTCCCGGCGCACCTCGGCGATTTCCTCCAACCGGACGACCCGCCCGCCCGCGCCGTCCAGGCGTGCGACCGGCAGTTTCTTCAGGTCGTTCAGTTCGCGAAAGCGCCCATACAAACGGGTCGTGGCGCCCAGCTGATCGCTATCGATATCTCCCCAGGGCATGTCCCGGTTGGCGGCCTGCACGGCCAGCTGGACTTTCGTCGGCGAAATGCCCAGAGCGACCAGTCGTTCCGGAATCAACTGGATGCGAATGACCTCTTTCCGCAGGCCGCCGATCTTCACTTCGTTGATCCCCTGGACCCGCTCCAGCCGGTCTTCCAGCTCCTGGGCGGTGCGGCTGAGAATGGCCGCGTCGACATCGCCGTTGAGCACAATGCTGAGAATGGGCCGGTCGTCGACGCTGATCTGCGTCACGGTCGGCGTTTCGATCTCCCGCGGCAGCTCGGCTTCGGCGTCGTTGATTTTGGCCCGCAGCAGCTGCATCGACTCGGTCAGGTCGGCCTCGGCGACAAACTCCACGGCGATCAGCGAGTACGAATCGAACGAGGCGCTGTTAATCTTTTTCACGCCGCGGAGCGTGGCCAGTTCGTCCTCGATCTTCTCGGTGACTTCCTGCTCGATCGTTTGCGGATCGGCCCCCGGCCAGTACGTGGAAACGGTCGCCTGGGGAATCTCCAGGTCGGGCAACGACTCCTTCACCAGCGAATCGTAAGCGATCAGCCCGGCCGCAATGATCAGCACCACCAGCAACAGACCAAACGTCGGCTGCAGGATAAAGAAGTTCTCCAGTCCCGAGGCCCGACTTTCGTCAGGCTTCTCCAGGACGTGCTGCGGGGAATTGTCGTCGTTGCTCATAAAGTCACGCTGCGTCGAGCCCAAGAACAAAGACTTCCGTGTCCGTGGCGGTTCCTGCCGCAGGACGGCCGCCTGCGCGAACCCCCGGACGTCTGCTTATTGCGGTCGGTTGGCCGTGCTGACGACGACAGGGCGGGGCGGGGGCAGTTCGTCGGCGTTGGTGATCCGCACGTGGGCCTGGTCGACCAGACGATAGCGGCCGTCGGTCACCAGCAGCTCGTTAGGCGCAACGCCCGAGGCGATCTCGCGTGCGTTCAGGCTTTCGATGCCCATGCGGATCGGCACGCGTCGCACCTTGCCGCGGTCGGGGGCGCCTTCGTCACTGTCGATGACAAACACATAAGGACGATTCTCTTCAAACAGGAACGCATCGAACGGCGCCGCCACCGCGTCTGCTTTCTCTTCGACCTTGATCCAGCAGGCGACAAACATGCCGTCGCGCACCTCGTCGGCGCCCAGCGTGGTGCGGATCTTCAGCTGCACGCTGCGGCCGCCCGGATTCACCGCCGGATTGATCGAGAACACGCTCCCTTTGGCTTTCCAGGGCGGTTCGGCCTGGAAAGATCGGGCGGTGTCGCTGGCGACTTCCTGCGAGACCGCCGAGGTCGCGGACAGCCCGCCGGGGATGAGCAGCACCTCCTGGCCAGGCTGCAGCTGGTGGGCTTCGTAGGAAGGGATGTCGACGGTGATTTCATATTCGGTCGGGTCGATCACCACGATCGGCAACGTCTGCAGGGCGTCGGATTCGCTCGTCGTGCGGATATTGGTCTGCGTAAAGTAAAAGCCTTCTTTGATGTTCAGGTACGCCAGGACGCCATCGATGGGCGACGTGATCTCAGTCTCTTCCAGCGCCAACTGGGACTGCCGCAGTCTGGCTTCGGCGGAGGCGATGCCGGCTTCCAGCGCCTGGACTTTCGCTCGGGCGGCGTCCTTCCCGGCGTCGGCGTTTTGCATTTCGGCTTCTGCTTCCTCGAACTCCGCCTGGCTGGTGGCGCGGGTCTTTGTCAGCTTTTCTATGCGTCGGAATTTGGCGGCCGCCAGTTCGTACTGGGTGTCGGCCTGGCGGATGTCGCTGTCGGCCACGGCCCGCTGGGACCTTGCTTCTTCCACGGCGGCGGCGGCCGATTCAATCTCGGCCTCGTACTGGCGTCGGTCCAGGCGGGCCAGCAGATCGCCCTGGCGAACGGTCTCTCCCGCGCGGAGGTCGCCGCCGTCGGCTCCCGGTTTGACATAGACCACGCGACCAGCCCGGTCGAAGGTGAGGTACTGCCGGTTGACGGAACGCGCCGTTCCTTCAGCGAAGATCCAGGCCTGGATCGCCTGCTGCTGGGCCCGAATGGCGCGGACCGGTTGCGGCGGATGCGGTTTGGGCTGCGCCGCCTCCTTCCGATCGCTGATCGAAGCAGACGACGGCGCCGAAAAGGCCAGCCACGCACCGCCGCCGGCCGCGGCTAACGCCAGCACGACTCCGACCCGTACGGCCCAGGTGCGAGCAAGGCTCTGGAGAGGCGATTTCGTCATCATTCCTGGTCCCCGTTTTCGTTTGACAGGCTTGTGTCCGGCAAAGAGGCAGGCACAGGGGCCGGCTTTGCCAGCAGGCCGCTGAGGAAAATGTCGATCGCCGCTGCGACCCGTTCAACCAGCTTTCTCCGCTTCCCTTCCAGACAACCGTTAACGACCGCCCCAAAGAGCAGATCAGCGAACGTGTCGGTCACTGCCTTGGCGTCGAGCGCCCGGAACTCGCCGCTGGCGACAGCGGCTCCGATGAATTCATCGAGGCCAGCCCGTGTTTCGGCCCGATACATCAGATGGGTGGGGAAGACCGATTCCCGGAAGACGGCCCGCTCCTGGATCATCAGCTCCACCGTTTCCGGATGCTTCTCGTAAAATTCCGCAAACGCGATGGCGATCCGCCGCAGGACTTCGCCCGATCCATGCTCCTGAATCATGGCGATCGCGTCCGCGTCGTCGCCGATGGTCTGGCGAATATAGGCGCCCAGCCGTTCCACGCAGTACTTGCCGGTGGCCAGGAAGAGCTCTTCCTTGTTGCCAAAATGCCGATAAACGGTTCCCTTGCCGACCTTTGCCAGATCCGCGATCACCTGCACATCGGCGCCATGAAAACCTTCTTTGGCAAAGACTTTCAGCGCATGCTGCAGGATGGCCTTGCTCCGTTTCTGGGCGTTCGCCGAGCGTTTGGAGTCGTTCATGGGTCAGTTTCAGCCCCCTCTTGAAAACGGACGCGTCCGTTCTTTTTTTGATCATTAAAAAACGGACTTGTCCGTCCGAATTTGCTTAATTCTATCGGTTTCCTGGAAGCCGGTCAACAGAGATTTTTCGCCCGGATGGCGCGCCCGACGATCGCAGCGACCCGCCCCCGCCACGTGCTTGCGCGATGTGAAGGGCGACGGTAAAATACCGCGACAGGGACGTCAGCAGTGTTCTGCAAGCAGCGTTCCGAAACCCTTTCCTGTTTACACCGAAGCGGACGCCGCCGCGTGAGGGGGCGTCCATCTGGCCACGTATTCACCTCGTAAAAGGACTTGCACGATGACGATTGCCGCAGGGATTCTGCCGGAATTCGATGATGAAATGGCCCGCACCCGGAAGGTGCTGGCGGCCGTCCCCCAGACGTCGCTGGACTGGAAGCCAGGCGAGTCGCTGCGCACGATCGGCTGGAACGCCAATCATCTGTCGGAAATTGTCGGCTGGAGCAAAGGGATCCTGGAAGAGGACGAATTCGACATCGCCCCGGTCGACGGCCCCCGGTATGAAACGCCGTCGCTCGCCGATCCGGCCGCCATCGTGGCCGCGTTCGACGCCAACGTGATCCAAGCCCGCGCCGCCATCGCGGCCGCCACCGACGCCCAGATGGCCGAACCCTGGTCCATGAAAATGGGCGGACAAACCCTCTTCACCATGCCCAAAGGCGCCTGCCTGCGCACCTGGGTGCTAAACCATTCCGTCCATCATCGCGGCATCCTGTCGGTCTACCTGCGAATGAACGGCGTCGAGCTCACACCGGTCTACGACGCTTGAAAAGCCACTCGACCGGATCACTCCGCCGCGACAGCCTGGGAGACGAGCCGGCCCTGCTCGCCGCCTGCCTGCACGATGTCGCCCGCATCTGGAGCCGAACCGCAGGCCAGGCAGTAGATCCAGCGGACCGACGTCCGTGCTTCCGCCACGACGGCGGCTGTTTCTGGATCGACAAAGGCCAGACGGCCGTCTTCGCCGGCAACGATCGCGAGCTTCCCGTCGGGCGACCAGACAACCGCCTGCGGTCGCCAGGACAGCCGGGCAAAGCGCACCATCCGGCCAATGGTCGGCTGCCAGAACCGCACCGTGCGATCCGCTCCCACCGTCGTCACCAGCGGCAACCGACCGGCGCCCGGCCGCAGGGCCATCGCGTGTATCGGCCCCTGGTGGTTGTTCAAGCCCCGCACCGCCTCGCCCGTGTCCGCCTGCCAGACGCGCAGCACGCCGTCGACGCCGCAGGTCGCCAGTTGTTCATCTCCGGGCAAGAAGCTCGCGCCCGTAACGCCCTGGGGATGGGCGTCCCAGCGACGCGTCGGCTGCAGCCTGCTCCCGTTTTCCTCCAGGCTGAGCAACTGACAGACGCCGTCGTGACCGCCGACCAGCAGCGTTCGTCCCGACGAATCCCAGGCGACCGCGGTGAGCCAGTCCTCGCCGCCAGCATGCGTCGCCAGCAGTTTCGCGTCTGGCCAGGAGAGCACGGCGATGCTCCCCTCTTCTCCCGGTACGCCGCCCACAAATGCCACGCGGTCGCCGGCAGGGGAGAAGGTGAGCTGTGACACGCGCGGCAACGGCAGCCGGATCTCTCGCAGCCGAACAAGATCGGCCAGGCGATGCTCCCACACGCCCGCCGACGACGCGGCCAGCAGGCGGTTCGCGTCGGGCGTCACCGCCAGCGCGGTAACGGGCGGCTGGGCGACGGCCGTCCTGGCAATGGCAGTGAGCAGCAAGAAGCTGGCGAAGCGGAACAGCAGCGTCATCCGATCAACTCCTGCACAACCTTCCCGTCGGACGGCGCGATACCAACCGGCCGGCCGTCAGCGGTGGTGAACGTGTGGCCAAGGTCGATGCCCAGCAGCGTGTACAACGTGCAGACCAGATCGGCCGGCGTGACGGGCCGATCCTGCGGGCTTTCGCCTGTGCGGTCGCTCGCCCCGATCACCTGCCCGCCGCGCACGCCGCCGCCGGCCACCGCGGCGCTAAACACCCGCGGCCAGTGATCGCGGCCGCCGCGCAGGTTCAGCTTCGGCGTGCGGCCGAACTCGCCCATCACCACGACCAGCGTTTCTTCCAGCAGGCCGCGGTCTTTCAGATCATCCACCAAAGCCGACAGCGCCCGATCCAGCGAAGGCGCCAGGCCGACCGGAACCCGGGCGCCCTTGTATCCGTCTTTCAAGCGTGTGGCCAGATCCTCGTGCGTATCCCAGCCGCGATGATTCACGGTCACAAAAGGCGCCCCCTGTTCCAGCAGCCGCCGGGCCAGCAGACAGCACTGACCGACCGTGTTGCGGCCGTAACGCTCCCGCACCGCAGGCGGTTCCCGTTCCAGCGAAAACGCCTGGATCGCCGCCGGAGAAGCCAGCAGTCGAAACGCCTGCTCCAACGGCGCATCGCCCGCCGGGATGCCCGAGTCCTGGCTCATCCGTTCCACCTCGGCGGCAAACTCGCGACGGCGAGCAATGCGATCCAGGGTGAGCCCGCCGGGCGGGTTCAAATCGCGGACGGAAAAACCGGGCCTGGCCGGATCCGCGCCCAGGCCGAAAGGACGTGCGGTCGAAGGAAGATAACCAGCCCCCGAGAAACCGCCGCCGCCCACCCGGTAATCGGGCGCCCCGATATGCGCCGGCAGATCGCTGGCGAGGGACGAAAGCTGCGCCGCCGCCGTCGAGAACGCCGGGTACTCCAGCGCCGGCGTCGGCCGGTATCCGCTCAGCAGATAATGGGCGCCAAAATTATGCTCGCCCAGCGGCGAGGTCATTGAGCGGATCAGGGCGAAGTCGTCCAGTCGCGAGGCAACGCCCGGCACGCATTCGCCCAGCCGCACGCCTGGGATACGTGTGGCGATCGTGCCCAGCGGACCACGGACTTCGGCCGGCGCCTTGGGTTTGGGATCAAACGTTTCCAGATGGCTCGGCCCGCCGTCCAGCCAGACAAGCACGCACCGCCTGGCCTTCCCCGGCGAAGCATGGCCGGCCGCAGTCGCACTTTTTTCCCGCGGCAGCAGTGGCAGGAACAGGTCACTCGGACCGCCAGTGGCTAGTCCGGCCGCCGCCAGCGCAGCGGCCGACTGGAACGCTCGACGTCGGCTGATCGGGCGGGAGGTTCGCGATGGGATCATCGGTGCGTCCTTCAATTGACTCGGCGAGGAGAAAGGCAAGCCTGGCCCCGCAGCGTTCAGCTTAATGGTTCGTGGTGAATTCGCGGGAAACGAGCAGGCTCCAGGCGATGTCCTGCAGCAAGGAAGACTGCTCTTCCCTGGTGTCAGAATCTGACAGTTGCTGTCGCCAGAACCGCCTCTCTTTGATGGTGGGACGACGGCAGAAGGCCCGCAGGTACAGATCGGCGAGGAGCGTTTCGGCCGGGGCGCCGGCGGCCAGTTGCTGCTGCAGCCAGCCTGCTGGTGAGGCGAGTTTCTCGTTGATCGTGGGGCCGTTGATCAGATGCAGCATCGTCGCTAGCCCGCGGGTGGAAGGGCCGGTCGAGGACGTCGTCTCACAGGCGCCGATCTCGCAACGTCCGAGCGCGTCAAGCATCAGCGACGGCGTGGCCGGGTCGATCAGTTCGCCGGCTCGGTCCGTGCCGGTCGCGGGGAAAACGTTAGCCGCGCCCGTCACATCAGCCAGGGCGTCGGCCAGCTGGGCGGCCGCCAAGGGTCGCTCGACCGCATGCGAGTAGTAGAGCGAATCGTGCTGGTTCCCCGACAGCGGCTGCGCCGATCGGGCGTACGTCGCCGAGGTGCAGATCCGCCGGAGCAGCGGCCGCAACCGATAGCCGTCCGCGATAAAGTCGGCCGACAGCCGATCGAGCAATTCAGGATGGGTCGCCGGATTCGCCACGCGAAGATCGTCGACCGGCTCCACCAGACCGCGGCCGAAACAGGCCTGCCACACGCGATTCACCTGGGCGGCGGCAAAACGCGGATTCGCCTCACTCGTCAGCCAGCGGGCGAACTCGGCCCGCAGCTCCGGCCCTGATGCATCGGCTGCGAGCGGTTCCGCGCTGCCCGGCAACCGCGGCGGCGCCGGCTGGCCGGTTGCCGGGTGAATCACGGCGGACCGGGCGCCCGGGCGAACCTCGCGGCCGCGCTGCAAGTCGGCAAAGACGGCCGCCAGTCCGTGATAATCGTCCTGCGTCCAGCGATCGAACGGATGGTCATGGCAGTTCGCGCATCGCAGCCGCATCCCCAGCAACGTCTCGCTCACCTGCTCGGCCTCCGCCCGCGCGTCGGCGCTGTTCCGATGGAACGTGGCCGGTCCGATCGTATGGGTATCGCCGGCCGCCGTGACCAGGGAGCGGGCGATGCGATCCCAGCCGACATCCGTCCGCACCTGCTGCTCCAGCCAGCGATAATAAACGGTCGCCGCCGCAGCATCGCCGGCGGGAACCTGCAGCCGCAACTGCCGGGCCAGACGATGGGTCCAGTGGACCGTGAACGCTTCCGACGCCAGCAGTCGATCGACCAGCGCCTCCCGTTTGTCGGAAGCCTTGCTGGCCAGAAAGGCGAGCGTCTCTGCGGGGGCAGGCAGCCGGCCAGTCAGGTCCAATGTGACGCGGCGCAGGAAGACGCCGTCGTCGGCCACGGGCGATGGCGACAGATTCATCTGCGCCAGACGCTCGTTGACCAGGTCGTCGAGGTAACCGGTCCGCACCGCCGGCAGCGGCTCGTCCTGTTTCTCCCACGGAGACAACAGCTCCAGTGCGATCGTGTGCTGCAGATAACGCACCGTGACCAGGTGACGTCCGGGCCGCCGGACCATGACGACGGGAGTCTTCCCCTGGAGGACGACCCCCTGGGGATCGGCCGGCGTGAAGGTCGCCCAGCGGGTAACTTCGCGTTCCTCCGCGGCGGACGAATCGCCTGTTGTCGGGGCGAATGTCGCAAACACTCGAAGCGCCAGCGGGGTGTCGACCGCCAGCAAGGCCTGGGGCGGCTGCACGCGCAACTGGGTGATGTGCGGCGGTTCGCCCAGCGGGGCGCCGGCGGCGATCCAGGCGAGCAGCAGATCGCGGCCCGGGTCGTCTAACCGCAGGCCGCCTTCGTGCTGCAGTTCGAGCGTCGGTTTGCGGACGACCAAGCTCTGCTCCGGCGCCGCCAGGTTGATGCGCCGGCCGGCCAGTTCGCGCACGATCGCATGGTAGTCATCGGCAGGCCGACTGCCGTACAGCGACAACCGAAAACCGCCGCGGCCAGCAGCCGCCCCATGGCAGGCTCCCGCATTGCAGCCCGCCCTGGTCAGCACCGGCTCAATGTCGGCCGCAAAACCCGGCGGGGCCGCGAGACTCAGCGTGAGGAGGAAGAGGGGAATCATGAGGTTCGCGGACAGGACGAGGGAGAAAAGAAAAGGACGTTAGCGGGGAGCCTGCTGCTCGGCCCAGGCTTTGATCTTCGCCTGGGCGTGGGGCGTGCCGTAGTTGGCGAGCTTGCCCGCGTTGACGATCGTCGTGGCGATGCGGTGGATCTCCCGGCCGAGCGCCGGGTTCTCCGCGATTGCTGCCTCGACCTTGGCCGCGGCCGCGTCGACCTGGGCGGGCGTGGCGTTCTTGTCGATGACGGGCTGCAGCAGGCTCCGCAATAAATCGGGCGACATGCCCGGGCGATCTTCCGCCCGTGCGGCGGGTCGGGCCCCGTTTCTGGCAGCCGGTTGCTGGGGGGAGATGTCGGCGATCTTTGCCGGCCGTACGTCGCCCAGGTTGGCGGCGATCGCGTCGAGAATGGCCTGGCCGTCGACCGGCAGGCTGGGTTGCACCAGCGCGAAGCTGGCCGTGGTGACGCCGTCTTTCGCCAGCAGCACCGTTAGCGTCACGTTCCGGTTGAGGCCAAAGGCGCCCGGCCCTTCGACGCCGCCGGGAGCAATCGCGTAAGTGGCCTGGGGAACCAGATGACGCTGCACCGTCTGCAGCCATTTCTCCGTGGCGGCCGGGTCTTCGCCCAGGAAGCCGACCGCCGCGAACAGGCCGTCCTGGCGCCGCGACTGGGCGTACTTCATCAGCACATTCGTCAACCCAAAGGCGGGCCGCGTGCGCTGGTGAAAAAAGATCAGCAGCAGCGACTTGTCGCCGGCCAGGGCGAGCGGGTCGATCTGCTTGCCGGCCTCTTCGCCCAGCACGCCCTGGAGTTTCAGCGGCGGCAGTTTCTCCTCCGGCTGCGGTCCGGAAAAGACAGGCTCGTCCGCGCGGGCGAAGGGCGCGATTACCAGCGCGGCGAACAGGAGCAGCGGGACGATTGCGAGTGATCGAGTCATGGCGTCGTTTCCTGGGAAAGTTTTTTCTGTTTGCGCAGATGCAGGTCAATGCGGCGATGCAAACGCTGGAAACGGGCCTCGCCGACGATCCCGCGCAGCTCCACCTGCAGACGATGGTAGTTCCCCAGCAGCGCCGTCTGCGTCGCCAGCACTTCGGACTGCAGCCGCTGCACTTCCTCGGCGTCGAGCTGGTAACGGGCATAAGCGGCGGTCAGCGCATCCTGACGCCGGAGCAGCTCGGCCTGCAGGCGGGCATCGGCGGTCTGCGTTTCGCGAATGAGGGTTTGAATCGAAGTCACCTGGCTGGCCGTCAGCGGCGGTGGTTCGGGCAGGTCGCCCGGCGGCGCGGCAAAGAGCAGCAGGAGAGGAAACAGCAAGTGCATGACAGGCTCCAGGGAATGCGGACCGGCCGACGAACTGGTTCAAAAGCAGACGCGTCGCCGGCGTGCTTGATTTAATGTTCCGCGATGGCGGGCCCCGCTTCGGCTTCCAGGGCGGCCAGCAAAGCGTCCTGCTGGGCGGCGATCCGATCGAGCGCCATGTCGGGCGGCCGCGACCAGACTTCCAGTAATTGTGCCGCCGGGAACTCACCCGACGCATTGGCGGGCGGGCGATCCTGCGCCAGGGGTGAAGCGGGCGAAGTCGCATCTGGCGAAGCGAACTGCCAGATCGTCGCGCCGCCCAGGAGGCAGAGCAGGGCGGCGGCCAAACCGACCCATGCCGTGCGACGCCGGGCTTGCTGCACGCGGGCCAGCACCCGGTCCGTCAGATCCACGGGCCTGCCGGTCTTCTCGCTCTGCAGCGTCTGGCGAAGTTCGTCGTCCCAGCGTTCGTTCATGGTCTGTTCGGTATTGAAGGGAAAGGGATGCGGTCGCCTGGATCACTCCCCGGCGGGATCTTGCTGACGGCGTAGTTTCTGGCGGATGCGGGAGAGACGCATCTTGGCGGCGTCGGCTGTGATCTGCAGGATCAGGGCGATCTCAGCCAAGGGACGTTCCTCATAGTAATAAAGGTGGACAAGCGCTCGGTCCGCCGGCGGCAGCGGCGCGAGCGACTGCTCGATGGCGCTGGCGCGCTGGGCTTGCTCTTCCCGCACTTCGGCCTGTCGCTGCGGATCCAGGGCGGCCTGGCGGCGTTGCTGCTGCAGTGGCCCCAAGGCGGCGGCGTTGGTTTCATACTTTCGTCGGCGCTGCTGGCTGCGGCGGGCGTCGAGGGCCGTGCGGACCACGATCCGGCTCATCCAGGAGGAAGGACTGCCGTCCCGCCAGTCGCGTGCGTTTCTCCAGATTTTGTAAAAGGCGTCGACGACAATCTCTTCCGCCAGGGCCGCGTCCCCGCCGATCGTTCGCAGGGCCAGCTGGAACAGCGATTGCTGCCGCCGCTCGATCAGCTCCGCCAGGGCCGCGGTTTCTTTGAGCTGGCAACGCCGCAGCAGATCATGATCGGGGTCAGGGGAATTCAAGTTCAACGCCTATCCGGCCAGCTCAGGCTCGCTGCCAGGCGCCTCGCTTCCGAGGGCCTGTCGATTGCTAACAAACAGACGCCGCTGCGGATAACAAGGTAACAGGCCGGCCGGGAAAAGAACGGATTTTATCCGCGACTGACGGCGGTCACGTCCATCGGCCAGGCAGGTCCTTGTTTTCCCGCACGGTCCGTCCTGGGAGGACGTTCAACTTGCGATGCGCGGCGCGTCGGGGTAGAGTTCAATGTCACCCCTTCGCGATCCTCTCTCCTTTCCGCTCTTTCTGTGGCCATGATTCGAATCCCTTCCCTCTTCGCGTGCGCGCTGGTGTGCTGCTGTTTCGGTTTCGCAAGCCAGGCGCTGTTCGCCCAGGCCGACGATGCGGTCGCCGAACTGGCGGAGGTTAACGCGATCCTGCAGCAAAGCTGCATCAGCTGCCACGGACCGAAGACGTCCAAGGCCGGCTTGCGGCTGGATCAGCTGGACCGGGATCTCGTGGCGGGGGACGACGCCGAACTGTGGCACGAGGTGCTCAACCAGATTTCCGCCGGCGACATGCCGCCTGCCGAAGCCGACCCGCTGGAGGGGAAAGCCCGCCAGCGATTGACGGCCTGGATCCGCACCGGACTGGAAGCGGCAGCCGTCCAGCGACGCTCCACGCAGGGGCAAGTCGTGCTGCGCCGGCTCACGCGGTATGAGTACCAGCATACGATGGAGGATCTGCTCGGCCTGTCGATCGACTTTTCCTCGGACTTGCCGCCGGAAGCGATCTCACCCAATGGATTCCTGAACAACGGCCAGACCTTGCTGATGAGCCCCGTGCAGCTGGAGACTTACCTCCAGGCGGCCCGTCAGGCGCTGGAGCTTTTCCTGAATCCGCCTGCCCTCAGCGAGGCGTACCATTATTACGTTGCTTCCCACGCCGCCCAGGCCGCCGACCTGCAGCAACAGAGTAAAGGGAAAGCGACCCCTGGGAAGCAAGGCAAAAAAGCAAAGACAGCCAGGCAGCCGGAACCGCAAGGCTATACTCGCAAATCAAAGGCAACCAATGTCGGCGGCCGCGATGGGCTGTTCATTTTCCCCCTGTCGCCGGCAGAGCTGGCGGAGCAGAAAGCGGGCCACTCTACTTTCGAGCCGATCATCATTCGCCCCGAATTCCGCCAGACCTATACGCTGGACGCCTGGCCCACCGAGGGCGAAATTCTGGTCCGCGTCAGGGCGGCAGGCGGGAACGGGCAGCCCCAGATGACAGTGGCCATGGGATACCGCGCGTCGGGGGCCGTTTTGAACCTGAAGCCGCTGGGTCGGCGGATCGTTACCGGCACGGCGGACGAACCGCAAACCTTTGAGTTCCGCGCACGGATGGAGGCGCTGCCGGTGTTCCTGTCCGGCAAAGACAAGTTCCGCGGCGAACTGGTGACCGTTACCAACGAATCGATCACTTCGGACCTGCTGCTGGATTCGGTGGAGGTGATCTACCCGGCCCCGCAGTTGTTGACCGCCCACCAGGTGCTGCTGGACCGGGAGGCGTTTGTCGATGAAACAACGTTCGTCGAAGCCGTACTGCGGAAGTTTGTCCCGCGGGCCTTTCGCCGGCCGGTGGCTGAAGCAGAGATCCAGCGGCTGCTCGCGCTGCATGCCCTGATGCTCCAGCGCTCGCAGAACCGCCAGACCGCCCTGCGCGACACGCTGGCCGTCGTGCTCAGCAGTCCGCAGTTTTTGTATCTCAGCGAGCCCCGCACCGAAGGCGACGCCCGTACGCTGAACGATCATGAACTGGCGTCGCGGCTGTCGTACCTGCTCTGGAGCACCATGCCCGACGATGAACTGCGGCAGCTGGCCGACGACGGAAAGCTGGGCGATCCGCAGGTTCTGTCGGTCCAGGTAAAACGGTTGCTGGCCGATGAGCGTTCCGAGCGGTTTGTGCAGAACTTTGTTTACCAGTGGCTGGACCTGGGCGGACTGGGACGGGTCGCCGTGAACCCGGAACACTTTCCCCAGTACAACGACGATTTGCAGCGCGACTCGGCCGAGGAGACCTATGCGTTCTTCCGGCACGTCCTGCGCCATGACTTGCCCGCGCTGGAGTTTCTGGACTCTCGGTTTGTCATGCTGAACGACCGGATGGCCAAACATTACGGCGTCGCCAATGTCGCCGGCTCGCAGTTCCGCCCGCTGCCTAACGCGGCCATCCCGCAACGCAGCGGCCTGCTCACGCAGGCGAGCATTTTAACGGCCAACTCCAACGGCGTGGAATCGCATCCGATCAAGCGCGGCGTCTGGCTGCTGCGGCAGTTGCTGAACGACCCGCCGCCCCCGCCGCCGCCGAACGTCCCGCAGCTGGAAGAAGCAACGCTGGAACAAGGGCTGACGCTCAGCCAGCGTCTGCAGGAGCATCGGAATAACGCGGCCTGCTTTGATTGCCATCAAAAGATCGATCCCTGGGGGCTGACCTTTGAAAACTACGACGCGATCGGTCGCTGGCGGGGCGCCGATCTGTCCGCCCAGAAGCCAATGGGGGCCCGGAAGTCAGCTCGGGCCGAGAGGGCGGGCGAGGTTTCTGTCAACGTTTCCCGCGATGCGTCCGCCGTGCTGCCGGGCAACGTAAGCGTGTCCGGTTTGCGAGAGATGCAGCAGCATCTGGTCCAATCCAAGTCCAAGGCGTTTGCCAGGGCGCTCACCGAGAATCTGCTGATCTACGCGCTGGGACGCAGCCTGGAATTCACCGATGCGCCGGCGGTCGACACGCTGACCGAGGCATTCATCGACGACGGTTATCGTCTGGCGCCGATGATCGAACGCATCGTGCTGCATGAGATTTTTCGAACCAAATAACACACGACGCAGGCGTTCTTGCGCCTGACCTCAGGAGGAAATTCGGATGGCTCGCAAGACCTGGCAGATTGATCGTCGCACCTTCCTGCGCGGCGCCGGCTTGTCCCTGGCCTTGCCCTGGCTGGAAGGGATGTCGGCCGCTGCCGCCCCGGCCGAACTGCCGCGGCGGGCCTGCTTTGTTTTCTTCCCCAACGGCGTCAGTTTGCCGCCGGAGAACCATCCGGCCCACCAGGACTGGCACTGGTTCCCGCGGGGCGAAGGCCGCGATTACACCTTCACCCAGTCGCTGCAGCCGCTGAGTCCGTACCGCAACGAGCTGAGCATTCTGCAGGGGCTGAGCCATCCTCGTGGCCGCTCCATTGTCGGGCACAACACGGCCGACATCTTTCTGACCGGCGCCGACATCAGCAAGGCGTACGCCAACTCCATCTCCATCGACCAGGTCCTGGCCCGCCAGACCAGCGTCCACACCCGCTTCCCTTCGCTCGTACTTTCCAGCGACAGCGGCATCGGTTACACGGCCCGCACGGCGACGCTCTCCTTCAACAAATCGGGCCTGCCGATCCCAGCCGAGTCGCAACCGCGGCGGGTGTTCGAACGGCTGTTCGGCAAAACCGAAGGCAGCACCAAAGCGCAGCAGCGGACCGACCTGCAGAACACCGGCAGCATGCTCGACTTTTTGCTGGAAGACAGCCGGCAGTTGTCCCGGCGGCTGGGGAAACTCGATCAGAAAAAGCTGGACGAATACCTGGCTTCCGTCCGCGAAGTCGAACAGCAGGTCGATCGTACCGAAGCCTGGCTGGATGTGGCCAAGCCGCATGTCGATCCGACGGCCGTCAACCTGAAGGCTGGAACCGACGATCCGGCCGAGTTCATCCGCACCATGTACGACCTGATGTTCCTGGCCTTCCAGACCGACTCCACCCGCGTGGCGACCTATCAGATCGCACGCGAAGACAGCCAGGGCGTGGGCGACAAGTTCCCGCAGTCGATCAATCTGAACAGCCATCACGGGCTGTCGCACGGCGCCCGGAAAGCAGACGGCTACGCCGATTGGGGACGGTACGACCAGTTCCTGGCCCAGCAACTGGCCCATTTTCTGGAACGCCTGCAGGGCTGTCCGGAAGGGGGCGACACGCTGCTGGACCGCACCATGATCCTGTACGGCTGCGGCACCAGCACCACCCACCAGGCGCGGAACTATCCGATCGTGGTCGCCGGCGGCCGGCAGTGCGGGCTCAAACACGGCGCGCTGCATCGCTTTACGGAAGCGACCCCCTTTGCCAACACCCATCTGACCATCGCCCAGGCGATGGGACTGGGGATCGAGCAGTTCGCCGACAGCACGGCTCCTTTGTCGCAGCTTACTTAGCGTCAGCGGGCGGGGACAGCCGCAAACGCATCAGATCCTGGCCGGTTGGCTCGTGGACTTTTTCCTCGACCAGCTGGAAGCCGTACCGCTGGTAGAACGCACGTCCGAGGGTGTTGGCGGTGAAGACTTCGACTTCCAGTTCGCCGCGCAGCTCTTTCGCCTTGTCCATCAGGCCGCGTCCAAAGCCCTGGCCGTGATAGCGGGGATGGACGAAGATCGCCCCCACTTCGTTACCGATCAGCGCGATGAAGCCAATCACCTGGCCGTCTTTTTCCGTGACCCAGGTTTCCGCATTGGGCAGATAAAGTTGCGGGATGTTCTTCCGTTCCTGGGCCTGAAACTCCGGCGACAGAAACGGATGGGCCAACTCCGAGGCGGCCGCCCAGGCAGCCAGCAGATCTTCGAGATCGGTTTCCTGATATTGGCGAATCACGCGCACTCCCACGCTTGCAGTTTCTGGGTGATGGCCAGGCGTGCTGCGAGAAACGCTCGTTCTGCCTGGCCCCCTCTGACGGACAAGTCGTCAAAGGTAGCGGTACAGGCCGGGAGCGACAACCGCCGTGCGGCGCGATCGCTGCAACTCCTTTGTCCTGCGCGCGAGGCGGCCAGGCCGTACGCTGCACCAACGACGCGCTTTACTCGGCCGGCTTCGATTCTTTCCTGGGCTGCTTTCTGACCAGACGGGCGAGACAGATCCCGGATCCTCGTTCCCGGGGACGGGAGGAAGCAAAGAGCAGCGACTTTTCGTCAGGCAAGAGACGATGCTTGTCGGAGGTGGCGTAAGGAAATTCGTGATCCAGCAGCGTCGGCTCGGACCAGGGAGAGTTCTTGTCCGCCCGCGTGGCGACAAAAATCCGGTGCGTGGCGACCTCGTCCGAAGTGGCTCGCGTTCGTCGTACAAAAAACAGCAGCCGACAGTCATTGCTGATGACGCCGCGCATTTCGTCGGCGGCCGTGTTCACCAGCGGACCGGCCTCGGGCGAACCCGTCCAGGGCTCGCCTGGCGCCGTGCGTTGAAACAGCTGCAGGTCCAAACCATGCCCGGGGCCCCGGAGTTGCGTTTGCATTCTGCTCAGACCGTCGCGAGAGTATCCATCGTGAAATGGGAGGTCGGAATCTTCGTCCAGGGCCTGGGCGGTCGACCAGGAAGAAAGGGGCGTTTCCCGGGTAGAGAAATACCTGGCGCTCCAGTTCTCCCCCATCCGCACAAAACCAAGCGTGAGTCCATCGTTCGTCAATCGAACTTCATACTCGCTATGCTCGGTGTTGACCTCAGGTCCCAGGTTGGTCACTTTCGACCAGGGAGCATCCGGCGAGGGGCGGGTCGCCATCCACAGGTCGCGATTGCCGTGACCGCCGCTTCGGGCCCCGCTGAACACGAGGGTCAAACGATCGGCGCTCATATCGGCATCGTATTCAAAGGCATTTGAGCCGAGGCTCAGCTTTTTAATGACGCGCCACTCCCAGTCGCCGGTCGCCATCAGTTCCGCGGCGGACCGAGGATCTTTCGCTGCGGACAGGGGATCGTCGTCTCGCATGAGATCGATATCCAGCATGGGATCGATTTCTGTCAGAGGTTCGTCGCCTGGCGTCGGACTGATCTCCGCCGCCGCAACGGCGTTCTCTTCGGGGACAGGCGGCGTTCCGGCTACGGAATCCGGCTCCCAGATTACTTCGACCACCGCGCTCGTTTTGCCGTCGCGGGCGATCTCGAACCGATCGCCGACGACTTCGATTCCCGACACGGCCAGTCGGACCTGGCGCTGCTCGCCGTCCAGCCGGATGACGGTCGTTTCTCCCAGCTTCAGTTGCTGGTCGCCGATCATCACCCCCAGTTGATGCGGCCCGGCTTTCTTCTTGCCTTCCCAGCTGCCGTCGGTCAACGCCAGGTTCTGGTCGTCGACCAGCACGCGCACTTGCGGGTCTTTCACTTCCACGCGAAAGGTCGCTTTCGGCGTACGCACCAGAAACAGGACCCCGCACGCCAGGGCGATGGCGGCCAGCGTCCCTATCAGCGGCATCGCCATGGGGCGCCGGTCGCGAGGCGACGCCGGGGCGGGCTGCGCAGCGTCGCTCCAGGACTCCAGGGCGTCGGCGACTTCCTGCATCGATGCGAACCGCTCTTCGATCGGCCGGGCCATCATTCGCTGGCAGATCGCCTCCAGCGCCGGATCAACCGACGGCTGCAGCGTAGCGATCGGCTGCGGATCGGTTGTCATGATGCTTCCCAGCACGGCGGCGGTAGAACCGCGGAACGGTCGCTGCCCGCTGAGCAACTCGTAGAAGATGGCCCCCAGTGAATAGATGTCGGTCGCCGGGCCAATCCGTTCCAGGTCGCCGTCGATCTGTTCGGGCGACATGTAAGCCGGCGTGCCCAGCAGATCGCCGTTCTGGGTCAGACGGGAGTCGGTCGGCGCGTTTCGCTGGGCCAGTCCAAAATCGGTCAGGACGGGCGCTCCCCGATGATTGATCATGACGTTGGCCGGCTTGATGTCGCGATGCACCACGCCCTGGTCATGGGCTTCCTGCAGGGCGCTCGCCAGTTTGCGGATCAGTTGGACGGACTCGGTCTGCGTAAGCCGCCGGCCGGATCGCAACCGATCCGAAAGCGGCTCGCCATCGATATATTCCATCGACAGGTAAGGCAGTCCTGCGGCCTCGCCCACATCGTGCACGGCGCACAGGTGCGGATGGTTGAGCGTGGCGGCCGCTTTGGCTTCCTGCAGAAAACGGGCCGCCTGGGCGGCGCTGCGCCGGGTATCGCGGTGCGGAAACTTCAGCGCGACTTGCCGTTCCAGCATGGTGTCTTCGGCCAGAAACACGCAGCCCATGCCGCCGCTGCCCAGCGGCTGCAGAATGCGATAGCGATCCAGCGTCGCCGGCAACTGCGGGAACAGGCTGCTATCGTCGTCCGATGCCTCCTGCTGCTTGCCGGGCGAGCCCTCACGAAGGAAAGCGGTTGCAGGCAGTTCACGTCCGTCCGAATCCAGCAGAAACTCGCGCTGGATCTCCTCCGCCAGCTGGGCGTGCGATTGCTGCAGCTCCTCCGCCGTCACCGGACGCCCCAGCGACCGGGAACGATAATGCTGCTCAATCTGCAGCAGTTCGCGCAGCAACACTGTTTGCAGGCCGCCGTCGATCTTCTGGACGGTATCCGCCAGATCCTGCGGTTCCGAGCCTTGCCAGGAAAGCTCAAAGCCTTCGCAAATCTCTTCAATCCGGGCCTGGCACTTCGCCGGGAGCTGGGCAATATCGTACGAGGGATCCATAACGCATTTCCTGCAGTCGGAAGTTTCTCCTTCACTCGGTTGTAATCACGGTTTCTGGCGATAACCCGACGCGTGAACGTCCAGAAAATCAGGCAAAGGAGAAAATCGTACGACAGCCGGCGAGCGCAGGAGCGATCTCGGCAAACGACGTCCGGCTACTCCGACTCGGCAGGCCGTTCCTCAAGCGATGCTTCGGCAAACTCCGTCCATAGCTGGCGGATCAGCGTTAAACGCCGCTCGATGGTCCGCTCCATCACGCCCAGCCGTTCCGCGATTTCCCGGTTGGTATAACCCTCCAGTTTCATCCGGGCGACGCTCTGCAGGGATTCCTTCTCCAGCGTCTCAAGCATCCGGTTCGCCTCTTCGGCGGTCTCGGCCGCCATTTCCGGCGTGGGCTCCTGATCGGCCAGCTGCTCCAGCCAGTCAGTTTTCCCCGGGCCGGGGGAGGCGGAAACGGCGCGGAAAGCGTCTCTTTTCTGCGCTCGCTGGCGACGGTGCAGATTCTTGGTTTTGCAAACCGTGATCGCCACCAGCAACGGCCACAGACTGCTGCGATCGTTCAGCTCCGGAAACTGACCGGTCTGAACACGGGCGAAAAAACTATCAAAGACGCTCAGCACCACATCTTCTTCGTCTTCCACCCGGCACAGATCCCGCGACAGCCGCCCGCGCGCAACCTGCACCAGGCGTTCGAAATAGCGATTCCAGAGTTGCTGCTGGACTTCGTCGCTGGCCCCGGCTTTCAGACCGTGAATCCAGCGAGTTACCGAGCCATCCTGCGTCATGCATTTGATCCGTTAGGGTTCGTTCGCGACATCCTTGCTTTCGAAGTCGCGGACCTGTGACCTTTGTCCATAGCGGAGGTGGCTTAGTTTAACTGCCTCCTCAACGCCGGCTCAAATTTTTTTCGAGATTTTTCCGGCAGGGCGTCGGGTAAACGGGTCCGCCTGGTGATAGGTCCGTTAGCACGCCTGATAAGGTTCCTTGCCGGGGCAAAATCTCATCTCCCTGCTTCCTTTCGAAGGAGAGTCCTATGTCCGATGAAAACTGGGTTGGCGAATACATGCTGGGCCAAATGTACGGTCTGGGCAGCGGGTCCGGCGGAGCCTGGGGGCGACACGCCCGGGAACAGAACCAGCGTCTGGAACGCACAAAGCAAGAGTATGAAGCGCGTCGACAGTCGTCGTCATCTGCGCCGCCGTCTTACGCGCCCTCGTCCAGCGGCCCCTCCACGTATACGCGGACGCCCGACGTTCCTCTCACGCCCGAGCAACTCGCCAAGAGGGAGGTCGAACGGGCCAAAGCAACGAAGGCCAGGGCGGAATTCGCCGCGAAGGAGCGCGACGAGAAATTCTCCGTGCTGATGATGATCGGCGCCCTGATCCTGGTGATTTATCTGGATGTGCAATCCGGCGTGACGATGCCCTGGTGGGGACATCTGCTGTTGGCCGCCGTTCCGACGGTCGCCGTCGGAGTCACGCTGAAGAAATGCACGCGGCTCACTCGCGTGCTGCGCATCGTTTGCTCCTGGACGTTCCTGCTCGGCCTGCTGGCGGGCTGCCTTTGGGTGTACAGCATTTGTTCCGCTTCCTAAGCCAGGCGCCGGGAGTCTTCCCATGTTTCGCATCGCATTCATCACGACTGTTTTCCTCCTGACCAGCGCGGCGCTCCTCCACGCCGAAGAACGCACCTGGACCAGCATCGACGGCGCCTTTCGCCTGCAGGCGGAACTGGTCGGCGCCGAAGGTTCGCAGGTACGGCTGAAGCGATCCGACAACGGCCAGGAGATCACGGTCAAGCTGGAACTTCTCAGCCAGCCGGATCGCGAGTACGTCCGCTCCCTGGCGGACAAAGCGACAAGCGACGCTCCCACCGCAGGCGACGCCGCACCGGCGCCGGCCGGAGCACCCAAAAGCGAGGTTCCGGCGGCAGACGACGCCAAAGGGGAAGTAACGCTGGAGAACGCTCCGCCGCCCGACTATCGCTCGCTGCTGATGCTGTACTACGCGGCCCAGAGCGATCTGCTGAAGGTCAGTGAGTCTTTCCTGGGCGAGGTCTATGCGGTGTATATGATTCCGCCCAAGGCCTCGGGGCCGATTACCGACGAATACCGGCGTCTGCAGGACGAGATGAAGGCCAGCGAGTTCGCCCGCAAGCGGATCGTCGAACAGATCCGGACGTTCGCCGCCGCCAAACTGGCCGGCGTCGAAAAAGGACCGACCGTCCAACGATT
The DNA here is from genome assembly GCF_007751035.1 of Lignipirellula cremea. NCBI lineage: Bacteria > Pseudomonadati > Planctomycetota > Planctomycetia > Pirellulales > Pirellulaceae > Lignipirellula > Lignipirellula cremea. The sequence continues at coordinate 449,763 of NZ_CP036433.1, read as the reverse complement.
CCGCGTCCAGTGGAAAATGCAGCTGGACAGGTACGACGAAGCAATCGGGGGGTTCCCCTTTGATCGTTCCTACTACGACCTGACCTTTCACAACAACACCGACACGTACAGCTGGCAACTGCCGGAGGGACCGCACCTGATTGTCCCGCGAATGGTGACGCCTCGGGCCCGCCCTGCCGATCCGTTTGTGCAGTTCAGCTGGAATCCGCTAGTCTCGCAACTGGAGCAGCCCCTGTTTCCTAAAGGATTGTTCCAGCGAAAGATCCCCGGCAGCTTTCCGATCGTGGTGGAAGGCATCGGCCGGATGCCGGCGCTATCGATGAAACCGGCTCAGGCCGAAGCATTCCTGCTGGGGCTGCCCCAGCAAAAGGGACAGCCCGACCGCTGGATTCCGCTGGACGTATTGCTGGAGGTCGGCCCCATGCAGATCGCCGAAGGCCAGCTGCAGCCCGTTCCCGCCCGGGTGGTCCTGGCGCGGGCGCTACATCCGGGCACGGGCCAGGTGCTGCAGACCTTTGCCGCGGAACAGTTCCTGCCCGGCGAATCCGCGCCGCCGGCCGCCGGCGGAAAGCGTCACTTTACGATTGACGAGGCTCCGGCCCTCAATCGTCGGCGGATGGCGTTACTGCAGATCCAGAAGGACTTCCAGCTGGTGCTGCCGGAACGCCTGGAGGAACTCACGTTGGACCAGATCCGACGCGAGGTTTTTTTCTGGAAGCATTTCCAGCAGGACCGCGGCACGCCGGAACAGCTGATGCGATACGCGACAAGCATCGGCCTGAACCCCCGACACCCTTTGATGTATTACCAGTGGCAAAAGCTGGACGCCGCCGGCTCGCCCCTGGCGTCAGGCGCCTTGCCCCAACTGCTGACGGGCGACGATCGCGCCTGGGAGTTCCTCAAAAGCGAAAAAGGCTATGACCCGCGCTACAAAATCGAAGCCGGCGTATTTATGTTCGATCGCGAGAAGATCATCGGCCGCGATCCCGAAATCACCGCCCCGGAACTCAGGCCGGTCGTCAAGAAGCTCGTGCAAACGACCGCCGCCAAAGCTCCCCGCCAGGCCGCCATCCGCATCCCCCTGGGCGAAGTGGAATACGACCCAGAGACCCTGGCCCTGCTGCCCCAGCGGAGAGGGTCCAGCGACGAAGAGCCGGCCTTTGATCCGCTGAACGAGATCACCACGGCCGACTTCGGCCGTCCGCGGAAACTGCCCGCGATTACCTTCCCGGAATCCTTGCGGGACAAAACCCTGTACGAAGTAAAGTTCTTCGGCGAAGCCAGCGATCCGGTCGGCGAAACGGCCGTCCGCATGTTCGACAGAGCTCCCCGGTTCAGCCAGGAAACGGTCAACACGCTGCGCGACAGGATTGGCGTGATCACCAACTATCCGGTCGCCGTCGCGCTGGATCGGCAGATTCATTTCGATCGAGTTCCGCTCACCCGGAAAACCGTTGACAAGCTGGCCGGCATCCGCGACTGGCATGCGAGAATGCAGATGCGGATTGTCGTCTCGGAACTGGATGTCGCATTGACCGAACAGCACGGAATTGAGAATCCCCTTCGGCCCGGGGCCATCATCGTCGGCAAGGTGCAAGGCGTCGAGATCGAAACCAGCAAAGGCGAGCCCGTCGCATTCATCCCGGCCACAGATCTGCCCGCCAGCATCCCCCATGTCGATGACGACCCGTTCGCCCGCGCGGCGTCGAGCGGTTCGACCGACGGGAAACCGGGCGACTCGCCGGGAGCCCCGGCAGACGGTGCGGCCCGTCCGTTGACGCCGGCGGCGATCCCGCTGCTGGTCGCCCGCCTGACGCCGGAATCGTTTGAGCAGTACCTGGACCAGTTCCTGGTCGCCCGGATCCAGCACGAATTCTGGTTTCGCGAGAATCCCGAGAAGAACAATTACGGCGTGGATCCGCAGCTCGGCCAGGCGTTGCCGCCGTTCGAACAACTGCCGCCGCAGAACGAACGCCAGGAGCTAGCGGCCCCTTTCCGCGAATGGGCAAAGCAGAACAGCCCGCGGCTGGAGAATCATTTCACGCTCCGGTTCGGCAAGTTCGACTTCCGCGATCGGCGCGGGGAGGAAGCTCCGGCGCCGGCGGTCCTGGAAGAGGCCGTCTACGGAAGTCCCCACAGCGATGATCTGGGCACGGCGACCTCGTCTTACAGGTTATTTCCAAGCAGACTTCATCCCAACCAGCGGTTCAAGCCGATTACTCCGGAAGAAAGCCAGAAGGACAGCAACTGGTCACAGCTTCTGTCCCGCGCCCCCGCAGAGATTTACTTCGGCAGTCGCCAGTATGCCTTCGTCACGCCCAATGCGGACGGGGAGCGTGCGAATCCGCAGAGCCGCCAGGGCTCGTTCGCCGGCGGGCAATCGACGATCGCCGGCGTGCCGGTGGCGCGTCCGACCACGGAACCGATCTTTCCCGTGCTCCGGGTCGACAAGGAACTCTGGCTGCCTCCCGATGCGGCGCTGGCGCCCAACCAGCCGTACGCCCTGGAGATCGAGTTTGAAGCGGCCGACATCGAGATCGTCGACCTGCCTCCGCCGCATCCGTGGATCGAGGCGTATCTGCAGTACCAGAATTCCGTTCCACCCCAGATGCACGAATATCGCCAGGCAAACGACGCCGGGAACTACCTGGTGATTCAGGCCGCCGTCAAAGCGGCCAGGCTGGTCAACACGGCCACCGAAGAGACGGCCGTGCAACTGGTGGTGAAAGACTATCGCCCGATCAAACTGGCGCCCGTCGCCCCCGCCAATCCGCCGGCCACGGCGACGCCGTCTTCCTCCGCGCAGCCGGCTCGCCCCGCTCCCACAGGCACTCCCCGTTACGGCGCGTCAACGCCGGACGCGTCAACTTCTAACGCGTCTACGCCAAGCGTACCGGTGCCTGGCGTACCGGTGCCTGGCGTATCGAAGCCGATCATCCCGCCGCCGGTCGCCATCGCCGCAGTTCCGGGCGACGCCCCGCCTGCCCGTCAAACCGGTTCCTGGGCCGGGACGCTCGCGGCGCTGGCCTGCGTGCTGGCGCTCGCCATCGGCGGCGTCGCCTGGTGGCGCAAGCAGCTCGCCGCCTGAACGTTCTCCTCTCGCCTGGCCATTGATGAGACCTACGGCCGATTTCACCACGGGGAATCGTCCCTGCGGATAAAAAAGTGTGCCGATGTCGAAATTTTCCGGTTAACCTTACGGGAAATCGGGGCATCTGCAGACATGGAAACACCGCATCCGCACGAGCCGGACGAACCGTTTGTGGCGCTGCTGACCGCCAGTCAGCCGCCGTTGCTGCTGTACGTCAAGTCGCTGCTCCCGGCGACGCCGCCGCGCAAGACGTGGCCCAGCAGACCAGCGCCCGCATCTGGGAAAAACGGGCCGACTTCCAGCCTGGCGCCCACTTCAAAGCCTGGGCGTTCAGCATCGCCCGGTTCGAGGTGCTGAATTACCGGAAGCAGCAGGTGCGGGACGTTATAAGCAGCTCAGCCAGTTCGGCGGCAAGGTCATCAAAGCGTTGATCGCATCGGTGCGGAAAGCACGCGGACCATGGGAACCTTTGACTGAAGGTCAGTCGCCTTTCACGGGGAACGGGAAACTTTTAACTGACGGAGGTCGACGGTCAGTCGTCTTTTGCTCCGCAAAAGAACGCGATCTTTCACGGAGTGAAAGTCGACTGTCCGGCGTCTGTCCTTCCTTAAAACGACGAATCAATATCTGGCAGTTATTCTTTTCGCGGTCGGAGCGAAAATCGACTTTCTGTGCCTGCTGCTTCTTCAATCGACGCTCCCAGATCCCGTCTTTATTCTCTTCGCGTTTCCCGCAAATGGCGATGATCTTTTCCCGCCCTGGAATCCGGTACTCTCGAAGTAAAGACGCCATTTTCCCGGCGTCGCCGGGGTGACTCGCAAAACTGTCCTTCCTGTTTCCCTGGCGCCAGAGGGCTGGCCTGCGCGGGAAACTTTCTCAAAACCGCGGCCGCTTTTCTGGCGGGCCGGCTGCATGAACTGCGGGCGTTTCCTGGCAGCAGTCGCGCAAAAAACCAGGCATCGCCAAGAGGGATTCGCACATCACCCCCCAATGGCAGAAGGGCTTCGAGCGGCGCCTTGGACTACATTAGATTGATATCGAAGGAAAGTTAAATTGACAGGACATGGAATTGTCGGCGGCGCCTGACCATACTCTTGCATTGCGAAAAAGTGGAAGAGCTGTTGGCCCCTGACTATCGCGGGCAAGCAGGTCGCCCGAACCCCTCGCGCGCAGAGCCGGCACGGCGAGCAGCATGGCAAGGACTGAAATGAGATTCTCGAACAGCTGTGATATTTTCCCTGGGCCAGAACCGGCCCGTCCTGGGCGAACGCTCCCTGGACTGACGGCCTTGCTGGCGCTTTGTTTGAACGTCGGTTGCCAGCAGAACCCGCAGGCCGGACCGCCGCCGCCAGCCCCGACGGTGACCGTTGCCAGGCCGATCAAAAAACAGATCGTCGAATGGGACGCCTACACGGGACGGCTTGAGGCGATTGAATTTGTCGAGGTCAGGGCGCGCGTGAGCGGCTATCTCAAGTCGATTCATTTCGACGAAGGCGCCATGGTCGACGCGGGCGAACTGCTGTTTGTGATTGACCCTCGTCCCTTCCAGGCGGAACTCAACGCCGCCCGGGCCGCGCTCTCGGTGGCCTACTCGCAGAAAGAACAATCCAAAGCCCAGCTGGAAGAAGCCAAGGCGCAAAAAGGCCAGACCGACGCACTGCTGCAGCTGGCCACGACCAACGTCAAGCGGTTTCGGACGCTGCGCACCAACAACACCGTTTCCGAGGCTGATCTCGACCAGAGCGAGGCCGAGTATCTGGAAGCGCTGGCCAATGTCGAAGCCAGCAAAGCCCGGATCGTTTCCGCCCAGGCCGGCATTTCCACCGCCGAAGCGACGATCGAATCCGCCCAGGTCGCTATCGAAACGGCCCAGTTGAACCTGGACTATACGCAGATCCGCTCGCCCGTCACGGGCCGCATCAGCCGGCAGTACGTGACCGACGGGAACTTTATCAGCGGCGGTTCCGCTTCTTCCACGCTGCTGACGACGATCACCTCGGTCGCCCCCATTTACTGCACGTTTGACGTGAACGAACAGGACGTGCTCAAGTACGTGCGGTTAGCCAACTCCGGCGAACGGGCCAGTTCCCGCGTGGCCAAAAATCCGGTGTACCTGGGGCTGATCGACGAGGCGGCTTTCCCGCACGAAGGGCACATGGACTTTGTCGATAACCGCTTCGATACGGACACCGCCACCATGCGGGCCCGCTCCGTGTTTCCTAACGCCGATCATGTGCTGTTGCCTGGCATGTTCGCGCGGATTCGCATCCCGGGCAGCGCCGGGCATGAAGCCATCCTGATCCCCGATTCCGCGATCGGCACAGATCAGTCAAACCAGTTTGTTTATATCGTGGTGAACAACACCATCGAACGGCGCATCGTGCGGCTGGGATCGATGGTCGACGGTCTGCGCGTGGTGCGGGAAGGGCTTTCCGGCGACGAATCGCTGGTCATCGCCGGACTGCTGCAGTCCCGTCCCGGGCTGCAGGTCCAGTCGACCCCCGGCACGATCGAAATGCGGGAAGACGGCCTGCCGGACTCTTACGAACCGCTGCCGCCGGAAAAATGGATCTCGCCTGAACCTGACCCCCGGCCGGAACCCTTGCCGCCTTATCCGCCTGCCGGCGACCCGCCGAAAAGGGAAGCCGAATGAAGTTTCCCCACTTTTTTATTGAACGCCCGATCTTTGCTTCGGTGCTGTCGTTTTTGATCCTGCTGGTTGGCGGGATCACCTATTTCTCGCTGCCCGTTTCCCAGTATCCGGCCATTGCGCCGCCGCAGATTGTGGTGCGGGCCAGCTATCCCGGAGCCACGGCGGAAGTGACCGCCGACACGGTGGCCACGCCGATCGAACAGGAAATGAACGGCGTCGACGACATGCTCTACATGGAGTCCTCGTCCAGCGCCGACGGCGCCATGCAGCTGACCGTGACCTTCAAACTGGGGACCGATCTCGACGACGCCCAGGTGCTGGTGCAAAACCGGGTGGCGGTCGCCGAACCGCGGCTGCCGGAACAGGTCCGGCAAATCGGCGTGACAACCACCAAGCTGATCCCCGACATGCTGATGGTGGTGCACCTGTACTCGCCCGACGACACCCGCGAAGAGCTGTATATCAGCAACTTCGCTTACCTCCGCGTGCGTGACGCTTTGATGCGGCTCGACGGCGTGGGCGATATCCGCATCGCGGGCGGCAATGAGTACGCCATGCGCGTCTGGCTCGATATTGAAAGAATGACCCATGTCGATCTGACCGCCGGCGACGTGGTCCAGGCGATCCGCCAGCAGAACGTGCAGGTGGCCGCCGGCGTCGTGGGCCAGCCCCCGACCAGCGAGACAGGCGCCTTTCAGATCAACGTCACCACGCAGGGACGTTTGCGCGAAGCGAACGAGTTTGGCGATATCATCGTCAAACGGGGCGCCGACGGCCGCGTGACGCGGCTGAGCGATGTGGCCCGCATTGAACTGGGCGCGCAAGACTACTCCCGCCGCAGCTACCTTGACGGCAAGTCGGCCGTCGCCGTGATTGTGTACCAGCGCCCCGGCAGCAACGCGGTCGATACGGCCGCGGAAGTCAAGCAGACCATGGCGTCGATGAGCGAAAACTTTCCCGAAGGCATCGGCTACGCCATCGCCTATAACCCGACCGACTTTGTGGAAGAGTCGATCGAGGAAGTCTCGGCGACGCTCTACATCACCACGGCGTTGGTGGTGCTGACAGTGTTCCTGTTTCTGCACGGCTGGCGCCCCACCATTATTCCCGTGATCGCCATTCCGATTTCTCTCATCGGCTCGTTCGCCGCCATGCAGGCGCTGGGCGTTACGCTCAACACGCTGTCGCTGTTCGGCCTGGTGCTGGCGATCGGCATTGTGGTCGATGACGCGATCGTGGTGGTGGAGAACGTGGAGCGGCTGATCGCCGAGGGACTGTCCCCGCGCGCAGCGACCCACAAGGCAATGGACGAGGTAGGCTCAGCGCTGATCGCCACCACGCTGGTGCTGATTGCCGTGTTTGTCCCGACCGTGTTCATTCCCAGTATCAGCGGGCAGTTCTATCAGCAGTTCGCCCTGACGATCGCCATTGCCACGGCCATCTCCACCTTTGTGTCGCTCACGTTGAGTCCGGCCCTGTGCGCGTTGTTGCTCAAACCGAAAGACGCGCCGAAGAACGCCTTTGGCAAGTCGATTGACTTTTTGTTCGGCTGGTTCTTCCGTGGCTTCAACCGGTTCTTTGACTTTACCAGCAACGTTTACGCCGGGATCATCGCCCGGCTGGTGCGGGTGTCGGCGCTCTCCCTGCTGCTGTACGCCGGCCTGCTGGCGGCGACCTGGTACAGTTTTGGCCTGGTCCCGATGGGCTTTATCCCCCAGCAGGATCAGGGCTATATGATTGTCAGCATCCGCCTGCCCGACGGAGCCAGTCTGGCCCGGACCGACGACGTGACCAAACGGGTGGCGGAAATCGGCGGCAAGCTCGACGGCGTGAGCCATGCGGTCGGCATCACCGGTCTGTCGGGATCGACCTTTGCAATCAGCTCTAACGCGGCCGTGATTTTCCTGCCGCTGGAAGACGCCAAAGAACGGGCCGCCCGCGATCGCGGGGTCGACAACATTGTCGCCGACATGAAGCAGGCGGTGGCCTCGATTAACGACGCCCAGATTTTCATTCTGACGCCGCCACCGGTGCGCGGGATCGGCCGCGGCGGCGGTTACAAAATGTATATCCAGGATCGCTCCGGAGCCGGAGTCGATGCGCTCAGCGCCGTGACCGACCAGATGGTTGACGACGCCAACCAGCAGACCGGCCTGACCCAGGTGTTTACCAACTTTCGCACCAGCGTGCCGCAAATCTACGCCGACGTCGACCGCACCAAAGCCCAGATGCTGGACGTGCCCGTCGACAATGTATTTGAGGCGCTCCAGGTTTATCTGGGGTCGGTCTATGTCAACGACTTCAACCTGCTGGGCCGCACCTACCGCGTGACAGCCCAGGCGGAACCCGAGTTCCGCGATGAAGCCAGCGACATCCTGCGGTTGCGGACCCGCAGCGCCCGGGGCGCGACCGTTTCTCTGGGTTCGCTTGTGGAACTGGAACGCAAGGCTGGGCCAGATCGGCTGGTGCGTTACAACCTTTATCCGGCCGCCGATATCAACGGCAACACGCTCCCCGGTTTCAGTACGGGCCAGTCGCTGCTGGCCATGGAGCGTCTGGCGGAGCAGAACCTGCCGCCGGGCTTTGGTTACGAATGGACGGAGATCGCCTTCCAGGAACGCCAGGCCGGCAACACGATTGTGTTCCTGTTTCCGCTGGCCGTGCTGTTTGTGTTTCTCACGCTGGCCGCCCAGTACGAAAGCTGGCTGCTGCCGCTGGCCATTATTATGATCGTCCCGTTATGTCTGCTGTTCGCCATCCTGGGCGTCTGGTTCCGCGGCATGGATAACAACATTCTCACGCAGATCGGTTTCATTGTGCTGGTCGGCCTGGCATGCAAGAACGCCATTCTCATTGTCGAGTTCGCCAAGGCCGAAGAAGACGCCGGGAAAGACCGCTTCCAGGCGGCCGTAGACGCCTGCCGCTTGCGCCTGCGACCCATTTTGATGACCGCTTTTTCGTTCATCCTGGGCGTGATCCCGTTGTTGATCGCCACCGGGGCCGGCTTTGAAATGCGGCGCGTGCTGGGCACGGCCGTGTTCGCCGGCATGCTGGGGGTGACTCTTTTTGGACTGTTTTTGACGCCTGTCTTTTATGTCGTGCTGCGACGTTTTGCCGGTCCCTCCGGCGAGAAACCGGCCAGCCCGCCGGCTCCCGTTCCGCCGACCGACATCCCCGCCGGCAAGCAGCCGCCGCAGGAATCGCCGGCCGATCTTGCGCCGGCGGACGTCGCGCCCGTGAAAGGACCGCGGGCCGACCATTCGACCAGCTCCGAGCACTTCGAGCAGGCGTACCGCGGCCACCCGCCATGGGATATTGGCAAACCGCAGCCAGCCTTTGTCGCAGCGGCCGACGCCATTACCGGCTCCGTCCTCGATGTGGGCTGCGGCACGGGCGAGAATGCCCTGTTCTTCGCCGCCCGGGGACAGCAGGTCGTCGGCGTCGACTTTCTGGAAGGCCCGCTGCAGGTCGCCCGGCGGAAAGCGGCTGAGCGCGGAATCCCGGCGGAGTTTGTGCAGCACGACGCCCGGCGGATCGACCAGCTGGATCGCACGTTCGACAACGTCCTCGACAGCGGCCTGTTTCACGGCCTGTCCGACGCCGACCGCCAGCAGTATGTTTCGGCCCTGGCGAACGTCCTGGAGCCGCAAGGAAAGCTGTTCCTGGAATGTTTCAGCGACCGGGAGCCCGCCGGCGTCGGACCGCGGCGAATCACCCAGGCGGAACTCGAAGCAGTCTTCGCCGAAGGCTGGCATATCCTGTCACTGACGCCGACGCACTTCGTCGTCCGCGAAGACACGCAGGCGATGTTCTCCCCCGGCGGACCGCACGCGTGGTTTTGCACGATCCAGCGCGTCAGCGACCCCGCCCCGTAACGCATGGTGATGTGATCGACGAAGAATCCTCCTTCCGGAAAGCGTCTGCCCATGAACATCCCCTGGTTACCCGCATGGCGAGTCGGGCTGGCGAGCCTGCTGGCGATTCTCTGCCTGCCGGGACTGGCCTCCGCGCAGCTGGAGCCGCTGGCGTATCATCACCCGGGACTGACGGTCGATCTGGGCGTGGGGCTCTGGGCCTGGCCGTTGCCGATGGACTTCGATGGCGACGGCGACTTGGATCTGGTGGTCAACTGCCCCGACAAGCCTTCCAACGGCGTTTACTTTTTTGAGAACGCGTCGGGCGATACAGCCCGGAATCCGCTGCCCGTTTTCGAGCCAGGCCGCCGCATCAGCCGCGGTCTGCAGAACGTGCAGGTCAGCTATGTCGAAGGGCGACCGGTCGTCCTGACTCCCGGGAAGATCTATCCGAACTTCCTGCAGTCGGGGCTGGAGGCTCCGCAAGACCTGCCGCTCAAGGTGAACGTCCATCCCCGCAAGACGCGGGCCAACATGTGGCGCCTGGTCGACTACGACGGCGACGGCCGGCAGGATCTGATCATCGGCGTCGGCGACTGGACCGACTACGGCTGGGACAATGCGTACGATGCGAAAGGGAACTGGCAAAACGGCCCCTTGCGCGGCCTGGTTTATCTGGCCCGGAACCGGGGCGACAACGCGCAGCCCCGTTACGACGATCCGGTGTTGTTGCACTGCGGCGACAAGCGGCTGGAGGTGTACGGCTGGCCGTCTCCCAGCTTTGGCGATTTCGACGGCGACGGCGATCTGGACCTGCTGTGCGGCGAGTTCCTCGACGGCTTCACCTACTTTGAGAACCGCGGCGACCGGGAGCATCCCGCCTATGCAACCGGCCAGCGATTGCAAGCCGCCGACAAGCAGCCGCTGACGATGGACCTGCAGATGATCACGCCGACCGCCTTTGACTGGGATCGGGACGGCGACCTGGATCTGATCGTCGGCGACGAGGACGGCCGCGTGGCGTTCGTTGAGCATACCGGCAAGCTCTCGCCCGAAGGCGTCCCCGTGTTTCTCACCCCGCGGTACTTCCAGCAGGAGGCGGAGCACCTGAAGTTTGGCGCCCTGTCGACGCCTTGCGCGGTCGACTGGGACGGCGACGGCGACCTGGATCTGCTCAGCGGGAACACGGCCGGCTACATCGGCTTCTTCGAAAACCTGTCCGGCCCCGGCGTCGAGCAGCCCCGCTGGAACGCCCCCCAGCGACTCCAGGCCGGCGGCCAGACGATCCGCATCCAGGCCGGCGAGAACGGCAGCATCCAGGGACCGGCCGAAGCGAAGTGGGGCTACACCACCCTGACCGCCGGCGACTGGGACGGCGATGGTCTGCCCGACCTGCTGGTGAACTCGATCCTGGGCAAGGTCGTCTGGTATCGCAACCTGGGCCCCCGCGAGGCGCCGCGACTGGCGGCCGCCGCGCCGATCGAAGTGGAATGGAACGGCCCGCAACCGACGCTCGCGTACGGCTGGCTCCGACCACACGGGAAGGAGCTACTCACCCAGTGGCGAACCACGCCGGTCGCCATCGATCTCGACGCCAAAGCCGACGCCAAAGCCGACGGGCTGCTTGACCTGGTGATGCTCGACCACGAAGGCTTCCTCACGCTCTTCCCGCGGGCCGAACAAGCGGGACAGAGCGTACTGCTTCCGCCCCGGCGGATCTTCTACAATGCCCAGGGCCAGCCGCTGCAGCTCAATTCCCAGCAGGCCGGCAAAAGCGGACGCCGCAAGATCTGCCTGACCGACTGGGACGGCGACGGCGCGATCGACCTGCTTGTCAACAGCGAGAGCGCCGCCTTCTGGCGACAAACCCGGCAGGCCGAGGGAAAGTGGTTCTTCGAGGACAAAGGCCCCCTGAGCGAGCGGAAAATCTCCGGGCACACCACCAGCCCGACCGTCGTCGATTTCAACGGGGACGCCATTCCCGATCTACTCGTCGGCGCCGAAGACGGCCGCTTCTACTATCTCCGCAATCCCCGCAGGTAGCCGAAGCAGCCAGACTTTGGTCGGAGCATTCTCGGCGATCGAACCTGCATCCAAACTCTGGCGAGTTCAGCCACGGAAGACTTGCCTGCCGTAGAAAGGGGCGACGGGATGTGGTTCGTGCATTGCCTGATCGGTCGGACCGGGTATCATGCAGGAATAGCGACCGGGAATTTTCGGTTGCCAGCTTCTCCCTGGACGCCCTTGCGACGCCATGAACCGTCCCGCTTTTTCCTTGCTGCTGATTCTCCTGCTGCTGGCCAACCAGGGCCAGGGTCTGGCGAATGCGCATGCCGGGAGCAGCGCCCCGTCGTCGCCTGATCACGGCGCCCGTCCGCATTTCCATGTCGGCGGGAGTGCGGCCCACAGCCATCCGGCAGGTCATCGGCACGGGAAACATGCGGCGGGTCATACCCACCGCCACAAGAGTCGCGTCAAAGTCTCGCACCCATCGTCGCCAACGACTGCCTGTGCGAAGGAGACGTCTTTCCCGGCAGCCAGCGTTCCTGGCAGCGACCATGATTCCACCGCCGTGTATTGCGACGGCGAACAGGCCTTGCTGCATCGGTCGAGCGAATCGTCCCTGACGCCCTCCGACGAGGTGGTCGGCCTGGCCTTGTTGTGGACGCTGCATTCTGCCGGCCTGTCCGGAGCCCCGGAATCGTTTCGCGGCCGGCCGCCTGCGGTCCGGCAACCGACGCTCCCTCTATATCTGCGCACCCTCTCGCTGCGCCTGTAAACGCCGCTCACGGTCGACTCCCAGGCGGATGCTGCCTGGGTCCAGCTCTTGAATCCACCTGCTGGAATCAGGCCGCTGGTATCAGGCCGCTGGTATCGACCCCTGTTTGCGTGAAATCTGCCTGTCGCTGCGCGCTTTGGCGAGCTGCAGGATGCTGGCCGTACGGTGATCAAAACCGGGCCTTCTTTCGGATTCCAAGGAGAGGAAAATGCGTCGAGATCTGGCCTTCCGCTATCTACGCGGCGTGGGATTGCTGGTCGTTCTGATCGCCGTGGGCGTTACGGCCTTGGCGACCCGGGAGCAGTGGCTGCCGTGGCTGCAGACGGAAACCCCCACGGCCGCCAGCAACGAACCGCCGGCTCCGGTGACCGAACCCAAGGTGCTGAAGCTCAGCCCCCAGGCAAGGAAGAACCTGGATCTGGTGTCAAAACCTGTCACAACCCAGGACTACTGGCGGACGATCCAGATCCCAGGCGTGATCGTGGATCGTCCCGGCCTGTCCGACCGCGGCGTGACTTCGCCGGCGGTCGGCGTGGTGACGCAGGTGCATGCGTTTGCCGGCGACACGGTCGAGCCGGGGCAGGCCCTGTTTACGCTGCGGCTGTTCAGCGAGTACCTGCAGAGCACGCAATCCGAGCTGTTCAAGGCGACGCGGGAAACCCAGCTGATCAAGGAAGAACGGGATCGCATCGACGGCCTGGCCAAAAACGGCACGATCGCCGGCAGCCGGCTGATCGAACTCGACCAGCGGATTCGCCGCCAGGACGGCCTCATCCAGGCGTACCGCCAGGACCTGCTCACCCGCGGCCTGGCGCCGGAACAGATCGAGCAGATCACCGCAGGCAAGTTCGTCTCCACCATCGAGGTCGTCGCCCCGCCGGCGATCGACGCGACGGCCGAGGAACGACCGATCCAGCCCGTCGGCTTTCTCGAGGACCCGGGCGACGACCGTCGTGTGTACGAGGTGCAGGAACTCAAAGTCGAACTGGGCCAGCAGGTCCAGGCAGGGCAGTTGCTGTCCGTGCTGTCGAACCATCGGCTGCTGTATATCGAAGGGCACGCCTTCAAGCAGGAAGCGCCGCAGCTGGAACAGGCGGCGCAGCACGGCTGGCCGATCGAGGTCGACTTCGCCGAGGACGATCGCCTCAGCTGGCCGCCGCTGCAGCAGGAGTTCCACATCCGCCACCTGTCCAACACGATCGACCCCGCCAGCCGCACCTTTGATTTCTTCCTGCCGCTGACGAACCAGTCGCGCACCTACCAGCAGGGCGAGCAGATGTTTGTCGTCTGGCGCCTTCGTCCCGGGCAACGGGTGCGGCTGCATGTGCCGGTGGAGCAGATGAAGAACGTCGTGGTGCTGCCGGCGGCCGCCGTCGTGCGGGAAGGGCCCGAGGCGTATGTCTTTCGCCAGAACGGCGACTTGTTCAATCGCATCCCCGTCCATGTGCTGCACGAAGACCGCACGCACGTGGTGCTTGCCAGCGACGGCCAGGCGGCGCCCGGGTTCTATCTGGCGCAAGGATCGGCCGCCTCGCTGAACCGCGTGCTCAAAGCGCAAGCGGCCAGCGGGGTGCGGGCCGATGTCCATGTGCACGCCGACGGCACGGTTCACGCCGCTCATTAAGGAAAGGGATTTCAAGTGCTGAACGCCGTGATCCGGTTTTCGCTTCGCTATCGTATGCTGGTCCTGGTGATCAGCATGGCGATGCTCGTTTATGGAAGTTACCTGGCGACGACCATGCCGATCGATGTCTTTCCCGACCTCGATCGGCCGCGGGTGATTATCATCACCGAGTCGCCGGGCCTGGCGACCGAAGAAGTCGAAACGCTCGTCACCCAGCCGATCGAAATCGCCCTGCTGGGAGCCAGCGGCGTCACGGCCGTACGCAGCCAGACGACGGCTGGGCTGAATGTGATTTACATCGAGTTCGACTGGAATACCGAGATCCGCGCGGCCCGACAAACGGTGCAGGAGCGGCTGTCTTCGATCGCGTCGTTCCTGCCGCCGGGGATTAACCCGCAGATGACGCCGCCGTCGTCGATCATGGGGCAGATCGTGGTCGCCGGCATCTATCGCCAGCAAGGACCGGGCGGGGGCGAGCTCACGCCGCTTGAGAAATCCGACCTGCTGGCCGAACTGCTCCCGTCGTCCGGCGACGACCCGCCGCAACTGACCATCTGGAAGCCGGGCGATCGACGACGTCACGACACCTGGGAGAAGATCGACTACGCCGATCTGCTCTGGGTGGAGCAGCCACGGGGCGGCGCGGCGGCTTCCGATCAACCGGGCCGCACGGCGCGGCTGAGCATTGCCGGCAAACCGGTGGAGATTTACTTTCCTACTGAGGGCCAGCGGCAGATGTCCCTGCGGACGATCTCCGACTGGGTAATCCGGCCGCGGATCCTCAAGGTGACCGGCGTGGCCGAAGTCTTTCAAATGGGCGGCGACCGGAAGCAGTACCAGATCCTCGTCGATCCGACCGCCTTGCTGGAGTACGGCGTGACCCTGCAGAACGTCGAACAGGCGTTGCAGGAAAGCAATATCAACACCAGCGGCGGCTTCGCCATCACGGGCGAGACCGAACGACCCGTGCGCATCCTCGGCCGGCTGGGGCCCGACTCCCGCGTGGTGCTGGAAGATCTGCGAAAAACGCCGGTGAAAGTGAACGACCGCCGCACGATCCTGCTTGGCCAGGTGGCGAACGTGACGGAAGGCCCGCAGCTGAAACGGGGGGACGGCGCCATCAACGGCCGGCCCGGCGTGGTGTTTACGGTCGTCAAACAGCCGCATGTTGATACGCGCGTGCTGACCGACAACGTGGCCGCCGCCTTTGCGGAATCGGAAGCCTCACTGCCGGCCGACATCCTCATTAACTCGGAGCTGTTTCGCCTGAAGAACTTTATTGATCGCGGCATCTTCAACGTGGGGGAAGCGCTCGTTATGGGGGCGGTGCTGGTGATCATTATTCTGTTTCTGTTCCTGCTGAACTTTCGCACCACCTTCATCACGCTGACCGCCATTCCGTTGTCGCTGGTGATTACCACGCTCGTCTTCCGGCTGATTGGATTCATCACCGGTACGGAGCTGTCGATCAACGTGATGACGCTGGGCGGCCTGGCCGTCGCGATGGGGGAACTGGTCGACGATGCGATTGTCGACGTCGAGAATATCTTCCGGCGATTGAAGGAGAACAACGCCCTGGAGAAGCCAAAACCGCCGCTCGAAGTCGTGTATGAAGCGAGCAAGGAGATCCGCAGCGCGATCGTGTTCGGCACGGCCGTGGTGATCCTGGTGTTCTTGCCGCTGTTCGCCCTGTCGGGTGTGGAAGGCCGCCTGTTCGCCCCGCTGGGAGTGGCGTACATCGTGTCGATTCTGGCTTCGCTGGTGGTGTCGCTGACGGTTACGCCGGTTCTGTCTTACTACCTGTTGCCCCAGTCGCAGGCGACCCATCGCGATCATGACGGCTGGCTGCTTCGCCGCTTGAAAGGGGCGACAAGCGGCCTGATTCGGCTCAGCATGGCGGCGCCGTTGCTGCTGTTGCTGGCGACCTGGATCGGCGTGGCGTTGGCTGCGTGGCAGTTCGCCCAACTGGGGCAGAACTTCCTGCCGCAATTTGATGAAGGCAGCGTACAGGTGAACGTCACGCTGCCGCCCGGCTCTTCGCTGGATGCGTCGAACCGCACCTCGGCCATCATCGACGCCCGCTTCCGCGAGCAGCAGAAAACCGACCAGCGTCCTGACGGCGAGATCCTGTACTTTGTCCGCCGCACCGGCCGGGCCGAGATGGATGAGCACGCCTCGCCCGTCAACGTGGGCGAGTACATTCTCAGCATGAATCCCGACTCGACACGCCATCGGGAAGAGGTCATCGGCGAACTGCTGGAAGACCTGAAAGAAGAAGTCCCCGGCGTCGATATCGAAGTCGAACAACCGCTCGCGCATCTCATCAGCCACATGGTCTCCGGCGTGTACGCGCAGATCGCCATCAAGATCCACGGCGACGATCTCGACACGCTGCAGCAACTGGCCGAGAAGGTCAGGGCGACCATCCAGTCCGTGCCGGGCCTGACCACGCCCGTCGTCGAACCGATCCGCCAGGCGGAAGAACTGCATATCCGTTTGCGGCCCGACGACCTGGCTTTCCATGGACTGACCCGCGGCTATGTGGCCCGCATCCTGCAGACCGCGTTACAGGGGGAAGTCGTGTCGCAGGTGCTGGAAGGGCAGCGAAGGTTCGATCTGATGATTCGCCTGGAGGAAAGCTATCGCACCGACTACGCCAACCTGGGGAAGTTGCGGATCGACCTGCCGAACGACCGTGGCCAGATCGAGCTGCAGGAGTTGGCCGATGTTGGCGAAGGAACCGGGCCGAACGCTGTCAACCGCGAAAACGCCCAGCGCCGGATCGTCATCCGCTGCAACACGCAGGACCGCGACCTGGCCAGCGCAGTCGCCGAAATTCAACAGCGCGTGCAGAACCAGGTGGCAATGCCTGAGGGGTACTTCGTCGAATACGGCGGTCAGTTTGAAAGCCAGCAGCGCGCGACGCGGCTGATTCTGATCCTGGCTGGAGTCGCGGTCGTCGGCATGTTTGTGGTGCTGATGATCCTGTTCCCTTCGGTGCGGATCGTGCTCCAGATTCTTAACGCCTTGCCGACGGCCTTTATCGGCGGCGTGATGGCGCTGGTCCTTACGCAGCAGGATCTGACGGTGGCCAGCCTGGTCGGCTTCATTTCGCTGGGCGGCATCGCCGTGCGGAACGGCATTTTGCTCGTCACCCATTACATTCACCTGATGGGGGAAGAGGGAGAAGAATTCTCCCAGGCGATGATTCTGCGCGGCAGCCTGGAACGCCTGGCGCCCGTCCTGATGACTGCTTTGACGGCCGGCATGGGGCTGGCTCCGCTGGTCTGGGGCGGGCAGGAACCGGGGCGCGAGATTCTGTACCCGGTCGCCACGGTGATTCTGGGCGGGCTGGTCACTTCGACCTTTTGCGAGTTCCTGATTCACCCTGGCCTGTTCTGGCGATTCAGCGGCCAGGACGCGGCCCATGTGGCGCAGATGCATCAGCAGGAAGCCAGCGCGCCGGACCGTTTTATCTAGATGCAAAGGGACGGTTGAAACCTTGCCAGTTTTTCGGCCCGCCATGGCGGCAGGCCCTGGCGGATATTTTTTGACAGGAGTTGGACCCGATGAAAAAGTTCACAGTAATGTTCTCTTTGTTCCTGGCCCTGGGCGCGCTGGCGCTGTCGACCGGTTGCACCAAGGACGATCCCGCCAGGCCGACCGCCGATACAAAGAAGGCGGCGGACGACCATGGCCATGCGCATGGCGAACACGGCCACCGCGCCGGTCCGCACGACGGCGTGGTCGCGGACTGGGGCGGCGGCAAGTTCCATGTGGAATTCACCGTCGATCACAGCCAGCAGGAAGCGACCGTTTATATCCTGGGCGACGATGAGAAAACGCCGGCCCCGATCAGTGCGGAAGAGATCCAGCTCAGCATCAAGGATCCCGTCATGCAAGTCGCCCTGAAAGCCTCGCCGCAGGAAGGGGACGCAGAAGGATCCGCCTCGCGTTTTGTCGGGACCAATGAAGGCCTCGGCGTCGTCCAGGAATACGAAGGGACGATCACCGGCGTCGTCGACGGCACGCCGTACTCGGGCGACTTCCAAGAAGAAGCCCATGGCGACCACGAGCATTAAACGGTAGCGCGTGATCCGCTTCTCCCGCTCGCCGGCCGCTGGTCGGCGGGCCGGTGGTCGGCGGACGGCCGGACTTTGGTTCCGTCCTGTTATCAAGCACGGTATCGCAAAGACGACCCCACGAAAGCTTTCGGCCGAAAGTTGTCGGCAAGGAAATGACGGCCGAGGGAAAAGGCGACAATCGACCCGCCGATCCCCGTCTGCTTAGTTCTCCTTTTTGGCCAGCGGCAGTCCCACGTAGAACTGGGCGGCGATCTCGCGGATAAAGGGCTGATGTTTGGCGGGCGCCCGATCGTACCAGCCGGCCAGGTAAGCAGGGAACGAAAGGTTCTCTTCCGCCGGTCCCAGGTTGAGATACCGCAGCGACTGCCAGCCGTCGGGCGTCGCTTCAAAGATCGGCAACAACTGCACGGCGATATAGGTATTCAACGGCCGATTGACGGCGTTCTTTTCCAGCTCCGCCTGGTTCATCCGATAGAACTGGCCTACAGACACAGCCTTGGGCGGATGTGCTTTGATACGATCCTGGGCATAGCTGGCCAGCGCGGATGAATAGCTCTTCCAGTTGGAGTAAGGCGGCTTCGTCTCCCATGTGACCGCCATCTGTCGCAAAGAATATAAAGAAGCCGTTTCACACAAGGTTTCTTCAAACCACATTTGCGGATTCTTGACATTGCGATAGTTGCAGACAATGTGGCAGAACTCATGCGAAAACTGATAGGCGCACTGGGCCCAGCGCTGGCCGCCGGTGTCCAACCGCACGCGGTGTTCGTTTCCTTCGCCCCGTTTGTACAGCGTGATCGGACCCGAGGTTCCTCGTTCCACCAGAATGGGAGCAAAGCCGTCATCGGGCAGCCGCGAAGCAATCATGGCGGCGGCCGATTCGCAGACCTTGGTGATGTCCGCCAGTTGCGATCCGTCCCAGTCGCCCGGCATCACCACAATCCGCAGGGCGGACGGGGCCGTCGATAACGGGAGCGTCGCCGGGGGAACCGCTTTGATGGCGTTCTGCACCGACACCACAATTTTGCGGAGCGCTAGATTCTCTGCTTCCAGCTCGGCAATCCGCTTGCGAAGACGGGCGTCGCCTTCCTGGGCCAGGGCCAAACCCCCTCCGCCCAGCAAGAACCAGGTTGCCCCGATCAGGGCCAAAGACCGAACGAATCTGCGGCAGCACATAGTATCTTTCAGACTCAACAGGAACGAAACCATCAAGGATAACGCAGGCCTGGTCCGAATGCACTTTGCATTCCGTCGCGTCACGGCGACGATTTCAGGACATAGCAGGGGAGGCCTGGCTCTGGAAAACAAGCGCGCAATCAGGCAGTTCGTCGCCTGTCGCATCGCGAAAGACGTTCGCGCCCTGACGGCATTCCAGGAGCTGGCCGCAGACAAGAAGAAAGAGAAGAAAAGGAAAAGCAACATCAAAGCATAGCTCTTTTTTCTGCCCACCGTCCAGGCGTTTGCACACAGAACGACCAAAAACCAAGGGCAAACAGCCAGCTCCCAGGTCCGCTTCCGAACGGCCAGAAGCCTGGCGTGCTAGTCCCGCCGCGGCACGCCAGGCGGGGTGAACAATCGGCCCAGCGGACTGTAGAGCAGCGCCGGCAAGACAACCAGATCCGCCAGCAACGCGGTCAACAGCATACTGAACATGAGCCAGGCAAACCGCTGCATCGGGCCGAACTCGCTGAGCGTAAAGCCCAGCAGACCCACGCCGCAGATCACGCTGGTTTGAATCATGGCGGCCCCGCAATGCCGGTAACCAAAGGCAATCGCCGACAGCCGCGAAGAACCGGCCAGCACCGACCGCCGGAACCAGGTGACAAAGTGCAGCGTATCGTCGACCGCGACTCCCATGGCGACGGTCGCCGTCATCACGGTGCCGATCTCAATCTTCACACCCAGCCAGCCCATGGCGCCAAACACCACGGCAAACGGCAGCACATTCGGGATCATCGCCGCCAGGGCGGCAAACAGGCAGCGTACGGCAATCAGCAGCTGCGACAGCAAGCCAGGCGCCGCCTGGAACTCCGGTGCGGCGTGCACCATCAGCATCACGGCAATGGCGATGGCGATAAACACGAACGCAATCATAAAGCTGACCATCAGGTCTTCCAGCAACTGCTCCTGCGTCCGCTGCAGAATGGGCATGCTGCCCGAGTACAGCACCTGGGCGTCGGGCCAGGCAACCGCCATGTCGGCGGCGACCGGCTGCATCGCCTCGCGGACCTGGCGCAGCACCTGTTTCATATCGATCGTCTTCCCGGAGGAGACGCGCCCGCTGATCCGCCAGGACTCCCAGTCGTCGCCAGCGTGCAGCATGCGCAGGTCGACAAAATCGACTTCGCTGGCGACCAGCTTTTTCTGCAGCACGCGCTGGCGCACCAGGTCCCGCATGCTCAGCCGGCCCGTCGGCTCCGGCGGCAGATCGGGGGAGAAATTCAAAGCCGAAAGCGTGGCGTCGACATGCTCCAGCGAACCGACCGCGGCTTGCGCGCTCCGCACCAGACGCAGCCGCCGCAGCAGCTCTTCCGGCGGCGCCGACTGGCGGGGAAACTGCAGCACGACCTCGACAGGCACCAGCGGCCCGATCGCCTGCTCCAGCCAGGCGTAGTCCTGGATCACCTTTGCTTGCGGCGAAAACATATCATGAATGCGGGCCGAAGCCTGCAGCCGATACAGCCCTCCCAGACCTGCCGCACCCACGGCCAGCAGCAACAGCAGGACTAGCGGAGTCGCCAGGGCGATCCCCTTCGCCAGCGCGTTCCACTTGCGCAACCGCTGCTGCAGGCGTTTCTCGGCGGCGGCGTCGCTGACCGTTTCGTCGTCGGCCACGCACCATTTGCCAGGTGCAATCCCGGCCAGAAAGGCCGGCAGAAACAGCAGGCTCAAACCGGTCGAGATCAGCACGCCGACCGAAGCGAACACGCCAAACCGCTCGATCGGAGCCAGGTAACTGGCCGTCAACGAGATCAGCCCCAAAGCCGTCGTCGCCGCCGCCACGGTGCACGGAGTTAGTCCCTGCCTTACGGCCCAGGTGGGAGCCTCGGCGGCCGGGTAATGGTGCAGCGCATCGCGGTAGTAATTCACCAGATGCACGCCGGTGGAAATGCTCAGTACATAAACCAGCGACGGCGCCACCAGCAGGATACTGTCCATATGGCTGCCGGCCAGCCAGACCAAAGCCATCGTCATATATTGATTCAAAATCGATACCGCCATCACCGCCCCGGCGATCGACAGATTGCGAAAACTGACCAGCAGCAGGACGAACGAAATCACATAACAGGTGATCATGATCGCGTACAAACCGTGCTGGCTGGCGAGGTCGATAAACACCCCATCAAACGCCGTGCCCGCCAGTTTGACGCTGGCCGGATCCAGCCCCGGCGTCTGGGCGATCGCCTGCTGCACTGCGTCGTAACCAAAATGCTGCGCGGCGGGAGTGAACTGCTGCAGCGTGCCAATCACGCCCGTCACCCCCGTTTCCCGGCCGATCAGGATTCCTTCCAGCCGCTCGATCGCCTGCTCGCGGGACAATTCCAAAGGCGGCTGCTGCAGGGTGTCGACAATTTCGCCGCCGCTGGTCAACATGCCAAACAGCGGCTTCCCGTCAAAACGCACCTGCTCCAGCTCTTTCGCCAGCGCCGGAATCCGCGGGTCGTCGAGCGTGGCGCCCGGCCAGCTGATCACAAAAAAGCTGTCGCTGCCAAAGAGCGCGCCAAACTCCATCAGGCGGCGCGTCTCGTCGAAATGGCTCGGCAGCCATTCCATTGGGTCGTTCAGGTTCGTTTCCAGCGCTCGTTCCGCGCAGTACCAGAACACGGGCGCCAGACAAAGAGCCAGCAGCAACAGAGCCCGTCGATGGGTGGTGAAAAATGCGTCGCTGAGTATTCGGCTCAAAGTATTCACTTCATCAAGTAATCGCCAGGCGACGCCCGCTGCCGGCCGTCCCCTGCGCCGCCGTTAATCATCCGGCAACCGCCTGCAGCCGTTTTCGGGGAGGGACGAATCCTGGACTCCCGGAACTTTCCTGCCAGGGGAGCCGGTCGGTAATTACAATGACATGCACGGGAAAGAATTTCAATTACGTTCTGCGCAGGAATCTGCATGACGTTGCAACTGGGTCGCTGGCAAATCGATGTTCTGGAAGCGGGCCGTTTTCGGCTGGACGGCGGCGTCATGTATGGCGTGGTGCCGCGCCAGGTCTGGGAGAAGTTCACCCCGCCCGATGAACAGAACATGCTGCCGTATGCGATCCGCTGCATCCTGGCCCGCCGCGATGGGCTCACCGTGCTGGTCGACACGGGACAAGGCGAAAAGCTCTCCCCCCTGGATCGCAAGTCGCACGCCCTGGAGCCAGGCGATCCGCTGATCGAGCGGCTGGCCGCCTGCGGCGTGGAGCCGGAACAGGTCGATATCGTGCTGTTCAGCCATCTGCACTGGGATCATGTCGGCGGAGCGTCTTCCTGGGCCGCGCCGCGACAGCCGCAGCTTGCCTTTCCGCGGGCTCGTTATCTGGTCAACCGCTGGGACTGGGAAGACGCCATCAGCCGAGCGCCCGAGTTCGCCGGCACCTATCTGCCCCAGGATTTCACGGCGATGGAACAATCGGGCCGACTCGAATTGCTGCACGGCGACCAGGAAATCGCCCTCGGGCTCACCACCCGCGTCACCGGCGGCCATACCCGTGGGCACCAGGCCGTGCTCTTCGAATCCGATGGAGAGGCCGCCCTGTTTCCCGGCGATCTGGTTCCAGCCGCCTCGCACCTGCGGCGCATGTGGTGCACTGCGTACGACCTGTTTCCCCTGATGACCCGCCGGAAAAAGCCGCAACTGCTGGGCGAAGCCGCCGACAAAGGCTGGTGGATACTGTGGGAGCATGACCCGCAGATCGCCGTCAGCCGCCTCCGCCGCCATCCGCGGAAAGAGTTCGAAGTCTTCGACGAACGGGCCAGCAGTTAAACGGGGCGACCTTCCCCGGAAGGGGAGAAAGCTCGCGATTCTCGCTATTTGATTCTCGCTATTTATAGGGTCGCTATTTATAGGTTCGACAGGAATCGCCTGTCGGCCGGCCGTTCGCAGAAACGCTACTCGGCCGCCAGCCGCTGCCGTGCCTCGGGCGTGCGAAAGATGTCCGGCAGACCAGCCATTTCTAACGCCAGGCCGTCCTCCAGCGGCAAACGAAAGCCGCCGTCAATCGCTCGTTCGGCCGCCAGCAGGGCGGAAGCCGGCATCCGCAGCAGATCGCAACGGGCCCGCTGCAGCACTCCATCGCCTGGCGCCGGAAAACGCTCGTCCAGCAGCTGCTCGATGGTATACGTATTAAAGAACGGTTCCAGCAGCTGCCATTTTTCCGCTCTGGCAGGAGCCTTTTCCTGGCGGACAGGCTGACCCAAAAGCTGCTCCAGCGTCGTGCCCGCATCGACCCGCCGATCGACCAGGCCAATTGGCCAGGCGGCGTCGGCCGGCACGATTGCCCCCGTGTAGATCATCATTTTGGCCAGCCCTTTCCCCAGACGACGCGGCAATCGCTGAGTCCCGCCCATGCCGGGATAAATTCCCAATGCCGTCTCGGGCAGGCGAAACCGGGCCCGCGGTCCAGCGATGATCTCTTTACAGGACAGAGCCAGCTCCAAACCGGCCCCGGCGGCGATCCCTTCAATCCAGGCGACCGTCCTTTTCGGGCTGCGCGCAATCCGGGTGAGGAGCGCATTGGCCCGCTGGGTGAATTCCATCAACGCCTGCAGATCGTCGGCCGCCGTCCAGCGTGCAAACTGTCGGCGATCGGCTCCGTGAAGAAACGTCTCCTCCGAACCGGTCAGACAAAGGGTATGCACAAGCGGATTCGCCAGGGCCGCCTCGACCACGCGGGTGACCGCAGCCAGGGAATCCTCCTCAAGGATTCCCTGAGGAGCCAGTTCGCACAGATCAATTCGGGCCGCGGAACAATAATCCACTTCGCGCATAGTCTTTAGGTGCTTTCAGTTACCAGACCTGTTGGCGCTTCCTTGCTGGTTATGCGGCCTTGTAGCACCGCGTAACACTTTATCCACTCATCCTAAGTATTGCATTTCACCTATTTTTAGCCATACTAATTTCCCCACCCACTACTTTGGGTTGTTTACGCAAATAGCGCAAAGTCAAGAACCAGGGCGAATAACGTCGATTTTCCGTCGCTTGGGCGGAGTTTCCGGCGGGCCTGAATTCGTCGATCGTTCAGAAAAATCTGCCAAAAAACCAGTCTGTCGCCACCCTAGTTAGGTGAATTGATATGTCTCTCCCCACCGACAACACCAGCAAACCGATCGCAATCGTCGGAATGGCGTGCCGGCTGCCAGGAGCAGAAAACATTGACCAGTACTGGAAACTGATCCAGGAGGGCCGGTCCGCGGTGGCCGAAGTCCCGCCGGATCGACTGGACCAGTCGTTATATTTCGACCCGCAAAAGGGAACCCGCGGCAAAACCTACTCCCGGCTGGCCTGCCTGCTTTCCAACCGGGAATTCGACCATGCCCGCAATCCGATCAGCCAGGAACTGCTGAATTCCGTCGACAGCACCCATTTGCTGATGACGGGCGTCGCTGCCGACGCGCTGCGGCATGCGGGGCTCGATCCGTTTAACCTGCCGAATCGCAAGGCAGCCGTGTTTATCGGGCACGCCCAGGGCAGTAGTCGACTGGGGGAAGTTTCCTATCGGGCCAATCTCGACGACGCGATCGCCCTGCTGGAAAGCTCGCCCGAGTTCATGCAGCTTTCGCCGGCCGTGCAACAGGAAGTGCGGCGGGAATGGAAACAGAAGATCCTTGATCGCCTGCCGCAGGACGGGAAGAGCTCGCGTAACCTGTACTGCAACATGGTCGCCGGAACGGTCGCCAAGGCGTTCGGTCTCAGCGGCCCCTGGCTGGCGCTCAACTCGGCCTGTGCCTCGTCGCTGCACGCCATGCTGATGGGAGCCAGGGCCCTGCAACGCGGTCGCACCGAAATGGCCATCGTCGGCGGCGCCTCGGATTGCAAGACCGACTCCCTGATTCTCTTTTCGCATGCGCAGGCGATGAGCCCCAACGGCTCCCGCCCCTTCGACGCCCAGGCGGACGGCCTGATCATGTCGGAAGGTTATGTCTGCCTGGTGATGAAAACGCTGGAAAAAGCACTCGCCGACGGCGATCCCATCCAGGCCGTCGTCCGCGGGCTGGGCGTCGCCACCGACGGCCGCGGCAAAAGTCTCTGGGCTCCCCGCAAAGAAGGCCAGATCCGGGCCATGCACCGCGCGTACCGTTCGGGCGTTGACATCCGGCGGCTGCAGTACCTGGAGTGCCACGCCACCGCCACCCAGGTCGGCGACGCCACCGAGCTGGATACGCTGGG
Organism: Lignipirellula cremea; assembly: GCF_007751035.1. Lineage (NCBI taxonomy): Bacteria > Pseudomonadati > Planctomycetota > Planctomycetia > Pirellulales > Pirellulaceae > Lignipirellula > Lignipirellula cremea. Next base: position 424,309 of record NZ_CP036433.1, on the reverse strand, counting down.
CGAAGTGCTCGGCCCCGTTCTGCCGCCTGGCAAAAAGATCCCCATCACCAGCGTCAAGGCGAACATCGGCCACTCGCTGGAAGCAGCCGGCGTGGCGGGCATGATCAAAACGGTCCTCTGCATGCAGAACCAGGTCATCCCCCGGGCCATCAATATCGACTCGCTCAACCCGAAGATCGATTGGGACGCCTCTCCCTGTTACGTGCCGCTGGCCGCCGAAACCTGGCAGTCGCCCGCCGATGGCGGACCGCGCTGCGCCGCCGTGAATGCCTTTGGCATTGGCGGACTCAACATGCATGTGGTGATCGACGAATTCACGCCCGCCAGCCGGCGCCTGGCGCCGCAACCGTCCAGGCCCGCAGAAACGGCCGACGACCGGGCCGTGGCGATTGTCGGCATGAGCTGCATCATGCCGGGCGCTGACTCGCTGCCGGACCTCTGGAAAATGCTATCCAGCGGCCACGATCCCAAAACGGCCCCCGATCTGGCTCGCTGGTCGCTGCCGGAACAGGAGAAACGGAAAGCCAGCGGCAAGTCGCTCCGCGCCGGTTTCCTGGATGGTTACGAATACGACTGGCGAAAGCATAAAGTCCCGCCCAAGCAGGTCGCCGAAGCGGACCCGCTGCAGTTCATGCTGCTGGACGCCAGCGAACAGGCGCTGGCCGACGCGGGCCTGCCGGACGAGCAAATGGACCGGGAACGGATCGGCGTAACGGTTGGCGTGGAGTTTGGCGGCGACTTCTGCGACCAACTGGAAATGGGGCTGAAACTGCCCGAAATGAAACACCTGCTGGCCCAGTCGCTGCACGCGCACCTGCCGGCCGAAACGATCGCCGCCGTGCAGGACACGCTGCAGACTTCGCTCCTGAAAAAATGGCCGTCGCTGGTCGATGAAACGGGCAGCTTCACCAGCAGCACCCTCGCTTCGCGGATCACCAAATCACTGGACCTGGCCGGCGGGGCCGTCTCGATCGATAGCGGCTCGACTTCGTCCATGAGCGGTCTCTCAATCTGCATCGATACCCTCCTGTCGGGCGACAACGACCTGATGATCTGCGCCGCCGGCCAGCGCCGCATGGGCCCCGCGCCTTACGAAGCGATGGAAGACGCCGGCAACCTGGCGCCGGGCGAAGCACGCAATCTGCTCGACCAGCAGTACGACGGCATCGCCCCGGCCGAAGGCGCCGTCGCCGTGGTGCTCAAGCGACTGTCCGACGCACGCCGGGACGGCAACCGGATTCACGCCGTGATTCGCGGCCTCAGCATCGCCCACGATCCTGATACGGCCGAGGCCCTGCGTCTGGCCGCCTCCCAGGCGCACGCGCTGGCGGGAGTCGACGGCGCCGAGATCGCCATGCTGGAGCTGGATACCGACGAACAACTGGCCAGCACCGCCGCCGAACTCGACGCCGTGGCCGCCGTACACTCGGGTCCTGGCCGGCAGTCGCCGTTGCTGGTCGGTTCCTCAACCGCCCAATGGGGCCACCTGGGCGGAGCCGCATCGCTGGCCGCCGTCATCAAGGCCAGCCTGGAAATCGAAAACAACGAAGCAGCGCCGATCGTCGCGCTCCAGTCGCCCGCCCCCGCGCTGGCCCGCTGGGCCAGCTCGATGCAACCCGCCACCAGCCGCGCCTCGCTCGAAGGCCGCCGCCTGGGAGCTGTCGCCAGTTGGTCCAAAGGGCAAGCCTGTTACCTGGTGCTGGAACACGGCAGCCCGGCCCCGGCCGTCGCTCCGCAGCCGGTCGTCCAGCAACAACAGCGGCCCGTCGCTCCCGTACAACCGGCCGCGCCGGCGGTTGTCGCCGCGCCATCCTTCCGGATCTGTCGCTGGGGCGCAGCGAGTACTGAAGAACTGCTGGCCCAGGCGGATGCGGCGATTGCCGATCCGGAAACGGCCTGGCAGTCGGCAGGCTCCCGTCCGTTCGCACCGCAGGACCAGGTTCGCCTGGCGGTGGTCGCTGAGAGCTTCTCCGCCTTGCGGCGCAAACTGCAGATGGGCCGCGCACAACTGACCAATCCGGCGACGCGCCAGGTAATGGAACAGCAGGGGATCTTCTATCGCGAAGTGGCCGCCCACCGGCCCCGTCTGGTGCTGCTGTTCCCCGGACAAGGCTCCCAGTACGCGGGGATGCTCAAAGATCTGCCGGCACTTTCGCCGGCCGCCGCCGCCATGCAGGCGCAGTTCGACCAGGCGATGCAGAACCTGGGTTATCCCAGCTTTGCGGAACTTGCCTGGTCGGAGCCTTGCCAGCTGGGTTCCGATATCTGGCTGACCCAGGCCGCCATGCTGGGCGCTGACGCCATCTGCCATGCGGCGCTTGCCGAGCAGGGCCTGCACGCGGACCTGGTGCTGGGACACAGCTATGGCGAGTTCCCGGCCCTGCTGGCCGCGGGAGCGTGGTCGCTGGATACGGCCATTCGTATGACCAAAGCCCGTTGCGACGGCATTACGACCGCCCTGGCCAGCAGCCGCAGCGGCATGATGGCGACCAACGCCCGCCCGACGGACGCCGATCGCCTGGCCGCCGCCGAGAACCTGCAGGCGTACGCCGCCAACCTGAACGCCCCCGACCAGACCGTCTATGGCGGCGACCGCGAAGTGCTCGCCGTGTTTGCCCGCGTGCTGCAGCGTGCGGGCCACCAGGCCAAAGTGCTGCCGGTGCCGGCCGCCTTCCATACGCCGTTGATGCAAGGCGCCGAACGTCAACTGGAGCAGGCGCTGGCGACCGCCTCGCTGCAATCGCCGCAGATCGCGCTGCTCAGCACGGTCAGCAACCAGCTGGCCGATTCGCCGGAAGCCATTCGCCAGAATCTGACGCGGCAGCTGACCACCTCGGTCCGTTACGGCGAGCTGATTGCCCGCCTGGCGGACGAATCGCCGACCCTGTTTGTCGAAGCAGGACCGCAGCAGACACTGACCCTGTTGAACCGCCGCATCATCGATGCCCGTTGTTCCGCGATCGCATGCGACAACCCCAAACGCTCGTCGCGGGAGTCCCTGCTGTTTGTGCAGGCCCTGGCCGAGTGCGTCGGTGTTTGCGGCCCGGCCGCCAGGCCGGCGAAAGATTCGATCGTTTCCCCAGGGGTGGAAGCGTCGCCGCCCCGTGCGGCCGCCGCGCCCCCCCGAACGCCTTCGCTCGAACCCGGAGAAACCCAGAGATTTACTATGCCGGAATCCATTCCCCACTTTGACGCTACCGCCCGCCGGCGCGACAAAATGCGAGCCCAGGGCGTATCGCCGCGGGTCGACACGAGTCAACGGCCGGCGCCTCCGCAGCCGCCCGCATCGCCGCCTGCGGCGACCGCGCCGCGGTTCGCATCGCCGACACCCGCCGCGCCGCCAGCTGCTGTCACACCGACAGTTCCTGTCACTCCGCCGGCGCCTGTTGCGGCGCCCGCACCTGTCGTCCAGAACGGAGCGTCCCATGGGGGCGTCAACGGCGCACCGTCGCCGGCGCCCATTTCTCCGGCGCCTGCCGCGGCTCCCCAGCCGGCGACCGCCAACCGCCCGCCGGTGGAAGAACTGGAAAAGTTCCTGATCAACTTTGTGGTGGAGCAGACAGGCTATCCGGCCGAGGTGGTCGAGCTTGACGCCGATCTGGAAGCCGACCTGGGCATCGATAGCATCAAAAAGGCTCAGCTGTTCGGCGAGCTGCAGGAATACTTCGACGTCAGCTCGGCGGCGGAAAACCTGTCGCTGGACAACTTCCCCACCTTGCGACACGTGCTGGACTTCCTGGCCGCCACCGATAACAGCGCGACCGCCCCGGCCGCCAGTCAGCCGGCCCCTGTCGCCGCGCCGCAACCCGCCGCCATGCTGGCTGCCCCCGTCCAGCCGGCGGCTCCTGCCGCTCCGGCTGCCGCCAGGGCGAACGCCCAGGAGCTGGAATCGTTCCTGGTCAACTTCGTCGTGGAGCAGACCGGGTATCCGGCCGAAGTGGTCGAACTCGACGCCGATCTGGAAGCTGACCTGGGCATCGACAGCATCAAGAAGGCCCAACTCTTCGGCGAGCTGCAGGAGTACTTCGACATTGGCGCCTCCGCCGGGAATCTGTCGCTGGACGACTTCCCCACGCTGCGTCATGTGCTGGATTTCCTTGCCGCTAGTGGTTCCAGCGAAGCAGCACCGGTCGCGGCTGCCGCACCTGTCGCAGCTCCTGCTGTTCCTGCTGTCGCTCCGGCCGTTTCGGTTGCTCCGACCCCGGTCGCTCCCGCGCCGAGTGCTCCTGTGGCCAGTGCGAATAGCGGCCCCGCGGCAAACATCGAGGAGCTGGAATCGTTCCTCATCAACTTCGTGGTCGAGCAGACGGGCTATCCGGCCGAGGTGGTCGAGCTTGACGCCGATCTGGAAGCCGACCTGGGCATCGACAGCATCAAGAAGGCTCAGCTGTTCGGCGAGCTGCAGGAATACTTCGACATTGGCGCCTCCGCCGGGGAATTGTCGCTGGACGACTTCCCCACGCTGGGCCATGTGCTGAACTTCCTTGCCGCCGCCAGCGCCCCGGGCGATACTGCGCCGGCCGTGGCCGGGCAGGGCGTTCAACAAGCTCCCGCCACGCCTGATGCGGCGCCAGCCGTGGCGGATTCTACCCAACCCGACGCGCCGACGGTCTTGCCGGAATCGTTCACCGACGACAAGACTGACGAACTCGAACCGTTCCTGATCAACTTTGTCGTGGAACAGACCGGCTATCCCGCGGAGGTTGTCGATCTCGACGCCGACCTGGAAGCCGACCTGGGCATCGATAGCATCAAGAAGGCTCAGCTGTTCGGTGAACTCCAGGAGTACTTCGACGTCGGCAGTGCGATGTCGGAGGATCTCTCGCTGGACGATTTCCCCACGCTGCGGCACGTCCTTGACTTCCTCCGTGGCGCCCCGTCGCAACCCGCGACCGCTGCTGCCGGCGACGACGAAGGAACGTCCGCCTGCCAGGGCTCGCCGTATGCGATCGGTCGTCAGATTGGCGCCCGGTACCGGCAGGAGATTCGCCAGATTTTGCGGGACTATGTCGAACTGGCCGGGCCGCGACTCGACGAGCTTCCCGGTCCCGTGGATCGCAGCCAGCTGACGCACCTGCTATCGGCGGAGGAACTGGACGAACTGCAGGGGATGGCCGACGCGGTCGAAGTGCCGCTGGGCAATCTGCTCGCGCATCAGTTTGCCGCAGCGGCCGACTGGGGCGAACACGCCAGCCAACTGCTTTTGACGGCCGAAGCCAACGGCGCCGGTTGCCTGCTGCATGGACTGGACCAGCCGCTGCCGGAACTGGCTGCGTTACGCAGCGCCTTGCGACCGATCGCAGTCGTGCGTTCGCCTGCCGGCGGCCTGTCGCATGCGACGGCGACTTTCCTGGGCACAACGATCGCTCTGGCAGGCGTCAACTCGGCCGGCGTGGCGCTGACGATCTGTCCCGCGAACTCCCGGCGAAAGGGTCTAATGCCGTCGGTCGTGGCCCGCCGCATTCTCGAACACGCCCAGGACCTGGACCAGGCCCTGGAGATCGCCCTGCAGGCCAGCGACGCGGCGCCCTGGCGGGGCTACGTCAGCCACGCCGGATCCGACCGGGCCGCCTGCCTGGCCTTCGACGGCCAGACGGTTTCCGTGCAGTCCGACGAAACCTGCTACGCCGACGGGCAATTCGCCTCGCTGGCGCCGGTCGCTGCTGCGGCCGCCGCGCAACCCGGCGGCACGGCCGTCCTGGAACAACAACGCCTGGCCGCGACCGGCGAGCAGCTTGTCGCGCTGCTTGAGGAACAATTCGCTTCGCCTGAATCGCCCGACGACGCGTCTGTCACGGCGCCTTCCCGGCTGGCGATCGCCCTGGAACCGGCCGCAGGAGCAATCTGGCTCCGCGACGGCGACGCTGGCGTGCAACGCTTCTCAACCCGCTCCCTGGCGGACCTGCCGCCGCACAGCCCGGCCGCTCCCTGGAGCCAGACAGTCCTGCCGAGCGACGAATCCCTGTCACTGGGACCGAACCCGGTCACCGTGCGTTACGAGCTGGCGATGCGGGAGGCTCCCTTGCCGGGCGGCGCGCCGGCGATCCCAGTCTGGCATGGCGCCGCCATCATCCTGGGAGAGGGACGCACGTCCCAGGCGTTACAGCAACGGCTGGCAGGGCAGGGCGTCGCCGTGCACGCTTTGTCGCCGGACGAAGACCTCGACGCGTTGCTGGTTCGCGTGCAGCAGATCTGCTCGCAAGGGCCGGCTCCGCATCTGTTCATTACGACCGCCTGCGACTCGGGCAGCCTGCAGATCGAAGCGGAAAGCGAATACAACCGGCAGCGGAACGCGTCCATGCTGACGCCGTTCTTTGTCTGCCAGGCCTGGCTGGAAGCGGCCGCCGCGGGGAACTGGCTGGATCGCTGCACGCTCACCGCTCCGCTGGCGCTGGGCGGCGACTTTGGCCTGGCCAGCGGTCCCGACCTGGCCCAGGGCGGGGCGCTGGCTGGATTGCTCAAGGCGATCTTCCTGGAATACTCCGTCATGCAGAAACTGCCTGGCCTGCGAGTGAAAGCGATCGACGCCGACGACACGCTGGGCCGGGACGCGCTGATTGATCACCTGTTCGCCGAGCTGGCTTCCGAGGAGCTGGATTGCGAAGTGAGCTACGCCCAGGGACGTCGGTCCGTGCCGACCGCCATCGCCAGCGAGGCGCCCATCGCGACCGCCGCCGGCATCCGCCCCGGCGGAGTCTGGGTGGTCACCGGCGGGGCCCGCGGCATCTCGGCGGCCTGCGCCAAAGAGCTGGCCCTGCAGTTCGGCGTGAAGCTGCATCTGATCGGGAACTCGCCCTTGCAGGAACTGGATCCGGCCTGGCGACAGCTCGATGCGGCCGGACTCAAAAGCCTGCAGGGACAGATCATGGTCGACGCCCGCAAGCAGGGCGAATCACCGCCGGCCGCCTGGCGGAAGGTGGAAAAACAGTTAGAAATCGATCGCACGCTGCGAGAGCTGGCGGAAGCCGGAATCGAGGCCCATTACCACGCCTGCGATGTGTCCGACCGGGCAGCCTTGGCCCAGACGCTCGATCAGGTCCGCGCGACCAGCGGTCCGATCAGCGGCATCCTGCATGGGGCCGGGATCGACCAGTCGTGTCGCTTCACCAAGAAAAAACGGGACGTCGTCGCCCAGGCGATCGGCGCCAAAGTCGACGGGGCCGCGCATCTGATCGCCCTCACCGCGGCCGATCCGATTCGGCACTTCCTTGGCTTCGGCTCCATCAGTGGGCGGCTCGGCAGCTTTGGTCAGACCGACTACTGCCTGGCCAACGACATGCTCTGCAAACTGATGGGCCTGCTGCATCAACGGCGTCCCTGGATCAGGGCGGTTGGCTTCCACTGGCATCCGTGGGATGAAGTCGGCATGGCTTCGCGGCCCGAGACCAAGAGCGTCCTGCAAAGCACAGGCGACCTCTGCCTGATGCCGCTGCAGGAAGGCATCGCCCACTTCCTTCGCGAACTGGTCGCCGACTCGGGCGAGGCCGAAGTGATGATCACCCAGGCCCACCACTGGGAACGCTTTGCCGAAGGCCTGGAAATGGATGGCGATCGTTTCGTCAGCCGCAGCGGCGGCAGTTCCAACGCATCGCAACCGGCCGCCCCCAGCGCACCAGTCCCACCGTCAAAAGACGTCCACGGCGCTCCAGCCGTGAACGGGTCGCATGCGGTCAATGGTTCGTATGCCGCGAAGGGTTCGTATGTCGCGAATGGATCCCATGCGGTCAACGGCGTGCATCCGGCTGCCCTTGCTCCGGTGGCCAAGGCAGCAGCAGTAACGCCGCCCGTATTGGCGGACGACGTAGACCTGCAGACGTACCGCTGTGAGCTGCGGACTGTGGCGGCTCCGCTACCGGCGAATGGGCCGTCGGCGCCCCGTTTTGACTCGGCCGTCTGGATCTATGGCGAAGGTCCCGCCGCCGACGCGCTCGAACAACGCCTGCACCAGGCTTCTGCTGCGGTCGTGCGGTTCTCGTCGCAGGCCGCCATCGAAGAGACATTGGCCGCGCTCCAGCAGCAATGGGAACAGCAGCCAGCTGGCATGCTTTTACTGATGACGGGCCGCGACCAGGCTCCAGTCGATCTGTTGGCCGAAGGCGTGGCAGGCGAGCGACTCCGAGAAGGGGTTCTCAAGCCGTTCGCGGTCAGCCAGCGCTGGCGGCAGCTGCACCTGGCGCAGGACGATGCGGGTCAGGCCACCCTGGCGGCCGTTCTCTCGCTGGGCGGCGATTTCGGTTTCCACACCCCGGCCGTGCTGCCCGAAGGCGGCGCGCTGGCGGGTCTGGTCAAAGCGATCCACATTGAAACGTCCCGCCGGGACACGCACAAAGTTCGCTGCAAGGTGTTCGACTTCCCGCCGGCCGAACCGGTCGGGGAACTGGCCGACCAGGTGCTGCGGGAGCTGGCTGCCAGCGAGCCCGAAGTCGAGGTCTGCTGGTCGAACCAGCAACGCCGCGTCATCCGTCCGATTCCGGCCCTGCCGCAGCCGCGCGCCGGCGCCGCGATTCCGCAAGGCGGCGTCTGGGTGGCGACGGGCGGGGCCCGCGGGATTACGTCCATCGCCGCCCGGGAACTGGCCCGGCGTTACGGCTGGAAGCTGCATCTGCTGGGGAAGAGTCCGGCTCCGCTGGCCGATGCTCCCTGGCGTGACTTCAGCCCGGAGGAAATCTCCGCCTACAAGAAACAGCTCACCCGCGAGGCGATCGCCCAGGGACGTTCGCCGTCCGAGGCGTGGGATCGCGTGATGAAAGATCGCGAGATCCACGCGACCCTGCAGCAGATCGCCAGCGACGGCGTCGAAGCGACCTACCATGCGTGCGACATTACCGATCGCCAGGCCGTGAAACAGGCGGTCGCCGCCATCCATGCGGCCGACGGTCCCATCAGCGGCATCCTGCACGGGGCCGGACTGATCGACCAGGGACGCTTTGAGAACAAGCGGCTGGAGTTTGTCGAGCGTTTGATCGCTACCAAGTTCGACGGGCTGCTGCACCTGCTGGCGGCGACCAAAAACGATCCGCTCACGCACTGCATCGGCTTTGGTTCCATCAGCGGTCGCTTTGGCGGGAACGGTCTGACCGACTACGCCGCCGGCAACGACGCCATGAGCAAGGTCATCGACTGGTTACCTCGCCTGCGACCCGACTGCCGCTCCGCCACGATTCACTGGGAGTCCTGGGAAGGGTCCGGCATGGCGACCCAGCCGCGGTTCGCCTTTGGGCCCAAGTCGGTGCTCAACATGAAATACATGCTGCCGGAAGAAGGCGTTCGTCGGCTGGAACAGGAGCTGGCCGCAGGGCTGCCCAGCAGCGAGGTGCTGTACACCTTTGGCGACTTCTACTCGATGTTTTATCCGGAAGAGCAACGTCCGCTGGGCGACTATGTTCCCGGCAGCACAGAGCCGGTCGCTCCCTCGCCGGGAGCCGATTCTTCAGTCTCTTCATCAGCCGCCGCAGGGCCGACTTCGCTGGCGGTCAACCCGCAGGTCGACGCCGAACGTACGACGGTGCAGATCCCGCTGGATCCGACCGCCGACGCATTCCTGCGGGAACATTGCCTGCGCGGCAAGCCGTTGCTGCCGGGAGTGATCGGCCTGGAAGCATTGGCCCAGGCGGCCCGCGCCGCCTCGCAGCAGCCTGTCATCGCGTTTGAACAGGTGCAAATGGTCGACGGCCTGATGTTCCACACCGACCGGGCCGCCGTCGCCCAGGCTTCCGCCGCGCCGGATCCGGCCGACGGTTTCCTGCAGTGCTTGCTGTCGTGCGACTTCGCCAATCGGGCCGGCAAGGTGCTCCACCCGCAGCGTCCTTATCTGAAGGGTCGCGTGCAGACCGGTACGGCGGCGCCGTCCCGGGCCAGCGACACGCCGGCTCCGCCGACGGAGTGGACGCCGTTTACTTACCTGGAAGACTCGCTCATTTATCACGGGGCCGTGATGCGGGGCCTGAACGGGATTCATTTCCAGGCGAACACCGGCTGGGGACGAATCACGGCCTTGCCGCTGGCGGAGCTGGTCGGCGACGGCCGGGCGCAGGACTGGATCGTGCCGTCGATCGTGCTCGATGGAGCCTTTTACGTTTGCGGAGTGCATTTGTACCTGCAGGGGGACCACGCCATCAGCCTGCCGCTGGGCATTGATCGGCTGGAACTGGGCCGTTCGCCGCGACCGGGCGAAACGTGCTGCGTTTATCTGACCGCGCGGGAAAGAACGAGCGAGGCCGCCTGCTACGACTTCACCGTGCTGGGCGACCAGGGCGACGTGATCGTGCAGGCGATCGGTTACCGTAATGTGATCCTGCCGCAGGGAGGGACGTCGTCATGACCGCACCGCTGCGAGTTGTCCGCTACTGCGCCAGTCGCCGCTGGACGGCAGGCTCCCTGAAGCCGAGCGCCGCCTGGTTAGCGCCGGGCGAGTTGCGTGAACTGGAGTTGTTCCGCGATCCCCAGCGCCGGCAACAATGGCTGCAGGGACGTCGTCTGGCGAAAGAAACGCTGGCCGCTCTGGCGGGCGCCACGTCGCTGGCGCAGATCGAAATCCTCACGCGTGATGCGCAGGGACGCGGGCTGGCTCCGCAGGTCCAGGTGCAAGGCCGGCCGTCCCGCTGGCGGTTGACCCTGTCCCATAGCACCCGCGGCGTGCTGGCGGCGGTCGTTGATCGGGACCGCTGGCAAGTCGGCGCCGACCTGACCGACGCGGCCGATCGTTCTGAGCATTTTCGCCAGCTCTGGTTCACCCCTGCAGAACAGGCCTGGTTGAACGCAGCTCCGACAGTGCGTACGGCCCAGCTATGGTCGCTGAAAGAAGCCATTTACAAAGCCTGCAACCAGGGCGAGCCCTGGACGCCGCGGGCGATTGAGTTGCAGTTTAACCCCGCCACAAGTCCCCAATGCCATTACCACGGCCGGCCGTTGCTGGGCCTGCAGGGATCCGTGCAAACGATCGACGGCCAGACCGCCGCGGTCGTGTACCTGCCGGGTCCTGGCGACCGTTCGCCCGCCGGCCAGTCCGTCGCGGCGGAACTTTGCCTGTAGTCCGCCCGCGTTTTGATCCGCCTTTTCAATCCCTCACGTGTTTTAACCTTCGACCGAATTACCCTTGCCCGCGACGGCGTGGAACGGCTGCAGCCAGCGGTTCACGCCTTGAGCCCCCTCATATCCGACCTTCAGCGAGTTTCAGAGAGTAGCAACCCATGATTGATCTTTCGGGAAAAGTCGCCCTGGTTTCCGGCAGCTCACGCGGCCTGGGCCGGGCCTGCGCCATCCGCCTGGCGGAAGCGGGAGCCGACGTGATTGTGAACTATGTGACCTCGCGGACGGCCGCCCTGGAAACGGCGCAAGCGATCCTGAACCTGGGCCGCCAGGCCTGGGTGATCAAGGCCGACGTCAGCCAGGAAGACGACGTGCAGTCGATGTTCGAGTACATCACGCAGACGATCGGGCGACTGGATATCGTCGTCAGCAACGCGGCGACCGGCGGCTTCCGTCCGCTGCTGGCCTCTAACGTGCGCCACTTCGACAACACCTTCCAGACCAACGTGCTGGCGCTTCTGTACCTGGTGCAGTCGGCGATGCCGCTGCTGGAAAAAAGCCAGGGCCGCGGCAAGGTCGTCGCCCTCAGCAGCCACGGCTCGGATATGGCGTTGCCCTGGTACGGCCTGATCGGCAGCTCCAAAGCGGCGGTGGAAAGCCTGGCCCGGCACTTGACGCTGGAAGTGGGCGACCGCGGCGTGAACGTGAACATTGTGAAGTCCGGCCTGGTGGAAACCGACTCGACCAAACGCCTGCCCAACGCGGGCGATATGTTCTCGCACCGGAAGGATAAAACGATGACGGGCGAGCGGATGCTGACCATCGACGACGTCGCCAACTCGGTGCTGTTCCTGTCGAGTCCGCTGTCCGACATGATTCAAGGCGAAACGCTCACCATCGACGGCGGAGCTGCGATCCACATTTAATCGCTCCGCCCCTTTCGCCCATCGGCTGTCGAGATTTGTTGTCGGAACGAAGGAATTTTCATGGGTTATTTGTTGTTGACCGGCGCTACGGGCCTGCTGGGCCGGTACCTGCTTCGCGATTTGAGTCTGGCCCGAATACCGCTGGCGGTGGTGGTGCGACCTTCGCGCCATGAAACAGCGGCGCAGCGGATTGAGACGGCGATCGTGTACTGGGAGCGCGTCCTGGGCCGGGAACTGGTGCGGCCGATGGTGCTCAGCGGCGATATCTCGCAGCCCGGACTGGGACTGAGCGAAGAGGATCTCCGCTGGACGACCGAAAACTGCGACCAGGTGCTGCACTCGGCCGCCTCGCTGACCTTTTACGCCGACGATCCCAGCGACCCCCAGGGCGAACCCTTCAGGAGCAACGTGCAAGGCACCCGGCATGTGCTGGAACTGTGCCGCCAGGCCGGCATCAGGCGTTATCACCAGGTCTCGACGGCCTATGTGTGCGGCGAGCGCCGCGGCCGCATCCTGGAAAGCGAACTGGACGTCGGCCAGGTGCTGGGGAACGACTACGAGAAAACCAAAACGGCGTCCGAGAAGGAAGTCCGGGGCGCCGACTTTCTGGACCAGGTCACCGTGCATCGTCCGTCGATCATCGTCGGCGATTCGCAGACCGGCTACACCACTTCTTACCATGGTTTCTACAGCCCGCTCCGCCTGCTGCATACGCTGATCCGCTCGGTCCCGTGGGAAACGATCGCCGAAGGGGACTGGCTGGGAGGCCTGTCGCTGGATGGCAGCGAGCACAAAAACCTGGTGCCGGTGGACTGGGTGTCGGCCGCCATTACCGAGATTGTGGCGCGGCCCGAACTGCACGGTCACACGTACCACCTGACCAATCCGCATCCTTCCACGGTGGCGGACATGGTGTTTTCCATTGCTGCCGCGCTGGCCCAGCTGGCGGAAGAAAACCCGGCGCCGGCCAGCGGCATGGCGGCGACCGAAGAGATGGTCGCTTCGTTCCGCGAGCAGATGAAAATCTACCAGTCGTACTGGAGCAACGACCCCGACTTCGACAGCACGCGGACGGAAGCGGCCCTGCCGCATCTGCCTTGCCCGGCGATCGATCGGGTCGTGATGGATCGCCTGATCGCGTTCGCCCTGCAGACCAACTTCGGCTGGCCTCGTGAAGCAACCGTCACCCCGCAGCAAACAGTACAGGGGCGACTGCAGAAATGGCTGGCGGCCGGGCAGCGCCTGCCGACCGGGCAGACTTTCACCGGCGGCCCGGGTCGCTCGGTGAATCTTGAAGTTTGCGGACGCGGCGGCGGCCAGTGGCGGCTGCTGGTCCAGCAGGAACAGCTGGTGGGGGCGCAGATCGGCCTGGGCGCCGACAACGGCCTGAGCTGTTATTTATCGGCCGACAGCTTTGAACAACTGGCGCAAGGCCAGCTGGGATGGGATCGCGCCATCGACAGTGGACGGCTGGTTGTGGCTGGCGCGGCCCCTGACGCACAGGATTTGAAACGATTGTTTTCCGACCTTTTTTCCCATTAGTTTTGACAATCAATTCCCCGAGAAATGGGTTCCCGAAACGAGAAGAACTATGAAATCGCAAAAATCGATCCTGCCTGAAGCCCCCACGAATGGTTCCAGCGACGCGTGCCAGCAGATGCTGGAACGCGGTCGCCGCAGCATCGCCGGCGGCGACAGCAGCACCATGCGTGTTCTGCCCTATCATATTCCTCTGGTGGCGGATCGAGCCCTGGGGAGCCATGTGTGGGATGTGGCCGGTCGAGAATACATCGACCTCAACATGTCGTACGGACCGCTCCTGTTTGGACACTGCGCCCCGCATGTGATCAAGGCGGTCGTCAAACAGATCAGCGAACGCGGCAGCCAACTCGGCTTTCCGACCGAGATCACCATCCGTGCTGCCGAAAAGCTCCAGCAGTTGTTCCCCAGCATGGAGCTGCTCCGCTTTGCCAACTCCGGCACCGAAGCCTGCGCCTCGGCCGTACGACTGGCCCGCACCGCCACCGGGCGTCGCAAACTGATCATGTTTGAAGGGCATTATCATGGCTGGAGCGAGGCCGTCTTTAATCGCTACCATGCCCCCCTGAGCGAACTGCCGGCCGAAGGGTTCGGTCCCGCCATTCCCGGCACCACCGGCATGTCCAGCGGCATCGACGAGGTCATCGTCTGCCAGTGGAACGACCTCGACGCGCTGGAACGCTGCCTGGCCCGGCACGGCTCGGAAGTCGCTGGCGTGATCATGGAGCCCGTCATGGCGAACGCCGGCCTGGTCCTGCCGCAGGAAGGCTACCTGCAGGCGGTCCGGGAACTCACGCTGGATCACGGCGTGCTGCTGCTGTTCGACGAAGTCATCACCGGGCTGCGCGTGGCGGCCGGCGGAGCCCAGGAACGCTTCCTGGTGACGCCCGACATCACCGTGGTTTCCAAAGCGATCGGCGGCGGCTATCCGGTCAGCGCTTTTGGCGCTTCGAAAGAGCTGATGGAGCAGATCGTCAGCGGCCCGCTGTTCCACGGCGGCGTGTTCTCCGGCAATGCGGTCGTCATGTCGTCGACCGAAGCGGTGCTCGACGCCGTGCTGGCGGACCGGGAAAACATCTACCCGGCCCTGGAAACCATCACCGCCCGGCTGGTTGGCGGCATCGACGAGATCATGACCCGTCACGGCGTGCCGCACCAGGCCGTCTCGTGCGGGCCGTTGCTGTCGATCATGCTGACCAAGGGCGAAGTGGCCCCGCTGGCCAATTACCGCGATGTCCGCCAGCACTGTGACTTTGAAAGCTATATCCAGTTCCAGCATTTCATGCAGAACGCGGGCGTGTACTTCCACCCCAACCAGTTCGAGCCGATGTTCCTGTCGACCGCCCATACGACCGACGATATCGACCAGGTCCTGGAACACGTGGAAGAAGGAGTGCAAACGTGTCTGGTGCGTTGACCCAGGGCGAGCGGTTGAGCGCGGCTCCTATTCTCGACGCAGTCGAGCGTTACCGGGGAGTCATGGTCGACCTCGACAAGGGAACGACGCTGCGCCCTGATGCGTTCCATCAGGGCCGGGAAGCGTTGACGCTGCAGCTGCGTCAGCAGGGGCTGGAGCCGGGCGACAAGGTCCTGGTCGCTCTGCCTAACGGCCCTGGCTTTGTCGCCATGCTGGCGGCCGTGCTGGCCTGCGATGCGTCCCCTTTGTTGTTGCATTTCAAAACGCCCACGGCGGAGCTGCAGCGCTACGCCATGCGGTTTGGCGTGCGTTTCCTGGCGACCGAAGCATCGCAGGCCGCCGATTGCGCAGAGATTGAAAAGGTCTCAACCTCACTGACGTTTGGCGATGAAGTTCTGCACTGGGGCCAGCTGGCGATCGATCTCGACGCCCTGACGGGCCCGACGCTACGGGGCGTGCCGCTGCACCCGACTTCCGGTTCGACCGGTCTGCCCAAACTGGCGCTGCGGCCCGGCTTTGCCGCCATGGAAGAAGCCCGGCACTACGCCGAAACGATGCAGATCACCGCCGAGGACTGCATTGCGGCCATTCCGCCGATGAGCCATGCCTATGGCTACGGCATGAGCGTGATGACGCCGCTTCTGACCGGAGCCAGCATCGTCAGCACCTCGCGGTTCAGCGTCAAGCTGCTGCACCAGGCGCTGCTCGATCACCCGCTCACCATCGTCCCCTCGGCGCCCGCCATGCTGGAGCTGCTGTCGTACGGAGCGGGCGACAAGTTCCGCCGTTTGCGCTGGCTGCTGGCGGCCGGCTCCATGCTGCCCCGCCGGGCCAGTGAAATTTTTCGCGAAGCCACCGGCGTGGTCGTGTGCCCTTTGTACGGCACGACGGAGACGGGTGGGATCTCTGTCTCCACCATCGCCGACGGGAACGAGACCGACGGCCGCGTCGGCCCCGCCATGAACGGCGTGGAAGTCGAAGTCTGGCCCCACCCCGACGGCGAACGCCTGGGTCCGGATATTGGCAAGCTGCATGTGCGATCGTCGTCGATGATGCTGGGCTATCTGGACGATGACGGCAACATCCTGCAGCCCCTGGAAGACGGCTGGTTTGAAACGGGCGACCTTGCCCGCCTTGACGACGACGGCGCCATTGTGCTCCGCGGCCGTAACAGCGAACTGATCAACGTCGCCGGCCTGAAGGTGACCCCCTGTGAAGTCGAAGAAGCGATCGCCGCCATGCCCGGCGTGAAAGAAGTCAAAGCCTACGCCGGCGAACATCGCACCGGCACGCAGATCGTCAAAGTTGCGGTCGCCGTCGAGGGCGCCATCGACGAGATGGCCATTCGGCAGCACTGCGTGCAGCAGCTTGTCTATTACAAACGTCCGCAGCAGGTGACGATCGTCGACGCCTTGCCGCGTTCACCCACGGGGAAAATCCTGCCCGATCAGCTTCCCTGATACGATTGCTCCTTTCCCTGGAAACTTCGCAATGTCGACCAACGCTCTGGCTCCGCCGGTAGATATCCCACAGGCGATGCAAAACCTGTTTCCCTTGCCGTTGTCGATCATTGAGGAGTTCATGCTGGCCGACAGCCGGCCCCAGTATCCGATGATGGCGGATCTGGAAATGCACTTCCAGGGGCGCATCCGACGGGAACCGTTCGATGCGGCGCTGGCCCAGGCCCTGGCCAGAGCGCCGTTATTCCAGAGCGTGATTCAGACCGGCCCCAAAGGGGCCCGCCACTGGGTCAGAACGGAACAGCCGGTCCCCGTGATCTGGGGCGATGAAAACGCTCCCCTCGATGACGCCTATGATGCGCCCGTCGATCTGACCGCGGAACCGGGCCTGCGCGTTTATGTGCGCTCGGGGGAAACGTCGTCCAGCGTGCTGCTGCACTTTCATCATGCCTGCAGCGACGGCATGGGGGCGTTCGCCTTTATTGAAGATTTCCTGGCAGCCTATGCCCAGGCCTGCGGCGATGACTCCGTGGCGATGCGTCCCCTGGAGCCGGAACGGCTGCGTCACCGGGGCGCACTGGGAACGGCCGGCCGCAGCGCGTATCGCGGACTGGTCGATACGTTCATCGGCGCCCGCGAAGGCATTCGCTTCTTTCTGCAGCGACCTTCCCCGTTGCCGGCGATCCAGGATCCGCCCATCGCCGAGACGGCCCGTCTGCGTATCAGGGCGACCAACGGCCGCTGCTCCGAGGAAACCACCGCGGGGCTGCGCAAGGCGGCCACGGCCCTTAACTGCACCGTGAACGACCTGTTGCTGCGCGACCTGTTTCTCACCATGCATCAATGGCATAACCAGCAGGACGGCCCTTCCACCCGGGGGCAGCTGCGCATTCTGATGCCGCAGAACCTGCGCGAGCGCGACGACCGCCGCATGCCGACAGGGAACATGCTGGGCTTTGCGTTCGTGACGCGAAAACGCCGCCTTTGCGAAAGTCCGCAGGAACTGCTGCGTTCGATCAGCCACGAAACGGCCGCCGTCCGGGAGGGACAGCTCTCGCGCTACTTCCTCGGTGGGCTCGATGCCTTGCACAAAGCCGGCTGGCTCCCCCGCGTGCTGCAGGGAAAGCTCTGCTTTGCTTCGGCCGTGCTGACCAATCTGGGCAATCCCCTGCGGCGTTTCGTCACCCGCTTTCCCCGCGCCGGCAGCAAGCTCAAAATTGGCGACCTGAAGCTGGTGGAGCTGACCGGCGTGCCGCCCCTTCGTCCTAATACTCGGGCCGTGTTCGCCGTGTTTGGCAGCCACGACAAGCTCACGCTTTGCCTGCGGACCGATCCTTACCTGTACTCGGCAGACGACAACGCGCAGCTGCTGAACCTGTACCTGGCCCGGCTCGATGCGACGGCCGCTGAGCAGGCCGAGTAACTCCCGCTGCTTGCAACGGCCTGGCCAGGATCGCGCGCTCCATTCCTGCTGGCTCTCGACGGATTGTCGCGCCTTGGCGCCTGCTGTTTCGCAAAACGACGAAACCGAAATCTCAAAGCGATTTCCTTCGCGCTCCCGAATCGTTCCCACCCGCGGGAGCCGTAATCCCGCACGGGGCAGGGCGGTCCCGGCTGCCGGAGAAGCCGTCCGGCTCTCCCCCTTTTGCTGCCGCCGCACACGGCCAACGATTTTGGCAGATGGCATTGGACCGCGACGGGTGCTTTCGCGTAGGATGGATAGATCAGGAATCGCCGATCTTATGGCAGACTCCTGCCGTGAGCAGCGTCGCCCGCTGTTCGCCCCCCAGCCTTTTGCCCCGCCCGTGCCATGCCTGTTCCTGCGTCAGGAAAATCGATGCCGAAGGCTTCGTTTCATCCGTTCACCCGGCCGCGAACATGGGGCCGATTCCTGGCAGGGACGCTCGTCGCTGGCCTGCTACTGGCGACCGTGGCCTGCCTGCCCGCCCAGGAAATCCCGGCGCTGGCGACCGGCGAACAGACGCAAGTGCGATCGTTTCTGACCCGGCATTGCATTGCCTGCCACGGGACAGACAAAGCCGAAACGGACCTGCGGCTGGATCAACTGCCGCTCGACCTGGCCGACGACGTCTCCCGGGAGCACTGGCAAGCCGTCCTTGACCGCATCGCCGCGGGCGAAATGCCGCCGCCCGGCAAGCAGCGTCCGCCTGGCAAAGAGATCGCCGCCTTCACCGCAACGCTGGCCCCGCAACTCGCTGCCGCCAATGCCGCCGCCAGGGCGGCCCAGGGGCGAACGGTGTTGCGGCGACTGAATCGGGTCGAATATCAGAACACGGTGTGCGACCTGCTGGGGATCGAAGTCGACCTGCAGGGACAACTGCCGGCCGATAGCTCGGCCAACGGTTTCGACAACGCAGGCGCGGCCCATCACACGTCGTCGTTCCTGCTGGAGAAGTACCTGGAAGCAGCCGACGCCGCACTCGATGCGGCGATCGCCAATCATCCCCAGCCGCCGCCCCTGATCAGCAAGCGGTACAGCCTGAAAGAGGGCCATCCGGTCAAGACGACCAAGGAAGACGTCTATCGCTTCCTGCCCGACGGCGAGGTCGTCTGCTTCTGCTCGTCGGAGTGGCACAATGTCTGGATCTCCAGCTTCTATCCGCCCGACCCGGGCGTGTATCGCTTCCGCATTTCGGCTTCC
The DNA here is from genome assembly GCF_007751035.1 of Lignipirellula cremea. Lineage (NCBI taxonomy): Bacteria > Pseudomonadati > Planctomycetota > Planctomycetia > Pirellulales > Pirellulaceae > Lignipirellula > Lignipirellula cremea. The sequence goes on along the minus strand of NZ_CP036433.1, from coordinate 405,277 downwards.
GGCGTGCAATCGTCCGGGAAGCCGGTCACCTTTCGCGTGACGGAAAAAGGGAAGCAGCTGACCGGCGTGAATGGTCTGGTCGGCTACTTCGACGCGCCGCCCGACCAGCCGACGTTGATTGAGTTTGAGCGTTTCCTGGAGCCGCGCGGCACGATCTCGATCCTGCCGTACGGGCTGGCCAGCGCCAACACGGTGAAGCTGACCGGTGAAGAAAAATGGGAAGGCCCCGGCCTGGCGATCCAGTATGTAGAAGTCGAAGGGCCGCTGCACGCCAACTGGCCGCCCGCCAGCCATCGCCAGATTTTTGGCGACCTGAAGCAGGAAACGTTTGGCGTGTACAACGACCGGAACCGGGTCGAAGTGGTGTCCGATCAGCCTCTGGTCGACGCCGAGCGGATCCTGGCGAAGTTCACGCAGAGAGCCTTTCGCCGCACGATCGCCGCCGCCGATACGGCCCCGTTTGTCGACATCGTACGCCAGAGGATGGAGAACGGTTATCGCTTCGAGCCCGCCATGCGGGCCGCCCTCAAGGGGGTGCTGCTTTCGCCCGAGTTCCTGTTCCTGCGAGAAGAGCCAGGCCAACTGGATGACTTTGCCCTGGCCTGCCGGCTGTCGTACTTTTTGTGGAGCACCATGCCCGATGAAGAGCTGTTCACGCTCGCCCGGGAAGACCGCCTGCACCAGCCGGACGTGCTGCGTCAGCAGGTCGAGCGACTACTCACCCACCCCAAGGCGGAAGCGCTCACGCGGAACTTTGCCGGGCAATGGCTGGGGCTGCGTGAGATTGACGCCACCGAACCCAGCGGCCGGCTGTACCCGGAGTACGACCACCTGCTCAAGGTCTCCATGATCCGCGAAACGGAGCTGTTTTTTGAGGAGATCCTGCAGCACGACCTGAGCCTGCTGAACTTTGTCGACTCGGACTTTACGATGCTGAACGGCCGCCTGGCCCGGCACTATGGCGTCGACGGGATCAACGGCTGGGAGTTCCAGAAAACGCCGCTGCCGCCCGACAGCCATCGGGGCGGAGTACTCACGATGGCCAGCGTCCTGAAAGTAACGGCCAACGGCACGACGACCTCGCCCGTTCTGCGCGGCGCCTGGGTGCTGGATCGGATCCTGGGTCAGCCGCCGGCCCCGCCGCCGGACGACATCGGTTCGATCGATCCCGACATCCGCGGCGCCACGACCATCCGCGAGCAGCTGGCCCAGCATCGCGAAAGCGAATCGTGCGGCGTTTGCCATCGCGAGATCGACCCGCCCGGCTTCGCCCTGGAAAGCTTCGACGTGATCGGCGCCTGGCGGAACGAGTACCGCGTGACGGGCGCCGGCAAGAACGTCGTCATCAACGGCCAGAGGATGCCGTACCATCTGGGGAAACCCGTCGATCCCTCGGATACCCTGTCCGACGGCCGGCGGTTTGAAAACATCGACCAATACAAGCAGCTACTCCTGCAGGACAAGCGGCAACTGGCCCGCGCCCTGACCAGCCGACTGCTGGCCTATGGGACCGGCAGGGCGCCGCAAACCGCCGACCAGGAAGAAGTCGAGGCGATCGTCGACCAGGCGGCCGCCAGCAACTACGGTTTGCGGTCGCTCGTCCATGCGATCGTGCAAAGCAGGACGTTCCAGTACAAGTAAACAGCGCGAACCGACGTCATCCCCACCCCCCGCCGTTCCCTTCCCCAGGTTTCGCCATGAAACTTCACCGCCGCACTTTTCTTCGCGCCGCCGGCGTCGCCGTGGGCTTGCCGCTGCTTTCCGCCATCGCTCCTCGACCTGTGCGCGGAGCGGGCCAGGGCGCCGTTCCGCGGCGCATGGTCTGCATCAATACGCCGCTGGGCTTGCACCCGGCCTGTTTCTTCCCGGAGGACACCGGCCGAGATTACACGCTATCGCCGTATCTGGAAGTGCTGTCCGATTTCCGTAATGACTTCACGGTCATCTCGGGGCTGTCGCATCCCGACATCGGCCCCAGCCATGATTCCAACCAGAGCTTTCTGACCTCGGCGCCGCACCCGGAACGTCGGGCCGGCTTCCGGAACAGCATCTCGCTGGACCAGTTCGCCGCCGAGCACTTGTATGGGCAAACCCGCTTCCCGACGCTACCGCTTTCCTGCGAGGGCTCCGGTCTGTCCTGGACCCGCAGCGGGGCTCCGGTGCCGACCGAGAACTGGCCCTCGAGCGTGTTCGCCAAACTGTTTCTGGAAGGACGCCCCGACGAGGTCGAAGCCCAGGCCCGCCGCCTGGCCGACGGTCGCAGCGTACTCGACGCCGTGCGGGACCAGGCCCGTCGCTTGCAGCAGAACCTGGGACCCGGCGATCGCGCCAAGCTGGAAGAGTACTTCACCAGCATCCGCGAGCTGGAACAGCGGCTGACCCAGGCCGAGTACTGGTCGAAACAGCCAAAGCCCCAGGTCGACGCCCGCCCGCCGGTCAATATCCAGAACAGCGCCGACCTGATCGGCAAAACGCGGCTTTGGTTCGACCTGATCCACCTGGCGTTGCAAACCGACTCGTCGCGACTGGTCACCTTGCAGCTGCCAGGCTCCAGCAACGCGCCGCCGATCCCAGGCGTGAACCAGGGGCATCACGACCTGTCCCACCACGGCCAGGATCCGGCCAAGATCGCCCAGCTGAAAACGCTTGAGCTGGAGAAGATGAAAACCGTGCGCGACTTTTTGTCCCAGCTGCGCACCAGCCAGGAAGACGGCGAAAGCCTGCTCGATCGCACCACCTTTTTCTTCGGCAGCAACCTGGGCGACGCCAGCCGGCACAGCGTGAAGAACATGCCCGTCCTGCTGGCCGGCGGCTCCTTCCGTCACGGGCAGCACCTGGCCTTCGACGAGAACAATCCCCCGCCGCTGAGCAACCTGTTTGTCAGCATGCTCCAGCAGACCGGCATCGAAGCCCAGCAGTTCGGCAGCAGCACCGGCACGCTCTCGGGACTGGAAGCCCGCAGCTGACACGCCGGACAGGTCCGCATCCTCAACGACGGCGGGGCGAACGGATGGCGACGGGCCTTTTGAAGAGCATGCGGTTCGCCTTGCGCAGCGGCCAGAGCGCCAGGTTCTTGAGTCGCAAGCGCCAGGAAGCGTTCTGCAGGGCTTTCACCTGGGACTGGGCCGCCTCGAGATCCGTAAAAAAGCACTCCAGGCGATTGGCCAGCGACTCACGCACCAGCGGCGCCAGATCAGGATAATCCAGCGCCAACTGCAGCAGCATGTTCAATACCGATAGCTCCGTATGCCGGCGACTCGCCGAAGTCCAAACCCCGCCGCCATGCACCCGGTACGCCGCCATCGGCTCGCTTAAAAAACCAATCTTCCCTTCGCGGGCAGCCACAATACACAGCGGCCAGTCGCCCAGGTTCAACGATTTAAGATTGTCGGGCACTCGCGGAATCACGCTGCGGCGGAGCAGGATCGAGCAGGTCGAAATCGGATTGTCCATCACCATATCGGACAGCGTCAGTTCGGGGTTCGACTGCGCCGGATGCTGCATCCCCAGGGGACGTCCCTCGCTGTCGATGTATCGGGCGGGATGAAAACACAACACCCAGTCCGGGCGTTGCTCCAGCGCGTCGACCTGCTGCTGCAGCTTCGTCGTATCCGACCAGAGATCGTCTCCTTCCAGGAACGCCGTGTAGGTTCCCCGGCAGCGATCGTACACATCGCAAAAATTCTCCATCATCCCCATGTTCTTCTCGCGCGCCAGCAGGACGATCCGATCGGGATAGCGCTGGGCAAACTCCGCGGCGATCCGCCCGGTGGCGTCGGTGGAACAATCCTCGCCAATGATCAGTTCGACCGCAAACCGGGTTTCCTGCAGCATGACGCTTTCAATCGCTTTCGCCAGATAGCGTTCGTGATTGTAGGTCGTCATGCAGACGCTGACTTTCGGGGCCGGATTCATGAAGCTGTCCCCGCAAAGGATTCTCCCGGAGGCGCCGACGCCGGGAGCCTGGCGCCCAGCTCTTTTGCGTGGGCGAAAGCCCAGCGGAAGATCTCTCCGATGGAGCCAATCGCCGCGGCGGACACGGCGGAGCCGTTTGGCAAAACCAGCACGCGTTGCACCACGTTCTCGGTCACGGGCAGCGACAGATACGCCCTCGGGTCCTCGGTCCGGTACGGCTCCATGCGATGCACGCCCGGGAAAAAGTATCGCCGGGCCAGCACCCGATGGGCATGCAAAACCCACACGATCTGATCGCGCGTCAAAGGGCAGGCGTCCGGGTCAATATCCAAGACAATATACTGGCAGTTGTGCTGCTCGGCGGCCGGATAGTCGATAACGGAGACGCCCGGCAGTCCCGCCAGCACGCGACGATACTGCTGGTAATTCTCCCGGTTGCCCTGGCTGAAAACGTCCATTTTGTCGAGCGACGTCAGCCCCATGGCGGCCGACAGCTCGTTCATTTTTCCATTGGTTCCCAGGTAGCGCACGTTGTCATAACCGGCGAATCCAAAGTTTCGCATGAAGCGAGTTTTCTCGGCAAGCTCGTCGTCGTTGGTGGCGATCGCGCCGCCTTCTCCGCTGTGGACGAACTTGGTGGCGTGAAAACTGAACACCTCGGCCTTGCCAAACCCACCGATTGGCTGGGAATGATGGGTGCAGCCGAACGCATGCGCGGCGTCGAACAGCAGCGTCAAGTTCCGGCGCCGGGCGATCTCCGCCAGGCGGTCGACATCGCAGCCTCGTCCCCAGACATGCACCCCCAGGATCGCCGTCGTCCGCGGCGTAATCAGGCGTTCCACGCAGTCGGGATCCAGGTTATGCGTATCGGGGCGGATATCGCAGAATACGGGACGAATCTCCTGCCACTGCAGCGCATGGGCCGTCGCCACAAAGGTGTACGCCGGCACAATGACTTCGCCCGACAACCCCAAAGCGCGGATGGCGATCTCCAGCGCCACCGTCGCGTTACACATGGCGACGCAGTGCCGCACGCCCAGGATCGCAGCGACGCGGTCCTCAAACTCGCGGACCAGCGGGCCGTCGTTGGAAAGCCAGTTCCGGTCCAGAGCCTGCGTGAACCGTGCAAACAATGCCTCGCGATCGCCCTGGTTAGGCCGCCCCACATGCAACGGCTCCGCAAACGCCGGCGGACCGTCCGGCGTGTGCAATAACGAGTACAGCGATTGATCGGCGTTCATACAATGGCGCTTTAATGACAGATGGTTCAAGGCGTGTCTGCGGAATCCTGGTTCGCCCGCTGAGAGCGTATGCGCGCCATCAGATCTTCAGGCGACAGCCACATCAGTGCGTTCAGCACCGACAGCCCCGGCTCCAGCGTATAGCCCGGGCACTCGTACGCAATCGGGGAGAACGATTGAATGACCAGGCGAATGCCGGCCGCTTTGAACCGGCTGGCGTCAAAGAGATCCTGGCCTCCCGGCGGATTCAGATATTCACTGGCGCCCAGCGCTTCGCTGATTCGTAAGGCCCAGTCGCCTGGCCCCTTCACCTCCGCCAGCGGCAGTTCCATTTGCGAGAAGATCATCGGCTCAAACGCGATTCCCAGCCGCCGGCACACGCATTGCAAAGCGTGAACATTCAGCGCCGCCAGGTGAGGATCCCGCAGAGCCAGACACTCTTCCACCAGGTCCATCGTCTGACGAAAGTAAGGAGCCCGCTTCCGATAGTGATTCAGCTGCCCCAGGATACGTTCTCGCCAAGCGTCTTCTTTCACGACAATCTGATCAATGGGCGTATTCCGGGAATGCTTCTGCAGGGGAACGACAAGATACTGCCACCCCGATCGGGGATGCAAAATACGATTCCGGTTGACCCAGCCGTGGCGAATGTACTGCGCGGTATCAAACACGACCCAGCGATCGACCCGATCAATCAGATCAAAATATCCCAGATAGGGAAAAAAGTAGGGCTGCATGATACCGAGCTTCATCAAAAAACCTTCACGACCGTCTTTCCAGAATGGCCAGTTCGAAATCCACCGCACCGACTCGTCCAGCGAACGGCGTCCGCACCGGCATGGCGAATAATGATCGCCGCGGATTCCGTTTCCTGCATCATTCGAAACACTCTCAATACCTTCGTCCCTTCAGCATTTCTCAGCATCTTTGTGTTGCAATCGTATATCAATGCGATAATGCGCAGTATGCAGGGAAGCGTCCTGGGGCAGAAACTCAGCGGTCATCCCCGCCTGGTCGCACAAACGGACGATCTCGGAACGGCTCCACCACTTCCCCAGACCAGGGTCTTTTCCGCGCAACCAGATATGGAAGAAATAATGAAATCGGCGAGATAGCGTATTAAAAAACTTCCACTTGGATTGAACGTCAAGCACGCTGGCAAGCAGAATCACCGATTGATTCGTAGACAGTTTCGCGAGTTGTCTGAGGATCGCTACAACTTCTGGCTCCGTAAAGTACGCGAGCGCTTCATACATGACAACTTTGGTGAAGCGACCCGCGTGCGATTCGCTTAAATCTGGAAGGTTACGTGCGTCCAAAAGTTTGTACTCAATGTTAGGACGCGAGCTTGAAGCCCTGGCTTCGTCCAGCAACGGTTCCGAAAAATCGACGCCCAGCACGCGCTCGCAACGCTGCGCCAGTTCACGGGTGACGACGCCATTTCCGCAACACAAATCAAGAAGCCAGTCGTCCCCCTGCAGATCCAGCTTGCCAGACACATCGTCGATCAGAGCGGCGAACTGCTGATCGGAAACAGGAACTCCGTTGACCGTTTTACCGATCTGCTTGAGCAGGTCCTTTTCAGGCAATCGTCGGGGATAAACATCCCAGAACTTTTTCCAATCCACCGTTCAATTCTCCTGGGAAGGCCGCAAGCCGCGGCAGCGCACCTTACTGGGACACAATCGCCTTGTCGACCTGCATGCTGTCTCCTGTCTGCTTCGCCCAAAGGCTCAAGCCCGGCCTGCGAGTGCATTGAAGGCGCGATACATGCGGCGGCGGACGGCCGCCAGCACCTCGCCTGCCTGATAGAATCCCCGCCGCAGCGGTCCGGTGCGTAGCCAGTCTGCATCGGCATAGTTGAGTTCGCGGAGCAGGTCGCCCGCCAGCATGTTAAATTCGCGTTGCTGGGCCGGCGTCATCCCCTGGCGCCAGGCGCCGGCCTTGCCACTGCGATAGTGGGCGGGCGGAGCCTGGCGCGAAGCCACCGGGGCGGCCGACCGCTTTTTCATGGCGTCAAACTGGTGGTTATCGACAATCTGCTGGACTTGCGGAGCGTCGCAAGGCAGATCGCAAAAATCGAATACCGCCGCCAGGACCTCCGGGCCTTGCTCCAGCAGCTCTTCGTATCGCACTTCCAGATACTGGTCGCCGTAGACCGCGGCGTCGCGACCTCTCTTGACGCTATGGGCCCAGGCGCGGGTCGCTTCGTTCAGGGTGGAATATCCCCAGCCCAGCCCCTCTTTGGCCGCCAGCAGGGAAAGAGCCACGTCGCGCCCGTCCCGGATCACGTGGATAAATTTCGCCTGGGGCAACAGCAAGTGGATCTCTTCGACATGCTCGCGATAAGCCGGATGCTTGTCCAACACATGGGTGGCCGTCGGTTTCCCGGCCAGCACCCGGGCATAGACCCGGGCGAGGAACTCGCGCAGAAAGTCCAGAAACTCCGCCTCGCTCCAGACCACCGGCAACCCCATATCCCACTGCCGCGAGTCCGCGATAAACTCCGTCTCGGATTTCCAGCTGCGCAGCCAGTCGGGAATATAGGTATGAAACAGGGTGAGCTGGACGCTGGTCGCCACCTGGGGATGCGCCCCGACCATCGACTGCAGCCAGGTGGTGCCGCTGCGATCGGACCCGATGATAAACAGAAACTGTTTCTGCAGGACATCGGGAACGGCAAGATCGGAGCCGGTCGTCGGGATGGACGCGTTCTTTTCGGCGGAGTTCATGTCAGCTTTTTACCGCTTCAAAAACCAGTCGGGATTCGGGCCGCGTTTCACGATCGCGAAGCTCTGCGTGTTCGCTCTCTCCCCAGGTTGCCGCCATGGTCTGGTCAAAGCCCGCCTCGCGCAGGCGTCGTTCCAGTTCTTCTTCGTCGTACAGCCATTCATGACCCCAGTTACGGAACGCGATATTCAGCAGTTCTGCACGGGTCTGGATCCATTCACAGCTGTAAGTTCGGATCCAGGCCTGGTCGCGCCATTCGTCGTCGTAATACTGTCGTACGGTCTCTGTCAGACTCGGCATGGCGACACGCAGCACGCCGCCGGTCTGCAGCAGGCGATGACATTCTTTCAAAAAGGCGACGCCGCGATCCACCGTCATGTGTTCCAGAAAATGTTCGTTATAGATCAGGGCGCAAGACTCGTTTTCCAGCGGAACGGCCTCCGTCAAATCCGCGATCACATCAACGGCAGGAGAGGCGCCGACATCGACATTCACCCAGCCGTCGAAGCGGACCTGCCCGCAGCCCACATGCAGCTTCAGGGGGCGAGGCAAACCTTTCAACTGACGCCGCGCCTTGCCGCGCTGGCCCGTACGCACCAGGCGACGACCCGCCGCACTCAGCAAGGAGCCTGTTCGTGTCAGCACCGACCCTGAAAATACGATCATTTTGAACCTGACGTTCCCGAAAATCCCAGAGACTGCTTTAACGTATCCAGCCAGCCCTGGCGAAACAGGCCGACCGCAGCGGCATGTTGCTCAATCCCTGCGGCCGTCGCCCGCTCATAGGGGCAGACCATACTATGATCCCAGCAGGCGCCATTTTGATAGGTCGCCACTTTCAACTTTGTATAAGGATGTTCCAGGTCGGCATACATGTCCCAGGTCAAATGCACGGCTGAACTGTCCCGGGTCGCCGCCCAGCGCCGCCGCTGCCTGGCGGCGTACTGGTGCATGACCGAATCCACAAACCGCAGATTCTTCCGTCTGCGATAATTCATAAACGCCTGAAAATCCGGCCCGCGCAATAACAAATGATGCCCGCCCGTCAGCGCTTCCAGATAGTCGCCGCGATCCACCGGCGACCACGAAAACTGCATATCCGGAAACGTCTTCAGCGGCATATTCGCCAGGTCCAGCCGGATTCCGCAAGCAAACACTTCCGGGTGCGCCTGCAGCACGGCCAGTTCTTCTTCCAGCCAGTCATCGCTATCCGGCACAAGATCTCCATCGGTGATCAGAATGTAGTCCCGGTCCAGCGGTACGTGCCCATGTTCCAGCACCGTCAGCAACGCGTTATTGGAGATATTCTCTTCGAACAGATAATAAGCGTGGATCTTACCCTCGCGCAGCAGCGATTCCACATAAGGACGAATGGCCGTCGCGGTCTGCGGACTCCAGTTCTCCACCACATGAATCTCCAGGCGGTGGGACAAACGGACTAACGCATCGAGGGCCTGCCGTACGGTATCCTCGTCAAAAAACACAATCACAACACACGGAATCCGCGCGGCGGCAGGTTGCATTACTGGGGTTCCCCCGGGCTTTGATGGAGGTGCTCTTCCGCCCCTTCAGTCGTCCAGTCCGTCTCCAGGCGAACCAGCCCCGGGCGGCGACCGTACCAGGCCGACGTACTGCGTGGACGCGGCACTTCAAACACCAGAAGCGACTTTTCCAGCAGCAGATGGCGCGTGCTTTTGGTGACAAACACCAGGAGAATGCTGTAGGAGCCTTCGTTCAGAAAGCCATCCGGAATGGACATGCAATAACGCTGCCAGCCTGCCCGCAGCGAACGCACCGGACTGCAGGTTGAAAAGACGCACACATCTTCTGTTGTCGACAACTGAAAAGCAATATTTACATCTTCCAGGTCGCGTAGCGCCTCGAATTCAATCGTGACATCAATCGCCGAATCCGCCAGGGTTTTCCCCTCTTCGTGCGGCTGGATACGCAGCGAACGCAAGCGCACGCCATCGCCGACGGGAGCTTCTTCGGGCTCCCATTGCCGGTGGGGACAGGCGACCTGGGTGTCCGACAGGTACGTCGCCACGGCGTCCCGGGTATCGCCCCCTGCGGCGACTTTTCCCTGCTCCAGCAGCACCGCCTGGTCGCAGATGCTCTGGACCGCCGTCATGTTGTGGCTGACAAACAGGACCGTTCTGCCGTCGCCGGCGACCGCGCCCATTTTCCCCAGGCATTTCTTCTGAAAGGCCGCATCGCCAACCGCCAGCACTTCGTCGACGATCAGCACGTCCGGCTGCAGGTGCGCAGCAATGGCGAAACCCAGCCGCACGTACATGCCGCTGCTGTAACGCTTGACCGGCGTATCGAGAAAGCCTTCGATCTCGGCGAAGTCGACAATCTCGTCGAACCGCCGGGCGATCTCGGCGCGGCGCATCCCCAGGATCGTCCCGCTGAGATAGATGTTCTCCCGACCGGTCAACTCGGGATGAAAGCCCGTGCCGACTTCCAGCAGGCTGGCGACCACGCCGCGAACGCCAAAGCGGCCCGTCGTCGGTTCCGTAATGCGCGACAGGATCTTCAGCAGCGTACTCTTGCCGGCCCCATTGCGGCCGATCACCCCCAGCACCTCGCCCTGGCGCAGTTCAAAGGAGACATCCCGCAGGGCCCAGAATTCGCTCGCTGCATCTGCCGGAGCAGAGCCGTTCGCTTTGCCGCGGAACAGACCCGCCACGGTCGACAAGGCGGCGCGAGGCAACGCCTGCAGGATCTCCGACGCCCGATAATACGGAGCATCCACGCCGCGGCGGTAGCGCTTGCCGAGGTTCTCGACCCGGATCGCAATGGGACTCATGGGCTAGATCCGATCGGCCAGAAAGCGTTCAACCCGGCGAAAGTAGAACATCCCCCCAACCAGCAGCAGCAACAGCATGACGCAGGATACCAGCAACGGCGCCAGCGCCGGCGGATCATGCCCCAGCATCGACCAGCGAAAACCATCCAGCACGCCGACCATCGGATTCAAGGCGAACACCACGCGCCACGGTTCCGGAATCAGTGCGCTGGTCTGATACACGACCGGGCTGGCGAACATGCCCACCTGCAGCAGGAACGGCACCACATAGCCAATATCGCGGTACAAAGCATTCATCGCCGACAGCCATAAACCCAGCGCCAGCGAGACCAGCAGCGTGAGCAGCACAAATACAGGAGCCAGCAATATCGGCCAGGAGGGAACCACGCCAAACCAGATCAAAGCGGCCGCCAGCAGCAGGAACCCCACGCCAAAATCGACCAGCCCGCCAATCGTCGCCGACAACGGCAAAATGGCCCGCGGAAAGTAAACCTTTGTCACCAGGTTCTGATGGGCGACCAGGCTCTGGGTGGCGCTCGTCAGCGTATTCGCCAGCAACTGCCACGGCAGCAAACCGCACAGCAAAGCGGCCGCATAGGGCACGCCGGCTTCCACCGGTTCGCGACCCAGCAGCCAGAAGAAGAGCGAAAAAATCGTCATCATCGCCAGCGGCTGCAGCAGCGCCCAGGCGACGCCGACGGCCGTCTGGCGATAGCGTACTTTCAGATCGCGGGCGGCCAGTATCCAGATCAGTTCGCGTCGCCGCCACAATTCGCGCAGGTCGATCGGTCGCCACCCGGGCTGGGCCTGGTAATACCGCAAATCGTCGGGCGCGGGGGGCCGGTTTGCGTCTGCAGGTTCCGGCGGGGACAGCTCGGCTGCGTCGTCGGTGGTTTGAGCGAACAAAATTACCTCGGCCGCAAACAGGCGGCGGGTTTCAAGTCGGAGCGAAAGACGTCACAGCAGCAACTGGGCCACAGCGCCGACCACCTGCAGTATAAGTGGCGGGCCCCCAACGGTAAAGCAGGACGCCATCGGCCTCCCCGCCGATCCCGGCCCCCCTGCGCGCCGCCCGACCCTCGCAGATTACGCCGTCTCCCACGCAAAAACGCAGTCCTTCCCGCCCCCCCGATCCAATCTCCATCGCCACCTGCCCCCAGAATTCACCCAACCTTCACCGCTCCTTCAATTCCTGGCCCCGGCGGAAGCGGACCGCAATCAGGCAGGCGCGGATCGCGAGGATTTGCCCGTGCGACGGGGCTGGGACTTGCGGAGGGTTGCCTGGATCTGGTTTGCCAGGGCGAAGGCGAGCAGGGGGGGCACGGCGTTGCCGATCTGGCGGAAGGCCGGGTTCATCGTGCCGGCAAACTGAAAGCCGTCGGGGAAGGACTGCAGGCGGGCCGCCTCGCGGACCGAGATCGTGCGCGCCTGGTCGCTGTCGTAATGGATGTGCGAGTAGGAATCCTTCCCCAGGTGCGCCAGCAACGTACGCGACGGCAGATAGGACTCCAGCTTCCGCCATTTGTTGGGAAACTTGCCCGGATCATAAGGCGGAATCAGCGCGGCCTGCAGGGCGACATGTTCCGGCGAATCGATCCGGATCCGCCTCTTGCGACGCTCCTTCTCGCAGAGTTCGATCGCCAGGGCGTGCGCCTGGGGATACTGGTCGCCAGGCTGCATCTGCGCGAAGATCGCATAGTCGCGCGGCAGACTGCGGATGACATGATCGTACACGCCGCCCTGACTGGTGAAACCGGGCCAGGCGCGCATCTCCTGGGCGAAAGGGGTCGGCTCCCGGTCGCTTCGATACGGCATGAACTCCGTAAAGCGACGGGCCCCGCGTCGCAGAATGCCTTGTTGATGCAGCTCGCGGGCCATCAGCGGCGGCAGGTCGCCAATCGCGTCAGCAGTCGTGACGGCCGGGGCCGCATCGGCCGGAGGCGCCGGCGGCTCCTGGTAATAATGCTTGTATTCGGAATCGTTATCAGACAGAGAGGGAGATGATCCATATCCATTTTCTACCAGCACGCGCAGCGCAACATTTCGCGAACCATGATAGCCAGGCGGCAACTGCATCCAGTGGGACGGCCGGGGAAACTTCACCTCCACCGCCAGTTCTTTGCGATAAGCGATCAGGAACATCCGCTCCCGCATTTGCGGCACGCCATAGTAAGAAGCATTGAGTAACGTATACGCGCATGTATACCCCATACTATCCAGTACGTCGCAAACTTCTTCCGCCACATTATGGCCGCCAAAGTTCATCACATCGGGGACGTTCTCCATCAGCAGGGCGACCGGCGCCAGTTCCCGCACATACTGCAGATAACGCAGATACAAGTTACTGCGAGGATCTCGCAAAAAAGCGTCAGGGTGTTCGTCAATCTCCCGCAGCTTCGCCCGGCCGACGCGTGCAAAGGCCTGGCAGGGCGGACCGCCAATGATCACATCGACCGCGTTCTCCGGCTTGCCGCGAACCTGCAGCGAGGCCAACAGCTCCGCCGGATCAATCGCCGTGATATCCTGGGGCCGGGCATGAGCCTCCTGCAGCGGTCCGGCTTCCGGGTAAAAGTTCCGGGCGTGCGAACGAATGGCCAGCTCGTCGCTTTCCAGGGCGGCGACCAGGTCGAATCCGGCCCGTTGAAAACCGAGCGACAGCCCACCGCATCCGGCAAACAGATCCAGCACCCGCGGCGGCTGGAATTCTTTCAGCCGGCGAAGTTTCGCGCGGACGACTTTGCGTACATCCATTCGGTGCGATCCTGGATTCCGCCTTACGGCTTGGGCAGTCGGTTTCTGCGTTTCAAAGGAGGCAAGGCGGCATACGCCGTTTCCACGGCGGCGGCGTCAAACGATTTCCATTCCAGCGCCAGGGCGATGCGCTCGATACATCCCAGCGGGTTCGCTTCGACCTGATGCTCCCAGATCCGAACGACCGTCCAGCCACGACGACGTAGCGTGCGATGGTTCCGCACATCCCGCTCGCGGTTCTTGGAGATCTTCTCCCGCCACTTGTCGGAAAGACGATGCCGCCACAACGGAAAACGCCAGCCGTGCCAGAAATCGCCATCGATAAAAACCGCCGTCTGCTGCTCGCGAAAGACAAAGTCCGGTCGACCCGGCAGGTCCCGCGCGTGCTGGTCAAACTCCAGCGACGCCGCCTCTAACAGCACCCTGATGTAACGCTCCGGCGTAGTGTCTGTCGCCCGAATGCGCGACATGAGCGCGCTGCGTTTGGCGGACGACATGATATCGGTCATGGAAAAAACCTGGCGCTTGAGAACGGCCGGGGCCGTTGCGACCGCTTCCATCGCGGCCATCGATTTTGCGGAATCCGACGGATAAGGCGAGCGACCCCGGGTCTTCCCCAAGGCGTTCAAAACATCTGACACAATGCCTGGCGGACTCGCAACCCGGCGAATCGAATTAACGTTAAGAACCGGGCGGAATCCGACGTTTTCTCCGCCTGACGCGCGGCCCATTCGTCAAAGTCGCGCCGTGAACGTCGCCGGTTTGAATCTCAAAGTTGCTCTTCCGCCTGAATCTCAAAATTCAACCACCCGCGACGCCGAACGGCGCCCGCGGCCCGCCTTGCTCCCACCGCTTGCTCGCGAATGCCACAAAGACAAGACGGCTGGGAATACCGGTTTTTCTCCTCGCAACGAACCGGCTTGCTATATTGAGAACCGCCGGGCCGATCTCCTTCAGGGGTTCCCGCCGGCCGTCAAACTGCCTGGAAACTGCTACCTGCCGGAACTACCGCTCATGAATCCGCCACGCATCCCACACGCCCTGATCCTGGCTGTCGCCGTTGCCGCCATGCCATCGGCAACCACGCAGGCCGCGGGGCCGGGGGCGGATGCAGAGCTCCAGGTGTCGGGCATCCGGGTGCTACACCGCGACGGCCAGACGTTTGTCACCTGGAAAGATGTCGCCGCCGGTGAAGTGGGCGCCGGCTATCGCTACAGCCTGTACGAGAGCGAGCAGCCCCTCACCGATGATCATCTGGCGGAACTGCGGCCGGTTATCGAAGGCATCGTGAACAACTCGGGCAAGCACTACGGGTATCAAATGTTCCTCGCCCGACGACTGGATCCCGAACTGCCCATGGCGACGATCGAACCCGGCGGCAAGCCCTTGCCGCAGTGGACGGGTCTGGCCGTTCGCACGACCCAGAGCAACGGCGCCCGTTACTATGCAGTCGTCGCCCACGACCTGGAAGGGAATCGTCAGGGCCGTCTCCTGCCGGGCCAGTCCGCGACGACGGAACCGGTAGCCGAGAAAGTCGCGCCGCTGCAGCCGCTCAAAACGGGCGACTCGACCGAGCGCGGGCGATACGCCCATGTGGTGCAGGTCACCGGGACGAAGAACCTGCCGCTGACCGTCTCTCTGCATGCCAGCAGTTCACGGGGCGGGCCGGGCTCTGACCATGGCGATTACTATCTGTTCTGGGGCCGGCCCGAGTGGGGCTGGCGCGACGGCTTGCCCTGGCAGTTCACCATGGAGCAACGGGCCGACTCGGCCACCCGCACTCCGTACCTGCTGCTCCGCTCGCGCGAGACTCTCGCCGATCCCGATGGTGACGGAACCCGCGAAACCTACTGGTTTGGCTACTACTGCACGCCCCAGGGAGCCGACCACACGGAGCCCCGGGCCTACAACTTTACCGAGCGACGCATGCTCTGGCTGATCGATTGGACCAGGCAGGCGTACCATGCCGATCCCGAACGGGTCTACGCCGAAGGCGGTTCGATGGGCGCCTGGGGAACAGCCGGTTTCGCCCTGCGTCATCCGGAGCTGTTCGCCGCCATTTACCCCAACCGCCCACGCACGCGGCAGCGCGGTCTGCCTTCGCTGACGCCCGTCGCGCGGGACGCGAAGATCCTGATGGAGGACGGCGTCACCGATTATTACGACCGGATGGACATGGTGAAGTTCGTCAACGAACATCCGGCGGATCTGCCGTTTGTGGGCTGGTGCTGTGGGCGGCACGACGGCTTCGCCACCTTTGGCGAACAGATCGCCCTGGTCCGCGCTCTGACGGCAGGCCATCATGGATTTGCGTTCGCCTGGAACAACGGCGACCACTCCAGCGGGGCGGCCGGCATGCGCCAGATCCACCGCTGGTACCCGCCGGAAAAGTTCGCCCGCAACCAAAGCTATCCGGCCTTTGGCAACAGTTCCCTCGACGGCGACCTGGGCACAGGGGAAGCCCCCGCGCCGGCCGGCAGTCGCACTCGCAACATGCTGGCCGATGACAACGGCGACCTGGAAGGCGGCGTCAACCTGGGCTTCATCTGGGAGGAGGTGGTCGACACGGAAAAGACCTGGTCGATGCGCCTCCGCAATGAACTGGCGACCGCCCCGATGACCGTCGACGTCACGCCCCGTCGCTGCCAGAAGTTCAAGCTCCGCCCCGGCGACACCTGCCAGTGGACGAACTCCGCCGGCGGAACAGGAATGCTCACCGCAGACGCCCACGGCCTCGTCACCATCCCTGGCCTGATGCTCCCCGCCGGTGAAGCAACCGACGTAACCCTGGCAAAGTAAGCCCGGCATCGTTCCGGGCGCCCGGAGATGGCGGTTTTCCTCAATTTTGGGTAAAAGATAAGTGGTCCGCACTGACCATCGCAGGCAATCGTATCCGACAAAAGGACGTCCATGTTCTCCCTGAAGCAAACCTTCCTTCTTATCCTGCTCGCCATCACGGCGCAAGCGACTTGCGCTGCGGAACCAATCGCAAACACGGCCGACCTGGTCGCTGCGGTGCGCGACGCGGCCGAGGGGACGACGATTGAGATCGCCGCTGGCGTCTACGAACTCTCGGCCCCGCTGGAGCCAAAGGCCGGCGTCACGCTCCAGGGCGCCGGCATGGAGCAGACGATCCTCACCCATGTCGCCGGCTGGAAGCCGTCGGTCCAGACGCTGCCGGACCCGGAGATGACGACCAAAGGGATGGATACCCAGGCGTACCTGATTCGTCTGCAGGACAAGGCCGACGGTATTACCGTTTCCCACATGACGCTCCGCGGGCCGCAGCTGCATGGGGCGATCTTCGGCTGGAAGAACGCCGACCTGCATCTGCACCACTTGCGCATCCAGGATACGCTCTGGACGGGCGTGCGCACCTTTTCCATGAAGGGGGCGAAGATCCACGACTGCGAATTCATCGATGCCGGCGGCCGCTGGAAGCGCGGCGGAGAACCGGGCGTCGACGGCGGTATCACGGGCGGCGCCATCTTCGCCATCTGGATGGCCGACAGCGAGATCGCCCATAACCGCTTCGTCCGCACCCAGATGGACAAGGCGAACGAGTTCTACGGCGTGAAAGTCCGGCAGGGGAAACGCTGCCGTGTGCACCATAATACCATCGGCGTGAACTTCTCCCTCGAGTTCCCCTTTGAAAACGACGAAGACGTGGAGATCGACCACAACGTTTGCACCGGCACGATCTCTATCCCCAAGCACTCCGGCGGACCGGTCCCGGAAAGCGGCCGCACCTTTCACATTCACCACAACTGGATGCGCGACAGCTACTCCATCGAGTTCGTCCGGAACGGCGTGGAGATCGACCATAACCTGTTTGACTTCGACCTGCAGAAAGACCACGGCAATCTCATCTCCGGCTTCGGCAAGGCTCCGGCGAAAGGACCGGCGACGTTCCACAATAACCTGATCAGCAATCCGGGCCGGGGGGTGATCTGGATCAACGAACCGTACAACCAATTGGTAATCCGCAACAACCACATCATCACCCGTACGACGGCCACGCCTCGCACGGAGGGTCTGTTCGGCTTTCATGCCGATTGCGATTTCAAAACGTTCGTCATTCGCGACAACATCATCGAATGCCAGGGCGAAGCCCGGCCGCTCCTTCGCCGGGACGAAAGCTACGGATCCGTGATCCGGAACAACCGCCTGACGAATGTTTCCGACATCGCCCGTTATGACAATCCGCCGTCCGAGGAACCCGCCGGCCTGGAACAGCCGCTGAAATTCACCTGCGGCGTTCACGACGAATTCACCATCAACGGCTGGCAGGCTCAGCCGTCGACAAGTCCCTGATCCCCGTCCTCCGGTTGCCAGGCCGTTGTTCTTCGCAGCCGAAGGCGTCGCGCAGAGCACGCGCCGTTTCCAGGAATCGGGTCGGAGTCCGGCTGGACGCCCGCTGGCGACGGCGAGGCGCGCCCCTGAGCTGCTTGACGCATCGCTTGTAATGACTCCTCTGTATCAACGGCGCAACGTCGATCATTCTTTCAGGCCGGCTCTCTTCTCTCAAGCCTCGGTTGCCGGCGAGCGGGAACGCAGCCAGGCCGCAGCGACAAACAGGCCCAACGCCAGGGCGATCAGGTGCGCGACGTCGGCGTTTAGCTGACGTCCTTCTTCCGGCAAGAACGCGATTGCGTACAGCAAACGGATGACCAGCATCAGGCACGCGGCGCCAGCCACCAGGGAGCGATACCGTTGCGGCAATCCATGCAAAGCGAGCCCCAGACAGCCGTAGTACCCGGCCGAGGGGCCTACGTCGCGTGCTTCGGCCAGCAGTTCGCCATAGTACGACCCCCGCCAGTCCATGGCCAACGCCAGCAGCGAAAGCGCGAGCAGCGTCGTCAAATGAACTCCCAGGAAAACCAGAGCGACCGTGAGACTCGGATGTCGACGCTCGGCCGCTCCCACGATCAGGACCAGCATCAACAACGACGCGTAAAACCTGGCGCCGCCTGCGGTCAAAAACAGGGAAGTGAACAGGCGGTGTGCGTCCCCCTTTATCAAATGCTGGGGCGAGAACCCCAAGGCGGCCAGCCAGGTTTCGGCCAGTTCCTGGTAGTGCGACTGGCTGATGACAGCGCCAACGATCATCGCCGCGGCAAGCAGCCACGTCGCCGGAAACTGGCGAAGGATCTGGAATGACGCTTTCATGGGCTTCCCGCATCGACGTTGTCGCCACTGGCCAGAAAAGCTGTCGAACCAGGCAGGCGCTACCTGGCCTTCATTCTACCGAAATGGCAAGCGAACCCGCCCGCTGGCGCGGGGCGGAAACGCGACCTCGTTTCCTGATAACGCGGGCCCCCAGATTCATCATTGCAATCGACATTCTCCCTGACTAGCCTGGAACCGGCACAACCGCGACAACCGTTGCCATCCACAAAAAGGGAACAACCATGTTCTGGATCGTTCTGGCGTTTTCCGTCATCACCGACGGAAGTCAGCCGATAACGCGTTATCCTTTGCCGGCCAATGAAGCGACTTACATGGCCCTTGCTTTGGCGGAAGAAGAGATTCAACTGGCGATGGAAGAGGCCAACCTGAGCGACAGCAACTTTACGCTCCTCCGTCGTCGCCGGCGAGTCCAAAGTCTGCAGCAATCGCTCGCGGGGCAAACACCATCGATCCATCGAAAGCTGGTGCGGAGCGCCATCGCCTCGGCCACGGCGCAAGTCGAAACGGACCTGGCGGCGACCATGGAAGGGTTTGCCAGCAAGCATCCCCAGGTGCAGCTGCAGCTGCGACGACTGGAAAGGCTGCGGGCGCTGGCGAACCACTACAAGTAGCCGCCGGTTGTTATTTCTGCGGGCGATGCCGGGTGAACTCGTCCATCAGCTCCATCTGGATCTCCTGGATTTCCAGCAGCCGTTGCCACTGGTGGGTGAGCAGCATATCGAGCTTGGCGTGCAGGTGGCGAATTTCCAGCTCCGCCTTGAGGTTGATGCGGTAATCGTGCTCGGCGCGAATGCGGTCCTTCGACTCTTGCCGGTTCTGACTCATCATAATCACCGGCGCCTGGATCGCCGCCAGGCAGGAGAGAATCAGGTTCAGCAGAATAAAAGGAAACGGATCGAACGGCTGAAACAGCAAACGCACGTTCAGACCGATCCAGCAACAAAGAAACACGCCAAAGCTGATCAAAAACGGCCAGCTGCCGCCGAACGAAGCGATCTGATCCGCCAGCCGTTGGCCGAACGTCCGGTCGTTTTCCATAATGCCGGCGACATTCTCGGCGAGCAGCTCTTGCTCGCGCAGACTGCGGACGACTTCGCTTTCCAGCTTGGACACTTCGCCCCGTTCGCGGCCAAGGACGTCTTCTACATAAAGGGTGCGGTAACGATTCAGATCGTTGAAACAGATATACGCCTCCTGCGACCAGGCTGGATGCTGCTCGAGGATCAGGTCGCTGACCGCCTGCCGCACAAACGCGGCCGGCATGACATCGACAATCGCAAACTCTTTCTGGCAGATTTCGCAGCGGCGCCGTGCGGCAGGGCGTTTCGACATGGAGACCTTTCCGGCGTTAGCCAGGGGACAAGAACGCAGGGAAGCCGCCCGGCGACGAATGACTGACGGAAAGCGACGGATAGTCGACTCTCTGCGCCTGCTTTTTCGCAAAACAACAAAACCAAAATCGCAAAGCAAGGGTCGTCGCGTTCCTTACTTCTTCACCAGTTCGCCGATGCCGCCAGAGATGAGCGTGGCGACGTTGGTCAACACCAGCGGCAAGGCAAGTCCGCCGCGGGAAGCCAGGTACCTGGGCTTCCATTCCGGGTCGAACTTCTCTTTGTATTGTCGCAGCCCTTCAAAATTGTAGAAGTGCTCGCCGTAACGAAACGCCAGGCTGGCGATCCGGTTCCAGAGCGGCCCCAGACGCCGCGCTTCGACGCCCGACAAAGGCGCCATGCCCAGATTGAACCATTGATAACCTTGCGCATGGCCCCAGAGCATCAGGTTGATAAACAGGAACTCCATCACGCCGTGCGGCGCCCGGGGATCATATCGCATTAAATCCAGCGACAGCTCTTGCTTGCCAGCGCCGCGCCAAAGGTTGGCGAAGGCGATCCGCTCTCCCTGCAGGCTGACGACCGCGACCGCACTGTGGCGGATATAGTCGGGCTGGAAGAAGCCGAGCGAAAACCCTTTTTCCGCGGTGCTTTTTTCCGCCAGCCAACTGTCGGAAATTCGATGCAGATCCGCGAGCAGATCGTCCTCAAGCGGCGGCTCGATAATTTCAAACTGGCAGCCGGCCGTCGTCAGCTGCTTCTGGGTGCGGCGCAGACCTTTGCGGCGTCCTCCTTCCAGGCTGAAATTCGCCAGCGGCACGCGCGCCTCTTCTCCAAGCTTGATGAGCGTGAGACCCATGTCGACATAAAGGGGCACGCGATTCTCTTCGACCTGGTAGAAGACGGGCCAGCGATCCCCCTCGTCGCATCGTTCCTGAAAGTCCCAGGCAAGCTCCCGGCAGGCCTGTTCATCGCCGATCGGATCGCCCATCGCCACCCAGCACTTGCCCGACGCGCCAAACATCAGAAACCCGGTCCGCGAGTCATTGAACAGAAAGTGCTTGTCGCCCAGCAACGCCAGGTTCGCCGCTGTTTGCGGGCAATCGGCCACGATCGCACGGGCGCTGTCCAGGTCCTCCGGCGTCGGCATGGCGGGCGCCTTGGGTTTCGATCCCAGCAGACGCCAGCAGGCAACCAGCAAGGTCACGGTGACCACGCCGGCCAGCGCCCGCAACGACCGGGGTGCGTCCGCGCGAAAGGCAAAGTTCCACCACAGGCTTTCGCTGTACTCCACATGCCTGTAGGAGAAGAACATCACCCAGACCGTGCAGCCGATGACCAGACCGATCGTCAGCAGCCACGCCGGGGTAAAGCGTTCCGTAAGCAACGCGCCATGCCGGTAGAAATTCCGGCGGCAGGGCAGAAAGCAGACGAGCATCACGCCCAGGACCAGCGCTTCTTCATAGTCGAAGCCTTTGAGCAGGGAGAACGCGATCCCGCCGAGCAGCAACGCCAGGGCGGCGAAATACGCCGTTTCAATTCTCCGCTGCAGCCCCCGCGCCAGTAATATCAACAGCACGCCGACAATGCTGCCGAGCAGGTGCGAGAACTCAATCACCGGCAGCGGCAGCAAGCCGCGAAGGAGTCGCAAACGACCCTCGCCCGAGGGCGTGGCGCCGGAGACCAGCAACAGGACGCCCGCCACAAAAACCGTAACGGCCAGAATCCGCGGCGCCGCCAGCGCAGCCCCCTGGCTGATCAGGGAGGCTGCCGTGCCCCAGTGGCGGCGCAGCATCATCGCCTCGTTGGCCGCCATCACCAGCAGCCCCATTGTCAGCGGGAACAGATAGTAGATCGCCCGGTAGGCCAGCAGCGATCCCATCACGCGGCTGGGATCGGCCGGATCAAGCATCACCAGAATCACCAGCTCGATCACCCCCAGGCCGCCCGGCGCCTGGGAGATCAAACCGGCCGCCAGCGCCAACATATAGATCGTCAGAAAGTGCCCGTAGCCGATTTCCAGCTCCTGCGGCAGCAGCACATACAGCACGGCGGCGCCAACCATCAAATCGAGCGCGGCAATGGCGAACTGCGCCAGCGACAGTCCCACGCCAGGCGGCGTAAATTCCCAGCGCCAGATTTTCACCGGCGCGCGACGCGTCGCACACAAAACCAGATAACCGACCGCCAGGCCGCCAAACAGGAACCCCAATGGCATCGTCGTGGAAAACGGCAGATGCAGCTTCGCGGGGATCGTCAGCGGATCGACCAGAAACACCAGGCCTGACAAAGCAAACAGCCCGACCCAGAAGGTGAGACTCAGCATCAGGACCAGCTTGACGATCTCCACCGACGACAAACCCCAGGCCGTATACAACCGCAAGCGGATCGTCGATCCGCCCAGCACCGTGCCAAAATTATTCCCCACGGCGTAACCCAGGAACGAAGCCAACCCCACCCGGCCCAGCCGCATCGGATGACCGATGTATCGAATCCCCAGCAGGTCGTACCCCAGCAGGATCCCATAGTTCAACACGGTTAAACCCAGGGCGATCCCGATCTGCAGCGAAGAAATCCCCGCCAGACTTTGCAAAAAATCGTGCAGATGATAATCGCGCAGTTCCCGATGCAACAGCCACAGCGACCCCAGCACCATCGTCAAAATGATCGCCGGGCCCATCAACGTCTGGAGAAGTTTTTTCACCGAGAGTGCATTTCCGGAAACGAGAAAACGTCCGAGCAACGATGCCCAACCGAGGACCAACCGCTTCCCAGCGACAGACGATCGCGCACGCAATACCCACGAGGAAGCGGCCTGCTTTCACCGCGGGTGAGTATACCTCAACTCCATTTTCGAGGTACACGCTCCCCCTCGATTCCCAGCGTCGCAACCGGAACCGGCGCCTGAAACAGAGGGGCCAGGTCACGCCAGGGGATTCCCGGCGAGTGCGTTTCCGAGGGAAAGACCGGCAGCGAAGGGCGGATCCCTGCGATGGCCGTTCAGCGGTCAGGAGGGGGCGTCGAAACCGTCTCGAAGAGAAACTGGTGGTCTCGACTGAAGAGCCGCAGGAAGCTCAAGGAGAGAACACTGACCGTCCCCAGCGACGTCGCCGAGGCGATGAAAAACATAATCACAATTTGGTATTTAACGGCCTGCAGAGGATCCATCCCGGAAATAAGTTGGCCGGTCATCATGCCAGGCAGGCTGACGATGCCGACGACCATCATTGCGTTGATAATCGGAATCATGCCGGTCCGTACGGCGTGCTGGATCGGGGAACGGGCCGCCTCCCAGCTGGTCGCGCCCAGGGCAAGCAGGGACTCGACCCGGTCGCGGCGGGCGACCAGCGTCTCGGTAAACGTGTTGAGTCCGACAGAAACGCCGGTCAGCGTGTTGCCGAGGATCATGCCTAACAGCGGAATGGCGTACTGCGGCTGATACCACTTCTCCCCGCCCTGCAGCACGGCGAACAGGGCGAACGCCGTGACCAGCCAGGAGCTGGCCCAGACAGAAAGCACCGTATCCAGCCAGACGCCCGGATAACGTCGTGCGTTCCGATTGACGGCGGTCAGGCCGGCGATGAGCGTCATCACGCAGGCCAGGCCGATGACAATGTACCAGCGGTCCCAGCGAAAAACCCAGTCCAGAACAAAGCCCACCAGCAGCAGTTGAACGACCGTGCGAACGCTCGCCAGGAACAGCAACCGTTCCATGCGCAGCCGCAGCACGACCGAGATCGTCCCGTTGACCACGATCAGCAGCGCCGCCAGCGCGACTTGCCAGTAACTGAGTTCGACGTAGTGATCCATACTTTCCCTCAGGACAGCTTCCCTTCGCGAATGTGCAGAACCGATGTCGATACGCGTCGGGCTTGCTCATGATCGTGCGTCACCCAGACGGTTGCGCGCGTCGTTGGCTGATCATTCAGCCAGGCCTCGACCAGCGTTTCGACCTGGCCGGCCGCCAGCCCATCGAGCGTCGCGGTCGGTTCGTCCAGCAGCAGTAGAATCGGATCCAGCTGGATCGCCCTTAGCAGCGCGGCCAGCTGGGATTCTCCGCCCGACAAGTCGCGTTGCTGTTTCGCCAGGAACGACGCATCGCGCCCGAGCGACTCCAGCCAGGCGACGATGCGATCGCGCTGGAAGCGTTTGTCGGCATGCGCCCGCAGCGAGTACGGCTGCCGCAGGTTCTCTTCCACGGCGCCTTCCACCAGCGCGGGACGCTGATGCAGATAGATCACCTGGCTGCGAAACCTGGGAACCTCGTTGCCGCGCACTGGCTGTCCCCGCCAGTGGATTTCCCCTGCGGCCAGCGGGTCCAGCATCCCCAGCGCGCGCAGCAGCAAGGTCTTGCCGCTACCGGAAGGACCCAGCAGCGCGATACGGTCGCCGCCCCGGACGGACAGCGATACGTCTTCCAGCAGGACGCGTCCCCTGCCGGTCCGGCGCAGTCCGAGCGCCTGCAGCAAGGGCGCGGCGTCGCTCGCTTCCTGCTGCGGTTGATTCGTGTCATCCACGCGTGAACCTGTTTCCCTGGGACGGGGAGTTGCTTCGTTGGGCGAGGGTCGCGCCCCCGGTCGGCCCGCCCGACGGGAAGGGTGCGTGCGTCAGTCCGTCTCTTGCACCACGTCTCGAAACATCAACGCGTCCACGCTGGCCGCCACCAGGTGCTGCACCAGGTTGTAAAAGATAATCGGCAGCATGACTTGCGGATGATCGGCCAAAGCGATGCTCGCCAGCACCAGGCCGGCCCCGTTGTTGTTCATCCCCAGGGCGAACATCATCGAAACCCGCTGATCCCGATCGGTCCGCAGCACCCGGGCGATGCCCCATCCGGTCGTGAATGCAACGGCGCACAGCGACAATGCAAGCACCAGCATGACAGCCAGATAATCAAAGTCCGGTTCCGCCACGGCTTTGGGGAGCGACAGCGAAGCGTTCGAATAATTGAGCAGCAGCAGCACCGCCCAGTTAACTAATTTCAGGTAAGGGCGAATGATCGCCATGCGATTCTCGCCCGCCAGCAGTCTGGCCGCAATCCCTGCCAGCGAAGGCAAGATCACCCAGACGCCAAGAAACGAACCGACGCCTCCGCTGGCCAGCTCGTGCAGGTCCTCCGAATAATCGCCGGTCGTCATGAGCCCCACCGCATGCAGCACCAAAGGAGTCGCCAAAGGACTCAGGATGGTCGAAAACAGAACCAGCCCCAGGCTGAGCGCCAGATTGCCGTTGGCGTTCTGTGTCCAGGCGGTGGACGAGCCCGCGATCGGCATGGAAGCGACCAGGGCCAGACCGACCAGAATATGCTGCACTTCCTCCGAGTTATGCCAAAGCCGCATGACCTGGCTGACAACAAAAATATAGGTGACCGGCAGCGTCAGATTCGCGACAAGTCCGGCCAGCAGCGGACCCGGACCATGAATCAACTGCTTCAGGTCGCTTAAGCGCACTCCCAGGCCCGCGTTGAAAAGCAGCGAAGCCAGCATGATCGAAGGCAAGGAAGCTTCCAGCCGCCCTTGCGTGAGCGGCACAAATCCCAGTGAGGCCGTACGGATCCAAAGCCCGAACTGCGGCAGCAGGGCCGCCACAAAGTACGAGGCGACCACCAGCCAGATAAACCGGCGATGCACGGCGTGGACGATTCGAGAGAGCAAGCTGCCGGGGTCGGGGACGTTGATGGGAGTTCCCTTCGTGCCAGTGTGTTCCCGTAAAGGGCATGCAGGCGGCGAACCGTCCAGCGCGGGTCGCTCAGGTGGAATGTAGCAACCCTGGATGAAACCTTGATGAGAGAACAGATCCCGCCCGGCCGTTTCGCCCCGTCCTCCGCCGGCGGAAAGGCCAGGATCGACAGCATGGCCCGCGTCTGCCTGGGCCTGCAGCAGCAGTGCGTCAAACGGCGTGTCCCTCCGTTTGTCGATCAGGGGAAGCGGTCGGAACCTGCTTGACCTCCTGAAGTCGCTTACTCGCCCTTTGCTCTCGGCGTCACTTCCGCCCAGGTGCTGCCGCCGCGAATGGCGTCGACGTAGAAATGCGTGATCGGCGGATTGAATGCGTCGTTGATCCAGAGGGCTTCCAGAGGCTGCCGCAGGCGCCGCGGAAGGGTCACATTCGGCTCCGGGGGAACGCGGCCTCCCAGCGAAGAGTCGGGCGGGTTGATCCACAGATCGACCTGATCGTCGCTCCAGCGCATCACGATCAGGCAAGGATGCTCGCCACGGAAGTCGGCGGTCCTGGCGTACTGGAAATCGCCGTCGACCAGCAGTCCCAGTTCCGAGCTCTGGCGATCGCGCAGGTTCGACTTGCGCGTCACGATCTGAACCGGGGAAGTAGTCGGATCGTCCAGCGAACCGAAGGACGCCAGCGTGGCGGGGGGAAGCGCCAGGCGTTTGGGAAAGTCGTCGTCGGGATCGATCACCATCGAGATATATCGGTCGTGCCACCGCCGTCCCACCGGCGACGCAATTTCGCCTTGCGGGCTGCCGACGGTGAGCGCCGCCCCGGTGGATTCGGCCAGGCCCGGGTACTGCAGGTTCCGGCTCCCGACGAGAAGGGGCCGCGGCAGCAAGCGGCTGTCGAACCAGTCCGCTTTGCCGGCCAGAACGCCAGGCGAATAGTCAAAGTGCTCGACATACGCACCCGCCTGCTGGACGAAATTGCGGCTCAAAGGGACGTTGCGAACGACATGCTCCCTGGCGTCGAAGCGCACCGCCTGTCCGGCCTGCAGTTGGGACTTCTCCGTTTTGCCGCCCGCCAGTTCGGCCGTGACGTTCCCCTGAAAAACGTGAACTTCCGTCCCTTTGCCCGGCTGCACCTCCACGCCGAACCGCGTACCCAGATCAACGATCTCGCCGTCAGGCGTCAGGATGGTCAGCCCGCGCCCAGACTCTGGCACATCGGCATAGAGCCGGCCCGAGAGCAGGCGAATGCGATCGGCCGATTCCAGCCGGCACGCGCAAGGACCTTCGACGACCAGCCTGGCTCCGCTGGTCAGCGTCAGCTCCACCACGCCTGCGTCAAAACGCAGCGACGCGCCCGCGCGCAGGGTTTTCCAGCCGAAGCCCTGCTCGAGACCTTGCGCGCTGGCAGCATGATCCACCTGGGCGACGACCACCGGCAGGCGCGCCCACCAGACGCCGACCAGCGCCAGCAGCAGCAAGCCGGCGATAGCCGGGAGAGCGAACCGCCGTCGCCAGCGAGACCGCCCCCGCGATGCGCCAGCAACCAAAGACGGTGGGTTTGCGATGGGAAGATCCGCCGCGAGCGGACCGGGCCCGCTGGCCCACTCGCGCAGCAACTCTTCGTCGGCGGCCAGGGCCAGCAGGCGGCGCGCCAGATCGGGCTCGCCCCGCAGACGGCCGAAGAAAGCGTCCTGCTGGTCGCGCGGGAGCTGCTCGTGCAGGTAGTCCAGCAGCAGGTCGTTGTCGTGGGGCGCCTTCATGCGTTGGCCTCCGCGATTTTTCGTTCCACACAGGCGGACAGTTTCCTTCGCAATCGTTTCAGCACGCCGTACATCGCTTGCACCGTACGGTCCCGTTTTGCGGCCAGCTCATCGACGTCCCGCACGGAGCCGTCGTATCGCTGCCGGAGGATTTGCTGCATCGGTTCGGGAAGCTCCTCCAGGCACGCCTGGAGATATTCCTTCCGTTCCCGGAGTTGCTCAGGCTCGGTCGCTTCCGCCTCGGCTGTTAACAATTCGACCACGTCGGGCGGAACGATCTGCTCGCGCGGGTGCTTCCGATGCTCCATCAGCACCCGTCGACGGGCAATGCCGAACAGCCATTGGGGAAACCGCTCGGGATCGCGCAGCGTGTCGAAGGAAGAGAGGGCGATCTGCGCCACGTCCTGCACAATGTCCTCGGCCGTATGCTCATTCCGGACGCAGGCGTAGACATAGCCATACAGCGCCCTGCGGTGCTGCATGAGCTTCGCCCCCATCTCTTTTCCCACGTCGTTGCTGTTCATCGAAATCCTGCCGGCGGCTCCCCGGATGAAAGTGTCGCGAAAGGCCCCGCTTGGGCGCGCGAAGAGCCATTTTCCCAGAAAATCCGTCGCGGCTCGGGCGACAATCGCCGTGGCCTGACGCAAGCTGTTGGTACAATGCGTTTTACGGCCTGATTATACGAAGACGGTCCGGCGCGCCTAATTCCCCGTCTGGCTGCACCTTATTGTGTGGGAGCATCCCGCCGCGGTTCGATTTGCAAACCCGGTTCTTTCTCCTGCCTTGCCGCCAAGACAACACAGCGTCACTGGGGGAACTCCCTGTTATGCCATCCCGATTAACGAATTGCCTGCTTTCGCTGTTGATGATGGCGTCGCCGCTGGCCGCGGGCGAACGGGCCCCCTCGGATACCGACGGATTCCGGCTGCAGGTGGCGCCGTTGCTCACGAAGTACTGCAGCGACTGTCACAGCGGCGCCGATGCGGAAGCGGGCCTTTCGCTGGCGAACCTGAATCCGGACCTGCTGGGCGGAGGCGACGAGGAAACCTGGCGCATGATCGACGAACAGATCCGGTTCGGCGACATGCCCCCGCCGGATGCGCCGCAGCCGTCCGGCGCCGAGCGGAGCGTGATGCGGAACTGGATTCGCCAAGAGTTGCTGAAGTCGCAGTGGCCCGGGGCCGCGACAGACGAGAAACGGCTCCTGCCGCAGTTCGGCAACTATGTCGATCATCAATTTCTGTTTGGCGAGCGACTGCCGCGGGTGGTTCCCGCCCGGCCGCGTCTGTGGCGGCTGCGTCCCGAAATTTACGATAGCACCATGCCGCGACTGGCGGAGAGGGTCAGCGGCCTGGCCAATGGGCTCAACGAGCTGGACGGTTCCGAATTCAAAGACTACGCGTCCAGCTATTTTCTGGATGAAGCAGCCGCCAGCCCGCTGCTGGGGAACGCCAAAATCATCGCCGAAAGAATGCTAGGGCCGCAGTCCAAAGACCGCGTCTTCAAGGCGCTCGTCAGCGACGACGAACCGCCAGGCGAAGACGCCGTGATCGCCGCCATCGATACGGCCTTTCGCAAGGTTCTGGGTCGCGCGCCGACCGACGAAGAGACGAACCGCTTTCTGGCGTTCTACCAGAAAACATCGCAAATCGGCGGACGCCCGTCGGCCGCCAAAGCCCTGCTGACCGCCGTGCTGCTGCAGCCGGAGGTCCTGTATCGCCAGGAACTGGGCAACGGCCCGCCGGATGAATTCGGTCGCGTGCGGTTGTCGCAGCCGGAAATCGCCTATGCGCTTTCGTACGCCTTCGCCAACGAACCGCTGCGCGAATTCCTCGAAGCCGCCGCGGCCGGGGAGCTGGAAAGCAGGGAGCAAATCGCCCGGTTGGTCCGCGAACGCCTGCAGGACGATTCTCTCCTGCAGGAAAAGAATCCGCGGGTGATGCAGTTCTTTCGCGAATACTTCAACTATCCTTTCGCGAACGAAGTTTTCAAGGACAACCCGGAAGGCGGCAGCCACGAACCAGGGCTGCTGATCGCCGACCTCGAAACGACCCTCTGCGACATCCTGCGGGCGGACCAACGGGTGCTGGCCGAAATGCTCACCACGTCCCGCTATTACGTGAACGCCCACTATAAAAAGGTGAAGAACAACGGGGTTCTCCTGCAGATGGCCGATGCGCGGAGAAAGAACTACCCGACCGCCTACGGTTTGCCGTTGGATTGGAAATGGTCGCTCGACCGACAGCCGATCCCGTTCCGCGCCGACGAACGGGCCGGCGTGCTGACGCATCCCGCCTGGCTGGCGGCCTGGTCGGGAAATTTTGACAACCATCCGGTGCAGCGCGGCAAGTGGGTCCGCACCCATCTGCTCGGCGGCACGGTTCCCGATGTGCCGATCGGCGTCGACGCCCGGGTGCCGGAACAGGAACACACCACGTTCCGCGACCGACTGGGCATGGCGACGCGCAAGGCCGAATGCTGGCGCTGCCACAAGAAGATGGATCCGCTGGGACTGACGTTCGAACGCTATGACCATTACGGCCGATTCCAGCGTCTGGACGCCGGGCGCCCGGTGGACGCCAGCGGTCTGATTTCCCGCACCGGCGTGAAGGAACTGGACGGCCGCCAGGTCAGCGGACCGACACAGATGATGCAGATCCTGGCCGAGAGTGAATACGTGGAGCAGGTGTTTGTCCGCCACGTGTTCCGCTATTTCCTGGGCCGGAACGAAACGCTCGGCGACGCCAACACGCTCCAGGACGCGCACCGGGCTTATCGTGAAAGCGACGGCAGCTTTCGTGAACTGGTGGTTTCGATTTTGAGTTCAGATTCGTTTCTGTTACGACAAACGGCTGGCGCCTCGCAATAACCCTGAGGAATGGGACCATGTTCAATCGACGCACCTTTGATCGACGCACCCTGTTTCGCGGGGCCACGCTGGGGGTGGGCGGGCTTTACCTGGCCCCGTTTATTCGTCAACTCGACGCCGCGGCGATCAACAGCCAGCGTCCCGCCCGCGTGCTGTTCTTCGTGCAAGGCAATGGGCTGTATCCGGCTGAAACGCAGCCGCAAGGCATCGAGCGCGAGAGGACTCCTTCGATCCTGGAGGATCGCCCGCTGGCCGATCATCGCATGGCGCTGAGCCTGGAACCACTCCAGCCGTACGTCAACAAAATGACGATGATTCACGGCCTGTCCGGTCGCATCGCCCGCGGCAGCCACAACATGGGCTTCGCCGCTTTGGGCTGCTGGCCGATGGGAAAAAAGGATTACGGCGAAACGGTCGACGCCGGCATGGCCCGTCACCTGGGCGGCATCTACCGTCACGTGGGACTGGGCGTGTCGAACAATCCGATGTCGATGACCTACAATGTCACTTCCGCGGGTAAAGGGAAGGCGTTGCCGACCCTGCTCAATCCGGTGCTGGCCCACCAGCAGTTCTTCGCTGCCGGGGCGGCAGGCGACGCGCGGAAAGAGTTTGATGTCGACACCAGTCTGCTCGACTTCATGGCCGACGATGTGCAGCGGATGAAGGCGCGATTGCATGGCCCCGAACGCGAAAAGCTCGACCGCTATCTCGAAGCGTTCGAGTCGATGAGCGGCCGGCAAAGCCAACTGGCCGCCATGGCGGATCGCATTGCCGATGCGACGCCCGCGCTCAGCGACAAGGCCGATTATTTTGGCGTGAGCAGGACGGCTCCGACCGGCGTGTTCGATCGCCTGGAAGCGCAGTTTGAGATCGCCGCCGGGACGATGATCGCCGGCCTGACGAATACCGTCACCGTATCGGCCGGCGCCGGTCCCGACCGCATCGGGCTCGATTGCATGGCCAGCGAAATCGGCAAAGGCAGCGGCTTTATCGGCTCGCACGGCATCGGGCACGGGGGCAGCGCGGCCGGGCTAACGGCCGCTGAATGCCACGCGCTGATCCGCCGCAAGTGCCTGGAAAAGCTGGCGAAATTTATCGCCACCCTGGAATCCCTGCCCGAAGGGGACGGCACCATGATGGATAACACGCTGATCGTCTATCTGTCCGATTCCGCCGAAGGCCATCATCCCGTCTGCGAGGAATGGCCACTGATCCTGATCGGCGACCTCGGCGGACGGTTGAAGCTGGGCAACCGTTACTTGCGTTATCCGTGGTACGGCAAGCCGGGGCACCGCACGCTGGCCAGCTTGTACCTGTCGCTACTGCAGGCCGTCGGTGACAAACGAGAGAGCTTCGGGATTCCCGACCTGGCGATCGCCGACCTCGACCAGAGCGGCCCGCTGGCCGAGTTGATCGTTTAACCCGATTGCTGACGGAGTCTCTGCAATGAAGTGGAAAACCAGCGCCCTCCTGTTCCTGCTGCTGTCGCTCGCCGGCGGCGCCCGGGCCGAGTATCGCGTCGCCTTGCTGATCGATAACCAGCAGGCGAATGACGCCGACGAAGCGACAGCAGGGCCGAGCCTGCAGGCGTTGGCCCAGCGTCTGGAAAAAAGGGGCTTCGTCTGTCAAATCGCGGGGAACCTCGACAATGAAAATGCCATCCGCGATGCGATCGAAGGCTTCGCCAGCCGCACGCCGACCTGCTCCACGGCGCTTCTGGTTTACCGTGGCCAGGTGGCGGAGGGGTCCAGCCTGCAGGCGACGGATTCGCGTGGCAAGTACTCGCTTGACCGCGTGTTCCAGGCGTTCCGTGACAAGGGCGGCTGCCGTCAGTCGTTGATCTTTATCGACGCCGGCGACGCTCCCGATTTTGACGGCGAGCTTCCTGCGGCCTGCCAGTTGACCAGCGGCGACACGGCCGTGTTGCTGCAGAACCTGGATCGCGAGGCCGATCTGGTCGCCGCCCTGGCGGAGGCGGGTAAAACCATTTCCCGCTTGCCCGCACCCGGGACGCTGACAGGCCAGGCCTCGACAGCCATTAGTCCGCCCGATCGTTTCCGGCCCGGGGTGCGGCCCGGCGACGAATGGGTGAACGACATGGGCCTCGTTTTCTGCTGGTGTCCGCCCGGCGAATACCAGGCGGGCAGCCCGCCTGGAACTCCGGATAGATATGCCGACGAAGAGCCTCGGAAAGTGGTCCTCCAGGAAGGCTTCTGGATCTCCAAGTACGAACTGGCCCGCAGCCAGGAGGTCGCCCAGCGTCGCCCCGGCGCGAACGCTCTGGCCCGCCTGAAGCTGGATCCGATGACCATGATCAATCATGACGACGCGCAGACAATGCTCCGTAACCTGACGGCGAACGAACGCCAGGCCGACCGCTTGCCGGCCGACTGGCAATACGCCCTGCCGACAGAAGAACAATGGGAGTACGCCGCGCGGGCGGGCACGACAGGCCGGTTCTACTTTGGGGAAGAGCTGCGTCAACTGCCCCAGCACGCCAACTTTGCCGACAAGACGTACTACGACAGCAACGATATTTTCTCGAACGCGGCCCATCGCACGCTGGACGACGGCGCCCTGAAACTGGCGCCGGTCGGTTCGTACCAGGCCAACCCCTGGGGCTTGCATGACATGTATGGCAACGTGGCCGAGTGGTGCGTCAACGGCGCGATCCGCGGCGGCAGCTGGACCAGCGTGCCGGAAAACTGCCGCAGCGCCTATCGCGATTTTTACAGCAGCCGGAATGAACAGAACTTCATCGGCTACCGGCTGGTAATTCAAAAGAAGCAACCCGATGAACAAAACGCGAGAAAGTAGACGCTCATGAAAGTGTTGATCGTCGCCCTCGTTGTGATCCTCGCGGCCTCGTGTCTGGCATGGGAGCCCAAAGCCTGGGGTCAGGACGCGAAGCAAGGGCGAATCTCAAACTCGCTCGTCGCCGAAGGCGCACAGCTGGAAACCCTCGCCGAAGGTTTTACCTTTCTTGAAGGCCCTGCGGTCGCGCAGGGCGGCGATTTGTACTTTGTCGATCTGCGAGTGAATAAGATCCTGCGCTGGGATTGGAAAACTCGCAAGCTAACCACGCTGACCAACGACTCCCACGGCGCCAACGGCATGCAAATGGACGCCCAAGGCCGACTCATCGTTTGCCAGGGGGATTTGCGAAGGATCGTCGCGATGGATAGCCAGACCGCGGAAGTTCTCGAAGTACTCGCCGACAAGTACGACGGCAAACGATTCAACAACCCCAACGATCTTTGGATGGATCCCCAGGGCGGCGTCTATTTCACTGACCCGGCCTACAGCCGCAAGAAGGAAGATCTCGAACAAGACGGTCGGCATGTCTACTACATCCCACCGGACGGGAAGCGTGTCGCGAAAGTCGCCGACGACTTCAACACGCCCAACGGCATCGTCGGCACGCCGGACGGAAAAACCCTGTACATCACCGACCGCCGGTTAGGCCGGACGTATCGCTATTCGATCCAGCCCGATGGGTCGCTGGCGGACAAACGTCTCTTCTGCAAAGTGGGCGCCGACGGCATGACGCTCGACGAGCAAGGCAACCTTTACACCACGCCACAAGCCAAAGAAATTCGCATCTATAATCCCGACGGCGAACAACTCGATCCGATTCCGCTGCCCGCGGCGGCATCTAACGTCTGCTTCGCCGGTGAAGACGGCAAGTCGTTGTTTATCACCACCGCCAATGCACTGTACGCAATCCCCCTGAAAGTCACAGGACAGTAAGAACGATGAAGATCCTTTGCGCGATCGTAACCGCCTTGCTGATCGCTTCTTCGGCAAGTGCGGCCGAGCGAGAAGACCAGCTGCTGCAGACCCAGATCACAGAGTCAGGCGTCGACGTCGTCTTGTTCGTTCCAAAAGAATCGCACCCCGTGCGCGGCATTCTTGTGCATGCCGCAAATTACGAAATTAAAACCAACGGCCGCTGGCCGACGCTCTGTCGCGAACTGGGTTTTGCGCATCTGGTCACCAAGATCAACCTCCAAGGAAGCAACCGTCCCCAGCGGTTGCGGGAGGGCATGCTGGCGGCGCTGAAGCAGTTCGCCGCCGAACAGCAACTGCCCGAATTGACCCAGGTTCCTCGCGTCGGCGTCGGCATGTCGGCCGGCGGAATGTGCATTCCGATGTTAATCGAGGAGCCCGACAAACTGCTCACCAACGCGGTCAGTTGTTCCTGGGTGACCGATCCCGAAAAGATCGGCCCGGAGCGGGCCGCCATACCGGAGCTGTACATCATTGGCGCCCAGCCGGACGCTTTCAAGATGTTGCCCGCCATCGAGAAGTTCTACGTTCCCGCATTGCAGGCAGGGCGCCCCTGGGCGCTTGGCCTGCAGCATGGGTGCAAGCACGACTGGGCCAACTCCGGCACACTGTTTGTGCCCTGGATCCGGGCCATCGCGGCGCTGCGCATCCCCGAGGGTATCCAGCCAGGCCAGCCCGTTCCGCTGAAACCGGTCGACTTCCACAGCGGCTGGCGCGGCGATCGTTCCACCATCCACGGGCAATACGCCGCGATCATGCCGGCAGACGACTTTCAGGGAGATCCCGGCAACGCGGTGTGGCTGCCGGATCGCGCAACGGCCTGTGTCTGGCGAGCATGGCAAACCAAGGATTCGCCGGTCCAGGTGACGATCCAAACGGTCGACGGCAAGACCAAACTGCCGGATTTCCATCCCCGCAAATCGTTCGGCGTCAGCGTACCGCAGGGCGCGGACCTGATGCTTGGTTTCAAGGCGAAAGACGGCGTGGAAGTCTCTAATCTCCGCTTCTACCGCGACGACACCCTGCTCGGCGAGGCGAACGGGGCGGGGCAAGGGCTGTGGAAGTCCCCCGGCCAGGGAGCTCACGCCGTGTGGGCCGAGTACGAATCAGGCGGTAAAACGGCCGTGACCAATCCGGCGCTAATCTGCGTGGAGTGAGGTCCCTGTCCGATTCACACCGGAAGGGATCGGCCCGGCCGCAATCAGCGCGCAAAAAGAAAGTCATCGGCCGGCGTTCAGGGAAGAATGGAGCGCCGTCGACGGTCTTTTCCCTCTCTTTTCTTTCCTTGTTGTGCGCTCGATTCCTCCATGGAAAACGGCCTGCGCATCCTCGTTGCGGCCGTTCGCCTTGCAAGCGTTCTACCCAGTTCCGCCTGGGCCGGCAGTCCGATGGCGGCGGAGTGATCACTCACAGCCTCAAATTGGAAAATTCCCAGCCGCTTGTTCCCGCTTTTGGGCTTGTCGGCTGAGCGTCAGCGGCGCCAGGCGCCGCCGGGCGGTGGTGCGCCGATGGCCCTTTTTTTTGCGACCCTGGAGAAACGGGGCAGGGGAGGAAGAGGGAGAAAATCCGTCGTTCCGGAGCTTTCCCTGCGTCTTTTCAAGGGTTCCAGGGAATCTAACCATGGTTTCTATAATTCCCTCTGGATCTATACTGAACCGGACACTCCCAAATTATCGATGGATTCTGGCCGAGAAAGCTGCGGCCCTGTTTGCACGCTCACGAAGGAATTGCCCATGTCATCCGGCCCCTCGCACAACGCCGTCCTGCGTCAGGAGATCAACGAATTAGGGGAGCTGCTAGGCGATATCCTCCGTCAACTGGCGGGCGAAGAGCAGTTTCAAATCGTTGAGAAAGTCCGTCATCTGGCGCGGCGACGACGGGAGGGCGACCGGGCGGCGGAAAAAGAACTCGCAACCCTGCTGGCCGAGCTGGAAGAGGAGACCCTGCGCGTGGTCATTCGCGCGTTTAGCATCTTTCTTGATCTCTCCAATCTGGCCGAAGATCGCCAGCGGGTCAGGGTGCTCAGGCGTCGGGTCCTGCAGGACGACCAGCAGGCCTACGGCGAATCGATCGTCGATGCCGTAACGCAACTGGCCGCTTCGGGAGCGTCGGCCGGCGACATGCAGCGGTTGCTGGACCAGACCGCGATCGAACTGGTTTTTACCGCGCACCCCACCGAGGCCAAACGGCGCTCCGTGCGCAGCAAGCTCCGCGCCATTCGGGAGTCGCTGGATATCCCGGCGGAGCCCATGTCGCCCCGGGAGCAGGAGCAGCGATTGCTGAAAATTCAAGCGGAACTGGCCAAGCTGTGGATGACCGATGTCATTCGCCCTTC
The DNA here is from genome assembly GCF_007751035.1 of Lignipirellula cremea. Taxonomy (NCBI): domain Bacteria; kingdom Pseudomonadati; phylum Planctomycetota; class Planctomycetia; order Pirellulales; family Pirellulaceae; genus Lignipirellula; species Lignipirellula cremea. The sequence goes on along the minus strand of NZ_CP036433.1, from coordinate 368,876 downwards.
GCGCCCGACGGTGCTGCAGGAGGTGCAGCGAGGGCTTTCGATCAGGCACGTGTTGTGGGAGACAACGCCCAGAATCTTCGACGAGTTAAGGCAAGCGCTCCGGAAGGTTTATCCCGATGTCGCATTTCGCCTGCGGCATTGCATCACCTTTGGTTCCTGGATCGGCGGCGATCGCGACGGTCATCCGGGCGTCACCACGGCGATCACAGAGCAGACCTTCACCTGGCTGCGTCTGGCGGCGATTGATTTGCATCAGGACAGCGCTCGCAAGTTAGCCCGTTCGCTCAGCCTGTCGAATCGACAAGCGAATCTGGGGGAAGAACTGCCGAAACGACTGCAGGAGGCGATCGCCCGCTGGCCTCAGCTGGAGTCGATCCTGGAGGAAGTCTCCCCCTACGAGATCCCGCGCTGCTGGCTGTCAGTGATCGATTGGCGCCTGGAGCAGACCAAGGCGTGCGACCTTAGCGATGCGGATACTCCGCTGGGCGCCTATGCTTCTGCGGCCGAACTTGCCGACGATGTGTCGGTGTTGCATGCGTCGTTATCTTCGCTGGCAAGCGGAGCGTTGCTCAGCAAGGATCTGGCGGATTGGCTCGACCGCATTGGCGTGTTCGGTTTTCATCTGGCGAAGCTCGACGTACGACAGCACTCCCAGCGTTTTGACGCGGTGATTCAGGAGGTCCAGAAACAGGCGGACGCCGGCCAGGCCGCGGCGGAAGAAAGCGAGTCCGATCGTTGTAAACGCCTGGTCGACGGCCTTGCAAATCCCCTGGCGATCGACTTCTCGTCGCTGTCGTCGGACTCCCAGGAAACGTGGGCGCTCTTTCGCTTGCTGCAGCGCGTACGGCGGAAGTACGGTCCCGACGCACTAGGCGGCATCGTGATTAGCATGGCCACCGCGCCCAGCGATGTGCTGGGCGTCCTCTGGCTGTGGCGGCAAACGTCGCCTTCCGACGACCGCGCTCTGCAGAACTGCCCGCCCATTATGCCGCTGTTCGAAACGATTAGCGACCTGAAGCAGGCGCCGGAAAGCCTGGAGGCGCTGCTCGGGATCGCAAGCTATCGCGAAATCCTGCGGGAACAGGGAGATCGTCAAACGATCATGCTCGGCTATTCCGACAGCACCAAGGACGGCGGCTATCTGTCCGCTTGCTGGTCGCTCTATCGGTGTCAGCAAAAGCTGTACGCCATCGCCGCCCAGGCCGGCGTGAAACTGACCTTCTTCCATGGACGCGGGGGCTCCCTGGGCCGGGGCGGCGGTCCGGCCGCTCGCAGCATTTTGTCGCTGCCATCCGCGACGTTTCACGGATCGCTGCGATTAACCGAACAGGGCGAAGTGCTGGCCGAACGGTACGATGAGCCGGCCATCGCGCATCGGCACCTGGAACAGGTCCTGTGGTCCTGCCTGCTGGCCGCCGGCTTGCCGCGTCCCGCCGTGTCGCCCGCCTGGCAAGACCTGCTCCAGTCGCTGGCGGATTCTTCCTTGACGGCCTACCGCGAATTCACTGGGTTGCCTGGCTTCGTCAGCTTCTTCCGCAAGGCGACGCCGATTGCACAAATCGAGCAGTTGCCGATCGGATCCCGGCCGTCGCGGCGCCAGGGCGGAATGGAAATACGCGACTTGAGAGCGATCCCCTGGGTTTTCTCCTGGACCCAGGCCCGCTGCCTCGTGCCTGCGTGGTATGGCCTGGGAAGCGCGATCGAGTCGGCGTGCGCCGATCCCGCACAGCTGGCCTTGTTACGCACCATGTACCAGGAATGGCCCTTCTTCCAGGCGACGATCGATAACGCGGAACTCGCCCTGTCCAAGAGCGACCTCGCCATCGCCCAGCTGTACGCCCAGTTGGCGCAGGACTCCAAGGCGCTGATCAGCATTGGCGATGCAATCGCCCAGGAATTCGCCGCCGCCAGGAGGGCCGTGCTGCTGGTCAACGGGCAAGAGCAGCTGCTGGACGGAACGCCCTGGCTGCAGGAGTCCATCCAGGCCCGCAACCGCTACATTGACCCGTTGAACCTGATCCAGATTGAGTTGCTGCGTCGCCGTCGCGACGACCAGAACGAGCGAACGCCCGAGAAGCAGGAGGAGCTGGATCATCTGCTAGCACTGACGATCAAAGGGCTGGCGGCCGGGATGCGCACCACCGGATAATCCCGTGTATTGAGAGGTCTCATATAGATATTTTCAATGCAAGTGTTTAAATAAATGGTAATTTGAATGTGGTAGCCTTGCGATATAGTTAAGGTAGTGCCCTTAAACTTCTCGTGAACCGAATACTCGGTCCCCGGAGCTGCCATGACGCGTCGCACCGATCAGGCTGACGACTCCGCGCTTCAGCGGGGCGCACTGCGTCTTTTGGAGAGGTTTTCCCAGAAGGCCAATCTGACTTTTGACCACACTTTCGCCCGCCGGGCGCTCAGTGAAGCGGTGTACTCCGTTTCCGGAGACGACTCGCAGGCCTGGGTCCGCCGCCTGGTGGAAGCGGGCGAAAGTTTGCGGTTGCGCATTCGATCGTTGGATTGCACGCTCAAGGAGGCCCTGGCGATTGTGGCCCAGGGAATGCCCGTTGCGTTTTGCGAGGACCGGAACGGGGGCCAGCTCCAGTGGAGTTTCCTGAGCGAGCGGCGCGGGCGTAAAGTTCGCGTTTCTCCCCTGCTGGAAGAGGAGCCTGATCGCTGGATGACGACGCGACAGCTGGGCAAGATGCTGGATTCGGACCCGACGACCAGTCGCTTCCGCTGCGTCATCGGCGAGGCGGCGTTAGGCTGCCAGGCGCCGGAAGGGATCAGCCTGCGCGGCGGAAAGCCGTTGGCTCGCTTGTTCGCTCTCTTGCGGCCGGAGAGAAAAGATCTGTGGATGGTCCTGATCTTTTCGGTGGTGGTCGGCGTTTTGGCGCTGGCTTCGCCGATTGCGGTCGAGGCCCTGGTGAATACGGTCGCTTTCGGCCGCTACCTGCAGCCGGTTCTAGTGCTGGCCCTGTTGCTGTTCACGTTCCTGGCGTTTGCGGCGGCGATGCGAACGCTGATTACCTACATTGTCGAAGTCTTCCAGCGACGCCTGTTCATTCGCACCGTGGAGGACCTGGCGTATCGTCTGCCGCGGATCCAGCAAACAGAGTTCGATACGGTTCACGGGCCCGAACTGGTGAATCGGTTCTTCGATATTGTGACGGTGCAAAAAACAGCGTCGGCGCTGCTGCTGGATGGGGTCTCGATCGTTTTGCAAACGGTCATCGGCATGACCGTGCTGGCGTTCTATCATCCGTTTTTTCTGGGATACGACGTTGTCTTGTTGATGTTGATCGGGTTTGTCGTATTCGTTCTGGGACACGGCGCCGTGAAGACGGCGATCAAAGAATCCAAGGCCAAATACGCCATTGCGGATTGGCTGGAAGAACTGGCCCGCCACACCACCGCGTTCAAGCTGCACTCCGGCGCGCCGTACGCGATGGAACGGGCCGATCAGCTGGCGATGAACTGGCTCAACGCACGCCAGGGTCATTTTCGGGTGATCCTGCGGCAGATCCTCTTCGCCCTTGGTCTCCAGGCGGCCGCGGCGACCGCGCTGCTGGGCCTGGGCGGCTGGCTGGTCATCCACGGGGAACTGACGCTGGGCCAGCTCGTGGCGGCGGAGCTGATCGTGATGATGATCGTCGGCTCGTTCGCCAAACTCGGCAAGCATATGGAGGGGTTCTACGACTTGCTGGCCTCGATCGACAAATTAGGGGCGTTGTTCGATCTGAGAACAGAGGCTCAAGACAAGCTGCTGCACGTTCGCGACGGAGCCGCTGCCGAGATCAATGTACGGGACGTCAGCTATCAATACCCTGGCCGGAAAGTTATCCCCGGTTTGACGTTCCACCTGAACCCCGGCGAGGTCGTCGCTTTGGTCGGCGGCCCTGGCTCCGGCAAGAGCACGCTGATCGACCTGTTGTGCGGCCTGAGAACTCCCAGCAGCGGCGTGATCGAACTCGACGGGATCGATCTGCGATCGCTGCGGCCGGACTCCTTGCGCGAGCATCTGTCCCTGGCGCGGGACACCGAGATTTTCCAGGGCACCATTCGCGAGAACGTCGATCTGACCAGAAGCAACCTCTGCGCCAGGGATGTGCAGGAAGCGCTAACGACCGTCGGCCTGATGGAGGAACTGTCGACTCTGCCCGACGGCCTGGAAACCAAACTGCAGACCAACGGCGCTCCGCTTTCCGCCAGCCAGACCACGCGGTTGATGCTGGCCCGAGCGATCGTCGGACGGCCTCGGTTGCTGCTCATCGACGGCGCCCTGGACCGTTTGTCGGATGACCTCTGCAGCCAGCTCCTGGCCGATCTCACCAGGTCGAACGCCCCCTGGACGTTATTAATTGCTAGCGGCCGCAGTGAAGTGATTGATAGCTGCCAGCGCAGCATCGCCATGGACGAAAAAAACAGCGTCCCCGCAGACGAAGCTTCCTGATCGGCTCAATGATTGCGATCCAACAGGTCGATAGTCTTTATCGGAGAGTTCCTTATGCCCGCTTCCACAACGCTTCAGCTTCCCGCATTGCGACTGGTGCAGTCTTCGCGCATTGCCTGGCGTTTAGCGAACGGGCTGTTGTTGCTCCTGTTGTTAAGCGTGATCGGCATGCTATTTACGCCCTGGCAACAATCGGCCAAAGGCGTCGGCAAAGTGGTCGCTTTTGTGCCGGGAGAACGGCAACAAACGGTGACTTCGCCGGTCAAGGGTGTCGCGATCCGCATCGGCGAGGGGATCGTGGAAGGCGTCAAAGTGAAACGCGGCGATTTTATTGTGGAGATCGAACCGTCCGCCGCCAACCTGGTCGAACAACTACGCGGCGCCGCCCGCGACCTGGACGCCAAGCAGGCGACCGCACAAGTTAAAGCAGAAGTCTACGGCCGAAACATTGTGGACTTTGAAGCCGCCAAAGAGGCCGCCGTGGACGCCGCCGACGAACTCATCGCCGCCGCCAAAGCCAAGTGGGACGCTAAACATCGCCTGGAGCCCGGTTACGAAGCCAAACTGCTGCAGGCCCGGCAAAACTACGAGCGGCAGCTGTCGCTGTTACAAAAGGGCGTACAGTCGGAAAAAGAGGTCGAAAAACTGTACAAAGACCTGGAGGTCGCGCAAGCCGAACTGGAGTCCATTCAGCTGGAAATCGCCGCCGCCGAAGAAGAATGGAAAGCCAAACAAAGCGAACGCACCCAGAAGGAACGCGAAGCCGAAACCAAAGTGGATTACGCCCGGGCGATGCAACAGGACGCCCTGGGATTGCTGGCGACAACCCAGAAAGAAAAGCGAGAGGTCGATATCAAGCTCTCCGAGCTGGAACGTCTGATCATCAACGCTCCCCGCGATGGAACGCTCTTTCGAATGAACATTTTTGAACGCGGACAAATGCTCAAGGAAGGGGACGAACTGTTCACCATCGTGCCGGATACGACCGAACGCGCCGTCGAGTTATGGATCAACGGAAACGACACGCCGTTGATCCGCACCGGCGACCATGTGCGACTGCAGTTTGAAGGATGGCCCGCGATCCAGTTTGCGGGCTGGCCGTCTGTCGCGGTGGGCACCTTTGGCGGCGAAGTGATGACGATCGACCCGACCGACAACGGCAGCGGACAGTTTCGCATTCTCGTACAACCCGGAGCCGACGCCGACTGGCCCCAGGATCGCTTTCTTCGCCAGGGCGTACGCAGCAATGGCTGGGTCATGCTCAGCCAGGTGCCGCTGGGATATGAAATCTGGCGCCAGCTGAACGGCTTCCCTCCTGTGATTTCCAAAGAAGAGCCAGGCAAACAGGAAAAGGGCGAGAAGAAGAAAGTGAAGCTCCCGAAATGATCTACCACAAAACCTGGCAAAACTTCGGACGCGCAGTCTGCGCAGGGGCGCTCCTGCTGGGCTGCCGTACGCCCGACAACAAACAGATCTCCGTCGCCGAAGGTCGACTCGCTGCAAGTCAAGCCGCCGAGAATCAGGCCGCGGCGAGCGATCGGCCGGACCCGGTTGCCTGGTCCCCCGAATTACAACGGCTGCCGCCTGTGGCCGAAGCGGCTGCTTTGGTGGTTCCTGTCTCGCACCAGGTCATTGAGCCAGAGATTTTACCGGCGCCGGCTGAATCAACCCCTTTGCCGCCTCGCAGCGACGCGCCGCTGGAACTGGCGGATGTCACCGTGTCCGTCCTGCAGGCGTATCCCCTGTTAGTCAGCGCCTACCGCGAACGCCAGGTCGCCGAGGGGAAGCAGCTGGCCGCCCGCGGGGAATTCGACACCAAAGCAAAAGCGTTCAGCATCTCCATGCCGCAGGGCTTTTACGAAAACTATCGGCATGGATTAAGCCTGGAGCAACCGCTCTACAATGGCGGCTATCTGTACAGCGGATACAAACTGGGACGGGGAGATTTTCAACCCTGGTTCAAAGAACGTCAAACAGATGAAGGCGGCGAATTCTCCCTGGGATTAGGCACGCCCCTGCTCAAAGGGCGAGACATTGATCGACGTCGCGCCGAGATGTTCCAGGCAGACCTCGCCCGACAAGCCGTCGAGCCTGCCGTACAGATGGAAATGCTGGAGTACGTGCGTCAGGCAACGCAAACTTACTGGTCGTGGGTCGCAGCGGGACAGGCTGTCGAAACCCAGCGCGAACTGCTGCAGAACGCAGAGGATCGCGTTCGCCAGATTAACTTGCGGGTCGACGCCGGCGATTTGAAAAAGATTACTCGCATCAACAACGAACAGCTGATCGCCTCGCGCGAAGCAAAACTGATAGAAGCCGAACGCAAACTGCAGCAGGCGGCGATCAAACTGTCGCTGTTCTATCGCAACCGCGACGGGCAACCGCTCATTCCGCCGGGAGCCAGCCTGCCGCAGGCCTTTCCGACCACCGCCCAGCCGGATCTCGATATGCTTTCCGCCGATATCTCGGCGGCGATCGCGGCTTCTCCGGTGTTGCGGGATGTTGAATTCGCCATCCAAAAAGTGCGGGTTGACCTGGAATACGCCGAGAACATGGTCTTGCCGAAACTGGACTTTCTGATCCTCGCATCGAAAGACGTCGGCTTCGACGCCACCAAAACAAAAGACAAAACGCCGTTTGAACTCGAAGCGGGCCTTTACGGGGAACTGCCGATTCAAAGGCGGGAAGCCCAGGGGAAAATCAACGCCGCCCGCGGCAAGTTGAACCAGCTGACCGCCAAGCGCCAGTTCGTTCTCGACAAAACCGCCGCGGCGGTGCAGGACGCCGTGTCCGCCCTGGCCGCCGCCGCCGCGCGGATTCAGCGTGCAGAATTGAATGTGAAGTTAGCCAAAGAAACGCTCGTACTCGGGCGCCTGCAGTTCGACGCCGGCGACATCAACCTGGTCGAATTGAACATCTATGAGAAGTCCGTCACCGAGTCGCAACTGTCTCTGATTGAAGCCCAGTTCGATTACTTCGCCGCCCAGGCGGATTACCGCGCGGCCCTTTCCCTCGATCCTCTGACCGAGCCGTCCCCGGCGGCCGATTAAGGAACGCGAGGGTGCCTGCTTTCGCTTTTGGTTGGGTCGTTTTGCGAAACAGCCGACGCAGAAAGTCGACCATCCCGCGATTTCCGACCGCTACTCGTCCAGGAAAATGAGAGCGACGCGAACGCCGATGCGCGTGCTGGCTTCAACGGGCGACCCGTGCGCCCTGGCTGCGGACCGGACGAGCAGGGCCGGTTCCTGGTGCATGCCGCCGCGAACCACGTAATCCAGGCCGGACGACGGGCCGGTCGGATCGTTGGCGGACGCCTTCTGGTAGGCGTCGCGGGCGTAGAGATCCGCACACCATTCGCCCAGGTTGCCGTGCATGTCGTGCAGGCCGAAGGCGTTGGCGTTCAGCTGGCCGACCGCTTGCGCCTGGGCGGGTCGGCCGGGAATCATCGACGAACGATACCAGCAGACCGAAAGCAGGTCGTCCTCGGCGCCGCCCGAACTCCAGGGGTCGGCCGAACCGGCGCGGCAGGCGTATTCCCACTGGGCTTCGGTGGGCAGCACAAACCGGACGCCCTGGCCCGCAGCGTGCTGATTGAGCGCTGCCAGGAAGTCTTCGACCTGGGACATCGTCAGGCCGCTTTGCGGAAGGTAATCACCGTTTAGCCTGGCTTCGGAGCGGTGCACCATGACGGAATTCCACTGGAGCCGCGTGATCTCAAATTTGCCCAGATAGAACGGCCGGGTGATCCAGACCTGGTGCTGCGGATACTGGTCCGCGATACGGGCCTGGAACGATTCGGGGGCGGCTCCCATCATGAAGTCGCCCGGCGGAATCAGCCGGAGCGTGAGCGATTCATTCCGCGGCAGGGCAACCGTTTTCTCGACCGGCTGCTGCAGATACGCGGCCCACGCTTCCTGCAGGCGACGGGCTTGCTGGGCGTCGCAAGGCATGCTGGCCCGGGGCGGGGCGGACTCCGGCCAGGAGCGGCCGCCGTCGGGATGCTTGACCACCAGCTCGGGGATTTCCAGCGGCGGCTCCGCCGGCGGCCGTCGATAGAGAACCGGCAGCGTCATCACGGGACGCAGGCCGCAAATCGTAGAGCCGTTTCGCCCGGGATACAGTTCGTGATAGCCCAGGCGGAACTTTTCCAGCGGGTCGTTGAAGCTGGCTCCGCTGCAGATCCGGCGTTTCCCCGTGTTGAAGTTGAACGGATCAATACCGCCGGCGAACGGATAGTCTTCGTTGTCCTTGCACGCTTCCGCCAGATTGCCGAGCAGATCGTACAGCCCCCAGGGGTTCGGCTTTTTCAGCTTCACCTTCTGGGCATGGGGTCGCCCAAAAGTCATATGAAGGTCTTCGGGGTTGGCAGCCAGTTCGCCGAACCAGGCGTGCTCGGGCAGCAATTGCGGATCGTCGCCAAAGTACCAGGCGGTGTTGGTGCCGGCCCGGCAGGCAAACTCCCACTGCGCGGCGGTCGGGAAATCCATTTCATAGCCAGGCGGCAGCAGATCCAGCGTGCGGACTTTCTCGGCGAGCTTCTGATAAAAGGCAACCAGGTCGTCGCTGGGAATGCAGCTGGCCGGATAGTTGGGGCCATGCCGGATACTAGCGGCGTCGCGTTCGGAAAGTTTCTGCGGGCCCATCACGGCTTCCCACTGTCCCTGCGTGACTTCGGTCTCGGCGATCCAGAACGGCTGCGTAATGACGGCCGTGATTTCCGCCTGCCGGCGAAGCCGCACATCGGGCGCCAGGGTGAACTTGCCGGGAGGAATCAGGATCATGGTGATCTGTTCGTCGTTCCCCAGCGGAATGACTTTGACGATCGGCTGCTGCGCGTACTCGGCCCAGTCCTGTTGATGGACCTTCGCCTGGTCGGCGTCAAAAGGAAACACCGCGGCCGGCGGCGCATCCGCAGGCCAGCCCGTCCAGACGGGCTCCGGCCTGGGAGTCTCTGGTTTGTTGGGCTCTGGTGTGGGAGGAAGCGGCCGGGCGGGTGCGGGCAGACTGGCGACCTGCGGCGGACGGTCGCTGGAGGGAATCAGGGGACGTGACAGCACCAGTCGCAAACCGTGGAATTTGGTCGCCGCGCCGCGCCACAGATCGGGGTGATAGCGGAGACTCATTTTTTCGAACGTGGTGATAAAGTTCCCCCCACGAACGATCCGCGGCCCGTCGCCCTGGCGTTTGAGCGGATCGATTCCGCCAGGGTTAAAGCCGTTTTCGTCCTGGCACGGCTCCATCAGGTTGCCGTACATATCGAACAGGCCCCAGGCATTGGGTTTTTTCAAACCGACGGCGTGCGCATGCGGGCTCTGGAAATTGCGATGCTCGGCCTGGGGGTCGCCTGCATTGTCGAAGAACCAGGCATAGTCCGGCATTTGGGCGGCATCTTCGCCGTAGTAGTACGGCGTGTTGGAACCGCTGCGGCAGGCGAATTCCCACTGCGCCGAGGTCGGCAGATCAAACTGGTAACCGTCGGGCAGTTTGCCGGCCGCCTTGATCTGCTGGGTGAGCTTGTCGCAGAACTTCACGACGTCTTCGACAAGGAGGAACGTCACCGGGTATTGCGGGCCGACTTTGATCTGCGCGAACAGGCGTTTATCGGGCAGCACCTGTTCGCCCATGACGGCCTGCCACTGGGCCTGCGTGACTTCGGTTTCCGACATCCAGAAAGCGTGCGTCAGGACGCTGATCTCCGGCTCCTTGTACGTCTGGTACATGCGGAATTCGCCGGGCGGAATCAGCTGCAGTTGGATTTTCTCTCCGCCGGGCAAAGCGACGTTCTGCGTCGCCGGGACCTGCAGGTATTCGGCCCAGGCCTGCTGATGGGTTCTGGCCTGGGCCGCGTCGAAAGGGAAGACGGCCGGCGCTGGCGCCTCCGGGGACCAGCCCTTCCAGACGGGCTCCGCCGCGGACGCGGGCGCCAGACTGATCAGCAGGGCGAGGCAGATTCCGGCGGGGAAGAGGGGGAAACGCTTGCCGCAGGCGGGTTGGTGGATCGACATGGCGGTTGGCTTTGTTGTTGTCTTCAGGAACGACGCTTGCCTGGCTGGCAGGTGCAAGGTGTTGACGCGATGCATGCTTTCCGGCGGCGGCCTACTCTTCGGTTTCCAGCCAGTGAATCACGTAGTCGAACAGGCCTTCGTAGCCCCAGGGCTTCCACCGCCCTTCGTAGCGGGGGTCGTCGAGCAGGGCGTAGAACTTCAGTCCGGTCGCTTTATCCCGCTGCACCCAGGCGAAGAACATGCCGTAGTTGACCGCGTACGATTTTTGATTCGGATTCCGCGCCAGAGCAAGCAGACCGCGGATCATGCGGTCGTACTGGAAGCGGGTCTCTTCAAAAAATTTATCGCTCGCGTGGAACTTGAGCTGGTCGATGGTCATATTGGCATAGGCGATGTCGCCCCGTTCGCCGCCGATGGTATCGGCGACCTTTTCGATATAGGCGGTCGTCTCCCCTTCCTCTCCGCCCCAGCGCGGCATCAAACGCTGGGCGATCAGCTGATGCCCCTCCGTGTAGTCAGGGTAGCGCTGGAAGAAGGCGGTCAGCAGGGGCGCCATCTGTTCGCCTTCCCAGCCTTTGGCCATGGCGACAATAAACAGGAACCAGTAAGCGCGGGCGGGCGGATCGTCGCCCTGCATGACTGGCTCCAGGGTTTCTTTGGCGTCGGTGATGCCGGCATGGAAAGTCCGCCAGCCTTCGGGCGTGACGGAATCGCCGTAGCCGTCGCCGCGTGCATGCCAGGCGTCGTTGATCTGATACCCGGCCAGCAGCACGCGGGCCGCGATGGATTCTGGATTTTTCTCCCGCCAGGCTTTCGCTTTCGCGGTCCGTTTGACGGCGTGGAAATCGCCAAAATCGCGCAGGTTGACGGGCGCCAGCAGCGCGTCGATAAACGAATCGAACTTGGAAAGTTCGCCCCAGGAAAACGGCGTGGGATCGGCCAGACAGAGTCCCGCCAGCCTGTCGAGCGTTTCGAACTCGCCCTGGCGCAACAATTCCTTCGTCTCACGGAACCAGACGGTTTTGGGCTGTTCCCGATAGGGCGTCTTCCAGCAGCAGAAATGGTTGCCGTAGGAAGCGTACAGCGTGAGCCCGCTGGAGCCGATGACTTTGGGCAGATGGGGCTCCGGCTCCTCCGCGTACTGGATGTCGCCGGTCGAGATGTCGAAGATCTGGATCTTCTTCCCGTCTCCCTGCAGCACCACCATTTCTTCATCGGGCGCAATCACCATCCGGGCGACGTCTTGCAGCCTGAGCCACATCGGATCCAGGCGTTTCCAGCCGTCGTCAACCTTCAGGAAAACCAGCAGTTGATGTTTGCTGCAGGCAAACGCCGTCATCGAATCCGACCAGGCCGCGGCGTGCGGTTCCGCCTTGTGCTCCAGCCGGATCGTTTCGACTTTCGTGGCGTCGCCCTGGTCGCGATACAAATTCAGGATGGCCGGATTGCTGCTCATCAGCACGGCCTGCCCGTGCGGTCCGACGGCGAAATACTCGCTCCGGCCGCCGCCTTCATGGGGAACCGGCGGCGAGGCCAGGCCCTGGCCGTCGCTCAGGCGATGGCGCAGGATGCGGCGATCCGCCGTGATGGCGATGTACCACTGGGCGTCGTCGGAGACGGTCAGAGAAACGATCTCGCCCTGCGCTTCCTGGGGCACGGGAAACGTGTTCCGCCGTTTGCCGGTGGACGCATCGAAGACCTCGACCCTGGTCGAATCGCTGATCACGGCGATCTTGCCGGCAGGACCAAGGGCGGCGGCGTTCAGCGGCCCACTGCGCTCCAGCTGGCAGATCTTGTCGCCGGTCGCCGGATCCCAGACAAAGCTCGTCCCTGCGGGCAGATTGCTGCAGGTCAACGCTCGTGATTCGTCGCGTGAAACGGCCAGATAGTCGATCCGCCGCTGGGGCGCCGTGGAAAACTCGCTCACCGGAACATATTCCAGCGGCTGTTGTTCCGTGCGGGCCTTGAGAAACAGCGCCACGGCCGGGTCGGCCGGGTCCTCTCGCTGGAGCACGTAGTCGCGATCCTGCAGACTCAGGGACCGCAACGGCGCCGAAATCGTTTCGCCGGTGCTCTTCTGCAGAGTGACCATGCCGCCCTGCAGTGCGACCAGCCGGGCCTCTGTCGAGAACCGGCCGTCGGACGAACTCCAGGTGCGAAGCTCCGGTTCCGCAGCGAAGAGTCCTGACGGGATCGCCAGGAAGCAGACAGCCATCGCCCGAATCATCGCTGCCGTTGTTCGTCTACCCCACATGCACACCTCGCCGGATCAAAAGAATCGCGTCGCTGCCAGTTAAAATTCTAACGCGGCATTCGAAGGGCTTGCAAGAAGAATGCCAGAGTGAGTAAATGGGGTTAAACCGGCGTCGGCCTGCGAGCCCTTTTTTCGAGCCGACATCGCGGGCCCTGCGACAGAGCGATTCCTGCTGTATTCCGAGAACCAACCTGCCATGAGCGACTTTACCCCGACCCAGGGACGTTATCTGGCCTACATCCATCGTTATATCGAGGGCTTTGGCCTGCCGCCGGCAGAGTCGGAGATCGCCGAGGCCGTCGGAGTCTCGCCGCCTTCGGTGAATCAAATGATGAAGACGCTTGAGAAGAAGGGGCTGATTCGGCGCCAGCCGGGCGTCGCCCGTTCGATCGAAATCCTGATCGACCCCGACACGCTTCCCCCATGGAAGGGGAAACGGATTACCCGCACGGTGACCGAGTGGGTCCGCGTCCGTCCGCCGGCCGAATCGCTGCCTGCCGACACGAAAGTGTATCGCCTGAAGATTACGCTGCGGGGCGCGTCCCCTCCCATCTGGCGGCGGATAGAAACAACCGACGTGACGCTGGGAAAGCTGCACGAGCTGATTCAAACCGCCATGGGCTGGACCAATTCGCATTTGCACCAGTTCGAGGTGGGAGACCTCCGCTTAATGGACTCGCGGCTCTTTATGGACGACTTCCAAGACCTCGGAGCGATGGATTATGCGGGCGTGCGTCTCAGCCATCTCTTGGCGCCGCAGGGTTCGAAAAAGCAGCTGATCTACCTGTACGACTTTGGCGACGGCTGGGAGCACAAGGTGACCTTGGAGGCCGTGAGCCTGGTCGAGCCAGGCGTCAGTTATCCGCGGTGCACCGGCGGCAAGCGAGCTTGCCCGCCTGAAGATGTGGGCGGGGTCTGGGGTTTCGTCGATTTCGTCGCCGCCGTCACCGACCCGGATCACAGCGAGCACGATGCCATGCTCGAGTGGTACGGCCCCTTCGACCCGGCCGCGTTCGACCCGAAAGAGGCCACGCAGCAGATGAAGGAAGGGCTGCCGGAATGGTGAAAGGCGGGGCAAAGAAGCCGCCAGAACTCGCAACGAAGAATCGTTTCCCACGGAGTGAGAAAGCGCTACCCAAACGGCCCAGGGCGGACCTGAGAGAGACGATCATGGTGTTCGACCCGGCGCTGCGGCTGACGGGTGATCGTTCGTTCGAACAGGTAATGCGCGACGAACCACTCCTCCCCGTTACGATAGCGGAACAGTTCGGCGCAGGCCAGGAAAAAGATCCGCCAGCGCTGCAAGCGGAGATCCGACTCGCGGTCGGAGAAGTCCTGCCGGAAGCGATCGCGGATCGCGGTCCGATTCTGGTCCAGATTCTTTAACCAGGCCTCGCAGGTGCGCCAGTAGTGCAGGCCGCTGACCCGCCATTGCTGCTGGATCGTCAGGTCGTCGGAGAAGCGGCCGAACAGATCTTCTGAGGGCATCATCCCGCCGGTAAAAAAGTGGCGGCCCATCCAGTTTTCCGCCCCTTCGGTCTCAAATAGATAGGGCGAATCGCGATGGCAAAAGATATGGACAAACGCTTTGCCGTCCGGCTTCATCCAGCTTGCCACGCGGCGAAACAGTAGCTCGTAGTTTCGCATATGCTCGAACATTTCCACCGACACGACCCGGTCGAACGTATCGCCCGCATCGAAATCTCGCATGTCGGCCGTAATCACCTGGACATTGAACAGCCGGCGGTCCCGCGCACGCTGCTCGATAAACTGGCGCTGGCTGGCGGAGTTGGAGACGGCCACGATCTCGCACGCCGGGTGCTGCTCCGCCATCCAGAGTGTGAGCGATCCCCAGCCGCAGCCAAGTTCCAGCACCCGCATGCCGTCGCGGAGGTCCGCCCGCTGGCACGTCTGGCGGAGCATGGCCTCTTCCGCTTCGGCCAGCGTGGCGTCCGTTTGCTCGTACCAGCAAGAGCTGTACTTTAATCGCGGACCCAGCACCTTCTCAAAAAAAGCGGACGGCACTTCGTAATGCTGCGTGTTGGCCGTGTCGGTCGCGACCGCCAGGGGGCTGTGTCGAAGCTGGTCCGTGAACTCCGCCAGATCGTTCGTGGTAACGGCCTGTTTCCGTTTCGCCAGCAATCGCCGAATGCCAATGCGTATCAGCCAGTCCGGTACGAAGCCCGTTTCGGCAAGTTCCATCAGGTTCATCGCCTGGTTCCTGAGTGACGGATGCGGGGGTTGTCTGCTTGCTATCATGATAGGGACCTGTCAACCCTCTCGGCCGGCGAAGGCAACCGATGGCGATCGAATACGTTCTGCTCCTTAATCTTACGGCGATTCTGGTCCTGGTCTTCTCGCTGTGGCTCCTGAGTCTGCTGCTGCACGATGCAAGCATTGTCGATATTTTCTGGGGAAGCGGCTTCGTCGTCACGGCCTGGGTCTCGCTCTGGGCGGGCGGCCGGCTGGCGCCACAGCAACTGGTGCTGGCGTTGATGGTGAGCGTGTGGGGCTTGCGACTGGCCGGTTATCTGGCCTGGCGAAACATGGGCAAGCCGGAAGACTACCGCTATGCCGAAATGCGGGAACATCATGGCCCGTGGTTCCCGCTGGTGAGCCTGTTCACCGTGTTCGGCCTGCAGGGCGTCCTGATGTGGGTCATCAGCCTGCCGATCCAGGTCGGCGTCAGCCAGAATCCGGCCTGGTATCCGGGAATGGTGATCGGCGTGATCTTGTGGATTGTCGGCCTGTTTTTTGAAACGGTCGGCGACTACCAGCTGGCCCGTTTTAAAGCCGATCCCGCCAACCGCGGTCGCGTGATGAATCGCGGCTTGTGGCGGTACACGCGGCATCCCAACTACTTCGGCGACTTCCTGGCGTGGTGGGGGTTCTATTTCTTCGCCGTGCAGCCAGACTCCTGGTGGTGGACGATCGTGGGGCCGCTGCTGATGTCGTTCCTGCTGATCCGCGTCTCGGGCGTACGCCTGCTGGAGAGTTCGTTACGCCGTCGCGTGGACGGTTATGAGGCGTATGTGCGCAACACAAGCCCCTTTTTCCCCCTCCCGCCCCGGCGAGCGACGAACGACTGACCGGCGTCGATTCTTCCTCGATACGACGAATCCCTATCTGACAGTCATTCCTCGCACGTTCCCTGGTGGTGCGTCAAGTTTCCATTTCAGGTTTGGCCATTTTCGCGCGAGCCGCTGTTCCTTTTAGTTAGCTGTTCCTTTTAGTTAACCGTGGCTATCGCCAAAACGGCTAATGGGAAGAACCCGAACTCTTTGCCTAGACGCAGCACCAGCCCGCAGTAACGCTCCTCGCCCGAATAACTTCTCGCGAACCTTCCCTTGTCAAATCGGCCCTTCGCGCTAGAGTGCCGCGTTGGACTGCCTCCGCTGTGGCGCGCAGCCGAAGGGAACCTTTCCAAGTCGAGTCAATGCATGTCCCTGCCAGGGCGAGTCGAGTGGAGGCGGATCGTACCGTTTGTCCTGCTGCATGCGGCCTGCCTGCTGGTGCTGGTGGTAGGCTGGAGCTGGATCGCCGTCGGCGTGGCGGCCGGCGCGTACTTCGCCCGGGTGTTTGGCCTGACGGCGTTTTATCACCGTTATTTTTCGCATCGAGCCTTCAAGACCAGCCGCACCGTGCAGTTCCTCGGCGCCTTGCTGGGCAGTTCCGCGGGGCAGGGCGGTCCGATCTGGTGGGCGGCCCATCATCGGCATCATCACCGCACCTCGGACCAGCCTGAGGATATCCATTCGCCCGTCCAGCAGGGCTTTCTCTGGAGCCACCTGCTCTGGTTCATGACGCGCGAGGCAAATGGCACGAACTATCGCGTGGTGAAGGACTGGCTCAAATTTCCCGAACTGCGGTTCCTGGAGCGGCATGATTCGCTGGCCCCCACGCTGCTGGCGATCGGCATGTTCGCGCTGGGCGCGACGATCGGTCAGCTCTGGCCGGATTCGGGAACCAGCGGCCTGCAGATGCTGGTCTGGGGCAGCTTCGTGTCCTCGGTCGCCCTGTACCACGCCACCTTTGGCATCAATTCCCTGGCGCATCAATTCGGCAGTCGCCGGTTCGCCACGAAGGACGACAGCCGCAACAACTTCTGGCTGGCGCTGGTCACGTTCGGCGAAGGCTGGCACAACAACCATCACTATTATCCGGCTTCGGCCCGGCAAGGCTTTCGCTGGTGGGAGATCGATGTTTCCTACTACCTGCTGATCGTGCTGTCGTGGCTGGGTCTGGTCTGGGATCTGAAACCGGCGCCGGCCCATGTCCTGGCTTCCTCCGTCCGCAGACCCGCTAAGGAGGCCGCCTGATGCGGATCGCCATCATCGGCTCCGGCGTCAGCGGAAGTCTGGCCGCGCGGCTGCTCTCCACACAGCACCAGGTCGCCGTGTTTGAAGCGAACGCCTGGCCCGGCGGGCATGCGAACACCGTGGACGTCGACCTCGCGGGGGAGACCTTTCCGGTTGATACGGGCTTCATGGTGTACAACGAGCGCACCTATCCCAACTTCTGCCGACTGCTGGAACTGCTGAAAATCCCTTCGCAGCCCAGTGACATGAGTTTTAGCGTGCGCTGTGATAAGACCGGCGCCGAGTACCAGGGCGGCTCGCTCGACGGGCTGTTCGCGCAGCGGTCCAATAGCCTGCGCCCCGCGTTCTGGCGGATGCTGTGGGACATTTATCGATTCAACCAGCGCGGCACGCAGGCCGTCGCCAGCGGAGAACTGAAAGACGGCCGCACCGTCGGAGAATTCCTCCGTACCTGCGGCGTCGGCCGCCGTTTTGTCGAGCTTTATCTTGTGCCGATGGCGGCCGCCATCTGGTCCAGCAGCCCGATGGCGATCCTCGATTTCCCCGCCGACTTTATGATCGGCTTCTTCGCCAATCACGGCCTGATGCAGTTGCGCGATCGCCCCCAGTGGCGGACGATCGTAGGCGGCTCGCGAAACTATGTCACGGCCCTGCTTCAGCCGCTGCAGAACCAGGTTCGCCTGGCGACGCCGATCGCCGCCGTCGCGCGGTCGGAACACGACGTCATCGTAACGCCGCAGAACGGCCCGCCTGAGCGGTTCGAGCAGGTCGTCTTCGCCACGCATGCCGACCAGACGCTCCGCCTGCTGGCCGACGCCGCGCCCGCGGAACGGGAGATCCTGAAGGCGTTTCCCTATCAACCGAATGCGGCCGTGCTGCACACGGATACGCGTCAGCTTCCCTCGCGCCGCCGCGCCTGGGCCAGCTGGAACTATCGCGTGTCGCAGGGGGAGACTCGCTCGGCCGCCGTCACGTATGACCTGAGTCGCCTGCAGAACCATGACTCGCCAACCCCCATCCTGCTGACGCTCAACCCGGCGGAAGATATCGACGCGGCCCGGGTTCTGCGGACGTTCTCCTATCATCATCCGGCGTACTCCCGCGACTCGATCGCGGCCCAGCAGCGGTTCGGACAGATCAGCGGCCAGAACCGCACCCACTTTTGCGGCGCTTACTGGGGCTACGGTTTTCACGAAGACGGCGTCAACAGCGCGCTCGCCGTCGCCCAACACTTTGGAATCGACCTCGACGCATGCACAGCTGCATCTATGAAGGAACCGTCACGCATCGTCGTCGCGAGCCCGTAGACCACCGTTTCCAGTATCGGCTGTTCATGGTCTATCTGGATCTCGACGAACTGCCGTCGCTGGTCGGCCCGCACGGCCTGATCGCGTCAAGCAGCCAGGCGACGCGCTCGTTCCTGCGGAGCGATCACCTGTTTGACCCTTCGCTGCCGCTGGCGGATGAAGTGCGCGAGCTGGTGCGGGAACAAACGGGCCAGAGGCCGGTCGGTCCGATCCGGCTGCTCACGCAGCTGCGGTGCTTGGGCTATTACATGAGCCCGCTCAACCTGTTCTATGTTTTCGACGCCAGCGGGCGGCGGGTCGAGCACGTGCTGGCGGAGGTCAACAACACGCCGTGGAACGAACGGCATGTGTACCTGCTGTGGGACGGAAACCGGGAAGGGGAAGGGGACGCATTACGGTTCGTCCACGACAAAGAATTCCACGTCTCCCCGTTTATGGAGATGGAGATGTGCTACCGCTGGAAACTCTCGGCGCCTGGTGAAAACCTGCAGATCGACCTCACCAATCTGCAGGACGACCGGCGCCTTTTTCACGCCCGCATGACGCTCCAGCGGCGGGAGCTCAACCGGCCGCAGCTGCGTCGCATGACCTTTCGCTACCCGCTGATGACCGCGCAAATCATCGCGGGCATTCATTATCAGGCCTTGAAACTCTGGTGGAAAAAATGTCCCGTCTATTCGCATCCCACGAAACGGGCGAGCTCGTCCGCCCCGACTCCGAAGCTGCCAACCGTCGTCCGTTAACCTCTGCCGGGTTAAATACCCGCAGCCTGTTCCGGCGGATCGTGCTGCAGCGACTGGCGAAGCTGGAGCGGGGCCAGTTAGCGGTCGTCGACCGCGGCGGAGCCAGCCAGTTCGGCCAGGCCGACGGGGCCGTTTTGACAGCCGCGATGCAGGTGCATGACGAACGTTTCTATCGGGACGTTCTGCTGGGCGGCGGACTCGGGGCGGCGGAGGCGTACATTCGCGGTTACTGGGACTCGCCCGACCTGACGACCGCGATGCGCGTGCTGACCCAGAATACCGAGTTCCTGGAAGGCGTCGAACAAGGCGCCGCCCGGCTGCTGCGACCGCTGCGGACCGCCGCGAACTGGCTCCGGCGGAACACGCGGGCCGGCAGCAAGCGGAACATCGCGGCGCATTACGATCTGAGCAATGACTTCTTTGCGCTAATGCTCGATCCCACGATGACGTACTCCAGCGGCGTCTTTCCGACGGCCGAATCGACGCTGGAAGAAGCGTCCGTCGAGAAGTACGACCGCATCTGCCGCAAGCTGCAGCTATCGCCGGGCGACCGTCTGCTGGAGATCGGCACGGGCTGGGGCGGTTTCGCCCTGCATGCGGCGCAGCGTTACGGCTGCCATGTCGTCACCACGACGATCTCCGACGAACAGCACGCTTACGCAGGGCGCCGCTTTCAGGCGGCCGGCATTGAGGACCGGGTCGAGTTGCTGCGGCACGACTATCGCGATTTGTCCGGCAAGTACGACAAGCTGGTCTCGATCGAAATGATCGAAGCCGTCGGCGAGAAGTACCTGCCCGGCTACTTTGCGAAGTGCTCCTCCCTGCTGAAACCCGACGGCATGATGTGCCTGCAGGCGATCACGATTCCCGATCATCGCTATGATCAATATCGCAAGTCGGTCGACTTCATCCAGCGCTACATCTTCCCCGGCGGCTTCCTGCCGAGCATGGGAGCAATGGCGACAGCAGTCGGCAGCCAGACCGACTTCCGGTTTGTCCATACGGAGGACTTCGGCCCGCATTACGCCAAAACGCTGGCCCACTGGCGCGCCAATTTCTGGGGTGCGATCGAAGCCGTCAAAGCGCTCGGCTTCGACGAGCGATTCGTCCGCACCTGGCATTATTACCTGTGCTATTGTGAAGCCGGATTCCGCGAACGCGAGATCGGCGTCTCCCAGTTACTCCTGACCAAACCCGCCTGCCGCCGCGAGCCAATCCTGACCGTCGTCTAAGAGCGAAACGCAGGACAAGTTTTCAACCTGTCCCGCAGTCGCCAGAATTGGGACAGCGATGCGCAGCCGTTTCCGTCTTCATCCGCCGTGTGCAAAACCGGGATAGTCGGTCATGCCGCCGTCGACGAAGATTGTGCATCCTGTCACGTAGGAAGCAGCATCCGACACGAGGACGACCACCATCTGGGCGACTTCTTCCGGCTGGCCAATGCGGTTCAGCGGAATCTTTTCCAGCAGGTCTTTCATCCCCTGGGGATCGTTCCAGACCGACTGGTTGATGGGCGTTTTGATGGCGCCGGGCGCGACCGCCAGCACGCGCACATGATGCGGCGCCGCCTCCTGGGCGAGCGTCTTTGTGAGCATACTCAAGGCCGCCTTGCTGGACGTGTACGCGCTGTAGCCCGACCAGGCAATCTTTTCATGGACCGAGGTGGTGCTCAGCACGACGCCGCTGCCCTGCTGCGTCATCCTTTTCAAGGCCTCCCGCGCACAGAGAAACGAACCGACCAGGTTCACCTCGATCACTTTCCGCCAGGCGCCGACTTCCGCCTCCCAGCCGGACGCCCTGGCGCCGTCGATGCCGGCGTTATTGATAAGGATGTCGATGCCGCCGAACGCTTCGTCAACCTGCTCGAACATCGCCGCCACGGCCTGCGGGTCGGAGACATCGGCCTCTACGCCCATGGCATCGCCGCCGGCCGCCCTGATCTTTTGGACCAGATCGTCGGCCGCTTCCGGATGAGCGACGTAGTTGATCGCCACCCGCGCGCCGGCTTCAGCCAGCGCCAGAGTAATCGCGGAACCAATGCCAGAATTGCCGCCCGTGACCAGGGCCCGTTTGCCATCAAGCGAGATGTTCATTGCCGTCCATTCCTTGGGGAAGTAAGGGTGCAGTGATAACGAAGGATTCCGCCGCCTGATAGATTCTACACCGGGCCAGGAACGCCGACGCAGCCAGGGCCTGCCATCCGTTTTCCAAGGGTTCCCTGCGGCCCCCGGTACGACTGGCGTTTGATGACCTTTCTGGTTTACCCGGCAAAGTGAGTCACCGCGATGCGTGAAAACCTGTCTCAATCCGCTTCCTCCGATCCGCCGCCGACCACCCCCTTTGCGCCCTGGCGTGAGATCCTCTTCGTGACAGAACCGCCAGTGGGTTCAGGTTCAGCCGGTTAGAGTCGTTGCGCGGCGGGCTTGCACGCGATCGGGAGTTTCTGGCGTGCTATTCTAGAGGAACGCCCAAGTTCATCTCGCCAGGTAATCCAAGGCGCCTTTCATGATATCGGTTACAGTGGAGTATGCGGCATCCCAGCCCGTTGCAGATGCGGCGTCATTGGAACAGGTGCTTCAGACGAAAATCGAGCAACACCTGCAGTCACTTTCCCGCCCTGTGATCCACAACGCCGACTTGACGGTGTGCGTTGAGAGCATGGAACTCAAGGCAAACTTCGGCCGCGTCGTTATGTCGCTGAAGGGTCCCATCAATCATACGGTCGTTTGCGAAACAGTGATTTCCACCGACCGACCTGCCGACGAAGACTATCAGACTTCGGAATCCGACCGTTTTGTCATGCAGGCGTTCCAGAACTTTTTCACGCTCTTCTTCCGGATGTTGCGACCGTCTCCCTTGGGCTCGGCGATTGGAAGCATCCGCACCAATGGGAGGCTTCTGCGAGCTCTTGAGGAAGGCCTGGCGGAGATTCGGATCGCCATCAATTCGGCCCTGGGAACTCCCGAATCGAGCGGCGGCCGGGATTGGTCGCTCGCGAAACGACGCGCCTTGATCGGGGGACTGGGCGCCGCCGGGATAGCGGCCGCGGTGTTCCTGATGAGACGCGCGCAGGTCGCCGATGAGATTCGGGCCCTCTTTGGTTGCGGCCTGATCGGAGTCAGTATCGCGGGAGTCGTGCTGGGGATCGCGCTCGTGCGACTTCCCGACTGTTTCTATCTGTCCGATCAGGCAGGACGCCGCGTGGTGAAACTCGCCGGAGTCAAGTCGCCCGGCGCCATCCGAGCCGTCGGGGCCGGCATCGTCCTGCTGGGCGCCGCCTTTACCGCCGCCGGTATTTACTGGATCGTATTCGAATAGGAAAAAGGCGCGACCCAAACTCTCGCACCGGGACCCCTCCCCTGAATGGCCCACCGTTAGCCGAAGTCGCCAGCCTTTGGACTGCGATTCGCAGCGATAGCAGCACCGGCCAAACTCTGGCGAGTTCCGCTACGGAGAGCATCCCATGATGGCGCGAAGGACGGTAACCCCCATGTTGCTCGTTCCCTGCGTCGCGGGGATAGTTTAGAAAGTTGAGAGAGAGGAATCGTACACTTAACGATTCCTGACCGCCGGCCGTGAATCATACGGCCGGACCCAACCCCCGGAAAAAGGTAACCCTGATGAAAACCTCCGCGATGCACATCCTGTCCTGTTTGTTAATCCTTGCGGCCACGGCGGCCCTGTCGCCGGGCCAGGCGGCGGCCGCTGACCCGCCGCTGAACCAGTTGACCGCGCAGGAAAAAGCCGACGGCTGGCAACTGCTGTTCGACGGCAAGTCGGTCAAAGGCTGGCACAGCTGGCGCACAAAGAAGCCGCTGGAAGCCGGCGCCTGGTCGGTCGTCGACGGCGCTCTCACACTCAGCAAAGGGGGCGGCGATATCTACACCGACGAGGCTTTTGAAAACTTCGAACTGACGCTCGAATGGCAAACGACCGGCAACAGCGGCGTGCTGCTCCGCGTGAATCCCGAGGCCAAGGGCCCCATCTACGGCGTCGCGCCGGAGATCCAGATCGAGCCCCGCACCGGGTCGACCAAGAACTCCACCGCCGCGCTCTACGACATTTATCCTCCCTCCGATGTCGAACCGATTCAGCCCGACAGCTGGAACACGGTTCGCGTCCGTCTGGTCGACGGGCACGGCGAGCACTGGTTCAACGGCCAGCAGGTTTACACCTACACCATCGGCAGCGACGACTGGAACACCCGCATCGCCGCCAGCAAATGGAAGAACAGCAAAGGCTTCGCCGAGACCGCCCTGGGCCACATCGGCCTGCAGGACCACGGCGCCAAAGTCGCCTTCCGCAACATCAAAATCCGCCAGCTGCCTGCGGAGAAGTAACGGCAGAACACCGCTGGGGCGCAATCGCATTTCCCTTCAATCCCCACGGCGACGAACCGCATCGTCGCCGCTGGCGGATCGTCAGACGATGAAGGAGCCGGGGAAAAATAACTTTGGCGATTTTCCCCGTTTGGCCCGAGTCGGAAACGCGACATCCACCATGATCGCCGCCCAAGCATTCTCACCCCTCTTCCTCCTGCTTTGCGCCTTGGCGTGAGTTCCCCTTACGCGTTGGCGATTTATCAACCGGCTCCCTTTACCTTCGGGCCTTTCAAGGACGTAAAAACCGCCCGACGCTAGCGCGTTCGGCTCAAAAGATCAGCGGCTCGGGCCGCTCAGGTTTCGTGGTTCCTGTTGAGCTAAATACCGAAGCTATTTCTCCCGCGTCCTCTACCATAACGACTGACCGGCTTGCGTTCAAAAGCGGACGGGGCATGCGGGGTACTCTTTAATGACGCGATCTACCAGGCCGTTAGCTTGAGCCGCCGCGGCGTCAAAGTGCGCATGCGCTGCAAAGCTCACGAATCCACCCGGCGAGTCGATAAAAAGATGGATCGGTTGATTCCGACTCTCATGCTGCAGGAAGAGCATCTTGGCGAGAACCTCATGGCAAACCGCCTCGGTAATCGCCCCCTCCAGGACGACAACACGTTGCTCAAGCAGTTCGTCACGGGCGGCAGGGTCGCGAACACTCAACATGCCAGAATCATCCTCGCCAGAGAACACGGAAGATAGCACAGCCAGAAAGGGAACCCGCCGAGCAAAGCAGTCAGCTATTCTTTTCACGTCACGGCGTTATTCGTCGTCGTAACTGTGCACTGCTCCGTGCTTCTTGAGCAGCTTTTCAACGCGGGCGGCTGCTTTCCCCGTGAAATCGTACTCGTCGCCGCAGTCTGCATAGTCGAGCGGAGTCATGCCGGTACGATCGGGCGCGTTGACATCTGCTCCGGCGTCGATCAACAGACCACAGATTTTGAGCTGGGCGGTCGCCGCCGCCCGATGCAGCGGAGTGGTTCCTTCATCGCATCCTGCCCGGATATCGGCGCCGGCTGCGATTTCCGCTTGGACCCAATCCAGATCGCCAAGGCATGCCGCCCGGTGGAGATCGGTCATTTTTTGATTGGCCGCATGCAGATATCGAGGCCGTTTCGGGGAAGGACGATCCGGCGACCACGGACGGGACAAGACCGCATCCCAGTCCGCAGTCCCGAACGCCGTCAGCAGGTCTTCCAGTTCGGCGTACGGCAGGTCGCCCAGATACCGGGGCGGCTCCCCGTCCCGTTTCAAAGCAA